>VFJR01000168.1 GCA_009885945.1 Anaerolineaceae bacterium
ATTGAATGCTCATTTTGTATTCTCCATAGGTCACGTTTTCAACGTGACGGCTTTATTCACAAAATAGTCACGCTAAAAGCGTGACCTACATGGTTCTATAAAAACAATTGCGTTCACCCGTATGACAAGCAGGACCCGCAGGTTGAACCAAAATCAACAACGTATCCGCATCACAATCCACGCGGACTTCGACTACGCGCTGAATGTTTCCCGAAGTCGCACCCTTATGCCATAACTCCCCACGACTGCGCGACCAGAAATGCGTTTCACCAGTAGACAGTGTGAGTTCCAAAGACTCAGCATTTAAATACGCCAGCATCAACACTTCATTTGTATCCGCATCCTGCACAATTGCAGGGACGAGTCCATTTTCATCAAATTTTATTTTTTTACTCACCATATTTTCCATAATTTTTCTCCTCACTTGAACTAACGAATATTCATCCGTTCGCGAAGCGATCCGTTGGAGACATTCGCACAGGCACATTTAACAATTGCAACTCCTTTTTCAAATCGGGTATCTTCAACTTCCCATCATGAAAAAGTGACGCCGCCAGCGCGGCATCCGCTTTGCCATCTGTCAGCACCGATACAAAATGGGACGACATACCCGCCCCACCCGAAGCAATGATCGGCACAGAGACAGATTCAGCGATTCGGCAAGTCAGCGAAATGTCATAGCCTGCGAGCGTACCATCCGCATCCATACTGGTAATTAAGATTTCGCCAGCACCAAGTTGTACTCCGCGCACCGCCCATTCGATTACATCCAAGCCAGTAGGCACGCGCCCGCCATTGACATAGACTTCCCAACTTGAACCATTTCTGCGCGCATCAATTGCCAGCACAACACACTGCGCACCAAAACGCGCCGCGCCCTCCGATAACAATTCGGGTCGCTTCACCGCCGCCGAATTTACGCTGACCTTATCCGCGCCCGCCAATAATAAATTACGCATATCATCCACTGTGTTTATACCGCCGCCAACAGTTAATGGCATAAAAACAGTTTCCGCCACACGGCTGACTAAATCCAAAGTAGTTTTACGTCCTTCATGCGTTGCAGAAATATCCAGAAAGACAAGTTCATCCGCGCCTTGCGCATCGTATAAACGCGCCTGCTCCACAGGATCACCCGCATCACGCAAGTTGACAAAGTTCACGCCTTTCACTACGCGCCCATCCTTGATATCAAGACATGGAATAATTCTTTTTGCTAACATAGAACTCCTCCTATTCGGACTCAAAAGTCTCCAAACTTTTGAGTAACAAGTCCAACGTCAGGAGGCGTTGGACTCCAGTGCCACTTTCAAATCTATCGTCCCTTCATACAAAGCCCGCCCAATAATTACACCTGCAAGATTTGCATCTCGCGCAGCGATCACATCCTCAATCGTATGCACACCACCCGAAGCAATCACATCGAGTCCGCTTACATCAGCTAACTCACGCGTTGCAACGATATTCAGCCCACTGCCCAAACCGTCCCTGCGAATATCTGTAAAGATAACCGTAGCCAGTCCAATGGTCCGCAATTGAAGCGCGAGGTCTTGTGCAGAAATTCCGCCGTCATCTTTCCATCCACGCACGCGCACCATTCCATCCCGCGCGTCAATTCCAACCGCAATTTTTTTCGCGCCGAAATTTTTTATAACATCAGCAACTACATCGGGTTGTTCAACTGCAATCGTGCCGAGCACAATTCGACTCACTCCCAAACTCAAAACCTGCGCCGCCAAATCCAATGAACGTACCCCGCCGCCAAATTGCACATGCGCGCCAAATTCATTTGCAATATTCAAAATGGAAACAAGCGCTTTTTGATTCAAATCGTCACCTTCGCCAAACGCGCCATCGAGATTAACCACATGCAGCCACTTCGCGCCCATCATCAACCAACGCTTCGCCGTCTCGGCGGGGTCGTCGCTGTAAGAGGTCATGCGCGCAGGGTCGCCTTCTTTCAAACGCACCACTTTGCCGCCGCGCAAATCAATCGCAGGATAAATAATCATTTCACCTCCAAAAAGTTTTTTAAGATTTGCAAACCCACTGCCTGACTTTTCTCTGGATGAAACTGCACACCAAAAATATTTTCGCGTTGCACAGCGCACGCAAATTGCAATTCATAATCTGCTGTTGCGATCACATCGGATGAATTCCACGGCTGACAATAATACGAATGGTTGAAATAAACATACGCCTCAGCATTGACCTGATCAAATAACAACGCATCTCTCTCAACTGCAAGTTGATTCCACCCCGTATGCGGAATCTTCACTGATAGCGACTCTGCAAAGCGCACCACTCGCCCAGGCAATAATCCAAGACCTTTGTGCTTGCCCATCTCCTCGCCCACATCAAACAAGGCTTGCATGCCCACGCAAATCCCAAGCAAAGGAACTCCGCGCGCCGCAACATCTTTAATCACAGACTCCAATCCACGCGCGCGCAACCCAGACATAAAATCGCCAAACGCTCCCACACCTGGAAGGATTATTTTTGTACCAGCCATTACTTGCTTTGGATCATCAGTGCGTAAGACATTTGCGCCAATATGTTCCAAAGCTTTTTGCACAGAACGCAGATTGCCCGTGCCTGCATCTATTAATACAACTTCTTTCATTTTGCTTTCCTCTGTAATGCGAAATTAATTTCGCATTACAGAACTCCTTTTGTAGATGGGATCACACCCACACGGCGCGGATCAATCTGCGTTGCAACATCCAACGCGCGTGCCCATGCTTTGAATAATGCTTCCGCTTGATGATGGTCGTCACGTCCATATAAGACACGCGCATGCAAATTACAACGAGCGGTCACGGCAAACGATTCAAAGAAATGCGGAAATAAGGTTGTTGGAATATTACCGACATATGGCGTATGCCAATCCGCTTGAACGACAGCATACGGACGACCCGACAAGTCAATTGCGACATGTACCAGCGTTTCATCCATTGGCGCGAAGCAATCTCCCATGCGGATAATACCCATGCGGTCGCCAAGCGCTTTATCAAAAGCTTGACCTAACGCCAGCGCGACATCTTCAACGGTGTGATGAACATCAATGTGCAAGTCACCTTTTGCCTGCACAGTCAGGTCAAATAGCCCATGCACAGCAAGATGAGTCAACATGTGATCGAGAAATCCGACCTCTGTGGATATCTCATGTTTGCCAACTCCATTCAAATCCAGTTTTATTTCGATTTGTGTTTCATTTGTTTGACGTGATATTTCAACAGTTCGCATGTTTTCTCCGTTTAGAAAAAGATGAAGGATGAAGGATGAAAATCGTAAATCATCAATCGTAAATCAAAAATCCCAATGCTTTTATCAGCGCATCCGTATCCTGCGGTCTGCCTACGCTGATTCGTATATGATCTCGCAAGCCTGGCTTACTAAAGTAGCGGATAAAGATTCCGTATTCTTGCGCCAGCTTCGTTTTAAGTTCAAGCGCATCCCGACCGATCACCTGACATAAAATAAAATTAGATTGAGTGGGATATGGTTTCAAATACGGGATTTCTTCCAACGCCGCAAACAATCTCGCCCGCTCATCTTTCAATAGCTCGACAATTTTCACCAATTCATCTGTATGTTCCAGGGAAACCTGCGCCGCCACACTCGCCGCCACGTTGACATTATATGGTTGCTTGGATTTCCACAAAGTCGGCATGAGCCAGAGCGGAAATGCTCCATATCCGATTCGCAGACCAGCCAGCCCAGCCCATTTGCTGAACGTGCGTAGAACTACTAAATTTTCGCGTGCAGGAACTTCGCGAATGCAGCTCAAACTTGCGCCAAGATTCTCACACGCAAATTCAATGTAGGCTTCATCCAATACAATCAGAGTAGGTAACTCCAATAATGCATCAATGGTTTGCTTATCAAGCACCGACCCATCTGGATTATTCGGCGACGTGATAAAGAAAAGCTTCGGCTTGTGCGTTTCAACTGCTTCTCGAATGGCTTCCATATCCAGTGAAAAGTCTGCGCGGCGTGGAACTTCGATACAGCGTGCGGCATTGAGTTCTGCATCAAAGGAGTACATACCAAAAGTCGGCGGGCAGGAAAGGATGCAATCATTCGGTTCGAGAAAGACGCGCATCAACAGGTCAATCAACTCATCTGCGCCTGAGCCAGCCATCAAATGTTCGGCAGGGACACCCGTAAATGTTTCAAGTGACTTCCTCAAGGCGCGGCTTTCAGGGTCGGGATAAATATGCGGGAATTCCAGGTTTGCCAATGCTTCACGCACAGCGGGCAATGGTCCATACGGATTTTCGTTCGCATCCAACTTTACAATTTGGTCAGGGCTTCGCCCAATCCGCGCCGATAAAATTTCAAACGGTTCGATGGGCGTGTACGGCGGAAGAGATTCAAGATGTTTTCTAATTTTCATGGCAACTCCTGTAGGTCACATTTTCAACGTGACGATTACATGACAGTCACGCTGCAAGCGTAACCTACTTGCTCCTTAGCAACGCCGCATTGGCATGTGCATCCAAACCTTCTGCTTTCGCAATCGTCGCCGCAATCGGACTAATATTCTGCACTGTCTTTTCATCCAGCGCGACCAAGCTGACAATTTTTACAAAATCCATTACGTTGAGCGGGGATGCAAAACGCGCAGAACCACCTGTCGGCATGACATGACTGGGTCCTGCAAGATAATCACCCAGCACTTCAAAGGAATGTTCGCCGACAAATACTCCGCCAGCATTATTTACTTTTTCCACCCAACGCCACGGATCACTGACAGATAATGCAAGATGTTCGGGAGCATAATCATTTGCAAGTTGCAGAGCTTCGTCCAGATCACGAGTCAACACTGCGCCGCCGCGATTTTCAAGGGAAGCGACGATAATCTCAGCGCGGCTAAGTTTTTCAAGCTGACTTATTATCTCAACTTGCACCTTTTCAATCAATACTTGCGAAGGCGTTAAAAGAATTGCGGATGCCAGAAAATCATGTTCCGCTTGTGCCAACAAATCCACGGCGACCCAGGCAGGGTTCGCGGATTCATCGGCGATGACCACGGTTTCTGTGGGACCTGCCAATCCGTCAATACCCACCACTCCATAGACTTGTCGCTTGGCGAGTGTGACGAATAAATTACCTGGTCCAAAAATTTTATCAACGGGTCGAATAGTTTCAGTGCCATAAGCCAGTGCGGCAATAGCTTGTGCGCCGCCAAGCGGATAGATTTCGTCCACGCCAGCAATGGCGCAAGCGGCGAGAATGATAGGAGCTATCAATGCGGAATTCATATTCTGCGTTCTGCCTTCTACATTCTGCATTGGCGGTGTAACAATCACGATATCTTTCACGCCTGCCACACGCGCTGGGATGGCACTCATCAAAACAGTGGACGGTAATGGAGCTGTCCCGCCTGGGACATATAGCCCCACACGTTGAATGGGACGGATGATCTGCCCGAGTGTGCCGCCGAGTTCATTGGTAAACCATGATGTTAAAGGCTGTTTGCGATGAAAGGCTTCAATGCGGGCGGCGGCTTTTTCGAGGGCATCACGTTGCATGGACGGGAGCGAATCTAATGCAGATTGGATCAATGCTTTCGAAACAGGAGCAGGCTGACGGTCGATTGAATCGAGTCTTTGAGTCCAGTTCTTCAACGCTGAGTCGCCGTTCATCCTCACATCCTTCAAAATTTTTGTGACTGCCTGTTCGGGAGTCAACGCTTCACCAAAAATTTTTGTGATGCCATCCAGCACGCGCTGACTGACGGGAAACTCGTCGGGCGGCATGCGCTTGAGAATAGTTTGTTTTGCAGTTTGCGGATCGTATTGTTTAAGCATATTAACTCCTTATGCGAGCGCGTTGAGCATGGCTTTGTAACGCGGCGGCTCTTCTTCAAAAATATAAGTGATGGGCGAAACGATAATGCCGCTGCCACCGATGAGGCGCAATTCTGAGATGGCTTGCGGCAAATGATCGCGGCGCACAACAACGGTAGCTGAAAACCAATTCGGCGTTCCAGCGCGCACACCGATCGGACTGATGGTTGGTCCTTGCAAGCCGCCGACGCTGGTTTGTGTAAATATTTTTTGAATGATCACATCTGCATTTTCGCCGCGCATATTTGCAATGACCAGTACATTATCTTTGGCGCGCATGTGTGCTTCAATATATTCGAGCAAGCGGCGCGCCATTTCCAAAACTTCGGGGCGGGATTGCAAGGCATTGCGATTCGCGATCAGCACGGCTTGTGATTTTTGAATGACACCATCGGGCAACGGACGCAAACGATTATCTATTAAAGTTTGACCAGAAGAAACAAGATCAGAGATCATATCGGCATAGCCAATGGTTGGCGCGCTTTCAAGTGTGCCTTCGGCGACGATCAGCGAGTGCACAATATTATGTTGATTGAGAAACCGCTCAGTTAGAACCGGAAATTTTGTTGCGACGCGCAAAGGTATGCTCAAAGACGCAGCGTATGTTTTAAGCGTGGCAATATCAGTTACATCTTTCCATGATTCAGGGACTGCAAGTTTTAAGGCGCAGCTGCCAAAGCCGAGCGAGTCATGCAAGATGAGAATGTCGCCATTGCTGCCTCCTTTTTCTTCAAGCATATCCAAACCTGTAATACCAAAGTCAATACTGCCCTGTTTCACGCTGACAACAATATCACCTTGGCGCTGGAAGATGACACCCAACTCAGGCAATGCTGGCAATTCAGCCTGATATTGACGTGGATTAGGTTTGAATATCTTCAAACCAGATTCAGATAAAAATTCCAGCACGCCAGTTTCGAGACGTCCTTTGGATGGAAGTGAGAGTCGAACATTTTGTTGTGAGAACATACATGGTCCTTGAAGTGAGATGAGATGGGTACTGAAAACAAAAACTCCCGATCAATGATCGGGAGTGATGAAAAAAAGCACACTATCCTGTGACAGCTAGTTCAGGTACGCGCAAAGATTCTCCCGATCTTTCAGGGGGATGTGATGATGAGCATGATGGCTGGGCGCGAAAACTGAGTTCATAATGGTTGGCAGTATATCAATGGAAATCGGATTTGGCAAGCACTAATCAATCAATCTATCTATTAACTGAATGGCTAAGCCAATATAAGATTGTGGAGAAAGACTCTTTAATCTCTTTCTCGTTTCATCATCCACGTCAATTACATCGACCCATTTTTTATATTCAGCTTCGGTCAAGACACGCCCGCGTGTTTGCTCTTTGATTAACTCGTACGCATCATGTTTTCCAACCGCACGCAAGATGGTTTGCGCGCCTTCGGAGATGACTTCCCAATGAGCATTTAATTCTGCTTTGAGTTTTTCTTCATCAGGAGCAATACGCTTCATACCACGCTGGAGATTGGTCCAGGCAATCAGGCTGTGACCTAATCCCGTGCCAAAAGTGCGGCGCACAGTTGAATCGGACAAGTCGCGTTGCAAGCGGGAGATTGTCAACTTTTGTGCGTAATGCACGAATAGAGAATTTGCGATACCAAGATTACCTTCCGCATTTTCAAAGTCAATTGGATTAACTTTCTGCGGCATGGTTGATGAACCTACTTCACTATCTACAACTGCTTGTTTCAAATATCCATCGCTAATGTAGCGCCAAATATCTTGCGCAAAGTCAATCAAAATGGAATTGGTCAAGCGAATAAGATCGAAGTAACGCACCCAATTATCATACGGCAAGATTTGGGTTGTGATCAAGTTAGGCTCAAGTTCAAAACTTGAAACAAAATTTTCGCTGAATAAAATCCAATCCACTTGGGGCGCGGCAGATTGCAAAGCGTTGAAGTTGCCAACCGCGCCTGTCAATTTGGCTTCGAAGCGAAACGCCGAGATTTCATCACGAGTCTTTTTGAGGCGGGCAATATACACCGCGAATTCTTTTCCTAAAGTGGTTGGAACAGCAAACTGTCCATGTGTGCGCGCGAGCATAGGAACAGCGCGGGAACGGACAGCGAAATCGGATAAAGCTGATAGTAGACTATTGAGCGCAGGGATAATAATATTTGTTCGCGATTCGTTTAATGCAATCGCTTGCCCCAAGCTATTGGTATCTTCAGAAGTCAACCCAAAATGAATCCACGGAATAAACTCTTGCAGAGAAGCGCCTTGCAGTTTTTCCTGTATGAAATATTCAATAGCTTTGACATCGTGTCGTGTTTTGCGTTCGTATGCGAGAATAGACTCTGCATCTGCGGATGAGAAGTTTGTTTTAATGGATTCAAGCTGCGCAGATTCAGAGTCGCTCAAAGGGCGAGTCAAGCCAGTTTTGGAAAGAGCAGCTAAAAAGTCCAGTTCGACGCGGACCCTATCGCGTAGAAAAGCGAACTCGGAAAAGAATCCACTCAATAGGGCAGTCATTTCCGCATAGCGGCCATCTAATGGAGAAAGAGCGTGAAGAGTATCAGTCATTGTTGAGATATCCTGAGATCATTGCGTCGTAATGCGCAGTGGATTGAAATCCTTTGACGGCGAGTTTCTTGCGGGTTGCAAATGGAATTTCGCCGTTTTGCAAAGTCGAGAGAATATCATTGTAATCGGATGGATCGCAAACAAGGGTGACGCGCTCATGATTTTTTGCTGCCGCGCGAATCAAGGTGACTCCACCGATATCTATGTTTTCAATGACTTCATCATATGTGACATTCGCTTTTGCAATGGTTGCTTCAAAGGGATACAAGTTTACAGCCACAAGATCAATAAAATCCCAGCCGAGATTAAGGAGTTCCTTGTGATCGGCATCAGTTGGGCGGGCGAGCAAGCCGCCATGAATTGCAGGGTGTAAGGTTTTCACGCGCCCGCCAAGAATCTCTGGTGACTTTGTGTAATCGGCAACTTCGGTAACGGATATTTTGTGATCGCGAAGAAGTTTAGCGGTGCCGCCGGAGGCGAGCAGAGTCCAACCGAGGGCGGAGAGACCTTGGGCGAATTCGAGAATTCCAGTTTTATCGTGAACGGAGAGAATGGCAATGGGCATTAGATAGTTCCTTTTGAGTAACGGATTTGAAACGAATAATCGGATGTTAATGAGTAGTTTCTTTAATTAGGGTTTTCAGTGTGTTTACAAAAAGTTTGTGCTCTAGTATATGAATACGAGCTTCAAGAGATTCTAACGTGTCGTTTGGATGAATAGAGACAATTTCTGTCGAGAGCAAAGGACCATTATCAACGCTTTCGTCAGGGACGAGGTGAACCATGACACCTGTGTGATTTATTTCGCCGCGTTGATATGCTTGATAGGCACGTTCAATGGCGTGCGTGCCGGGAAATGTGTCTGGCAGGGCGGGATGAATATTGATGACACGATTTGGAAATACGGATAAAAAGGTTGAGGAAAGAATTCGCATCCAGCCAGCTAATATAATGTAGTCGGGTTGTTTGCTAGCCACATAGTTGGCTAGTCGCGTGTCGAACTCATTGCGCGTCTCGTTTTCCAGTTTCGCAAAATGGACGGCTTCAATTCCTGCGCTGCGGGCGCGTGTCAATCCGTATGAATCTGCTTTGTTGGAAATGACTGATAAAACGGAGGCAGCCAATTCGCCACTTGCACAAGCATCAAGGATGGCTTGCAAATTGGAGCCGTTACCAGAGATAAGAACAACGAAGCGGGAGAGAGCAGCCATTAGTTATGAGTTTAGTGATGAAAGAGTCGAACGCCAGAAAAAATCATGGTCATGTCATAATCATTCGCGGCTTGGATGACAACATCGTCACGTGTGGAGCCGCCTGGTTCCAAAACATATTTCACGCCACTGGCGGCGGCGCGAGCAATGCTGTCGCGAAAAGGGAAGAAGGCATCAGAGCCGAGGGTGACTGAATCCAGCTTGGAGAGCCACTGCTGTTTTTCTTCTAGAGTCAGTTGTCGGGGCGCGTGAGCGAAGATGTTATCCCAATCCGCTTTTTCATTGTTGGTTACATCGTCGCGTAAAAATTGATCGATGGCGTTGTCGCGGTCTGGGCGTCTGATGCCTGCTTTGAAGGGTAGGTCCAAAACAGTCGGATGTTGGCGTAGAAACCACAAGTCCGCTTTTTGACCTGCGAGACGTACGCAATGAATTCGCGATTGCTGGCCAGCCCCAACGCCGATGGCTTGGCCATCCACAACAAAACAAACGGAATTGGATTGGGTGTACTTGAGGGTGATCCACGCTATGGTGAGATCGCGGATGGCGGATTCGGACAGATCCTTTTTGGCTGTAACAATATTTGTGAAATCTGCAGGCGTAACGAGACGGTTATGACGATGTTGTTCAAAGCGTACGCCGAAGACTTCACGAATTTCCTGCATGGATGATGGGTCATAATTTGGGTCAATTTGAACGACGGCGTATTTCCCTTGTTTCTTAGCTTTGAGAATTTCCAGTGCGGCTGGTTCATAGGCAGGAGCAATCACACCGTCTGAAACTTCGCGCGCGATGAGTTTCGCAGTTGAAACATCTACTGTATCTGATAGTGCGATGAAATCGCCGAAGGAACATAAACGATCCGCTCCACGGGCGCGGGCATAGGCTGTGGCGAGTGGAGAAAGTTCATCGCCTACAAAATATGATTTCTTGAGAACATCTGATAAAGGATTGGCAACTGCCACACCCGCAGGGCTGACATGCTTGAACGAAGCCGCGGCAGGCAAATTCAATGCGGATTTGAGTTCGCGGACAAGCTGCCAGGCGTTAAGCGCGTCCAACAAGTTGATATAACCAGGTGCGCCATTCAATATTATGATGGGCAAGTCAGTGTCAGATGACATGAAGACGCGTGCGGGAGCTTGTTGTGGATTGGCTCCGTAACGGAGGGGGAGAGAAGATGTCATTGGTTATTTCCTTGTAGCTGTTGGAGCGGATTACGATCGGATATACGAACGGAAACAGATTATGAAATTAATCGCGTTTTCTTTTCGCCTAAAGCTAATTCGCCAATGATAAATGAATCTTCGGGAATCAGCTTTTGAATTTCAACAACTTTAGTTTTGTCTACAATAACGACCATGCCGATGCCCATGTTGAAGACTCGGTACATTTCTTCTCTGGCAATTTGTCCTGTTTGTTGAATGAGATTCCACAGTGGAGGAACAAACCACCAGCCCAGTTGAATTTTCGCATCTAGGTCATCAGGCAAAATGCGCGGGATATTTTCAATGAATCCGCCGCCAGTAATGTGGACAAGTGCTTTGACTTCAGAAAGTAGTGGGTAGAGAACAGAATAATAAGAGCGGTGTGGGGCAAGAAGAGCGTCCGCAAGTGAGCAACCAAGCTCAGGATTAATGGATTCAAGTGAAACGTCCGCAAAGATTTTACGAATCAATGAATAGCCGTTTGTGTGAGGTCCGCTGGATTTCAAGCCGATCAACACGTCACCTGCTTTGAGGTCTGAGCGTGGAAGAATCTCGCCTCGCTCCAATACGCCGACGATGGTCCCTGCGACATCGAATTCACCTGGTTGATACACACCAGGCATTTCAGCGGTTTCACCACCAAGGAGTGCAGCACCAGATTCTTTGCATGCTTCGGCGATACCAGTCACTACTTCAGCGGTTTCATGAGGATTCAATTTGGAGGTGGCGAAGTAATCCATGAAAAATAGGGGACGTGCGCCTTGCACGAGGATGTCGTTGATGCAGTGATTGACAATATCGTGCCCGATGCCCCGATAACGCCCAACAGATGAGGCCAGTTTTACTTTGGTACCAACTCCATCTGTGGATGCAACTAAAACGGGTGAACTCATTTCTTTCAAAGCGGATATGTCAAAGAGTCCGCCAAAAGAACCGATGCCAGCTAAGACGGATGGATTGTAGGTTGACTTGACTGCATCTTTCATTAATTCCACGGCGCGATTGCCTGCGTCAATATCTACACCAGATGAGGCATAATTCGATTGGGTCATTTTTCTCCATCCAGCGCGCGATTAGCAATATCTTTTCGGTATTGCATTCCATCGAATGAGATTTTATCTATGTTTGCGTAGACTTTCTCGATTGTTTCAGATATATCACTTGCCCATGCGGTGAGGCCTAATACCCGTCCGCCAGATGTAATTACATTCGTTCCATCTTGTTTTGTCCCTGCATGGAAACAAACCATATTTTGCGGCAACGATTTAAGCTTCACAGACTTTCCACTTTCAACTTTCTCGGGATAGCCCTTACCCGCCAAGACAACACATACTGCTGTGCCTTTTTTCCATTTGATATTTACATTCGCCAAAGTTCCATTGGCGCACGCTTCGGCAATATCAAGTAAATCTGTTTTTAGTAGTGGAAGCACAACTTGCGTTTCAGGGTCGCCGAAGCGAGCGTTAAATTCCAGAACGCTGAGTCCATTTTCCGTTAAGATCAGACCCGCATATAGAACACCAACGAATGGATTGCCCTCCATGCGCATCCCATTAATCGCAGGCTTCAAAACTGTTTCCAGTGCTTCGTTCATCATCTCCGTTGTAAATGCTGGGGCGGGCGCATATGCTCCCATGCCTCCTGTGTTCGGACCTTTATCGTCATCCAGCAGTCTTTTGTGATCTTGAGCGGGCAGCATCGGAACAATCATAGTACCATCTGTGAATGCCATCAGCGAAACCTCCTGTCCGCTGAGACGTTCTTCGATGACAACTTCTGAGCCTGCATTGCCAAATGTTTTGTCAATCAAAATATATTCAAGCGTGGACTTTGCCTCTTCAAATGTTTCAGGCAAAATCACACCTTTACCCGCAGCTAACCCTGAAGCCTTGATCACAATTGGATAATCAACAGATTCTAAATAACGAATGGCATCGTCGAGTTGAGTAAACGTGGCATAGCGGGCGGTTGGAATATGATGCCGCCGCATAAAATCTTTGGAGAAAACTTTCGACGCTTCGATCTGCGCCGCAGCCTGCTTCGGCCCAAAGCAGTGGATTCCACTCTCTGAGAGTGAATCCACCAAACCCGCTGCGAGCGGAATTTCAGGTCCAACGATTACGAGATCAATTTGTTTGTCTTTGCAAAAGCGGACAACTGCTGCATGATCACTTGTATCCAAGGAAACATTTTCGCCGCAAGTCAGCGTACCTGGATTCCCAGGTGCAATATAAAGTTTCGACAAACGCGGCGACTGAGCCACTTTCCATGCAATCGCATGTTCACGCCCGCCAGAACCGATAATCAAGACATTCATATTTATTTCGTCACCTTTTCAAAACCAGTCTTGACATTCGACAAGTCAACTGGAATTGGATATTGCCCCGTAAAACAAGCCTGACAAAAACCTTCCTTGCGGTTAAGTGCACGCATCATGCCATCTACTGACAGAAAATATAAACTATCTGCGCCAACAAATTCGCGGATTTCATCCACCGAGCGTTTATATGCGATCAAGTCGTCGTGTCGTCCCATGTCCACACCCATGAAGCAGGGGTGTCCGATTGGCGGACAGGTAATTGCAACGTGAACTTCCTTTGCGCCAGCGTTGCGCAACAACTTGATCAATGGTCCCGTGGTGTTGCCGCGCACAATACTATCGTCGATCATGACTACGCGTTTATCGCGAATGTTTTCGTTGATTACATTGAATTTCAAAGCCACGCCGCGTTTGCGTAGTGAGTCGGTCGGCTCAATGAAAGTCCGCCCAACGTATCTGTTTTTGATAAAACCATCATTGTAAGGAATGTTGCTTACATGAGAAAAACCAATCGCCGCAGGTACTGATGAATCGGGCACGGGAATGACCACATCGCTATAGTCAGCGCCTAATTGATTTTCAACTTCTCGCGCCAATTCCTCGCCCAATCTCTGGCGTACGTGATGAACATTGATCCCGTCCCAAGTTTGATCAGGACGTGCAAAATAGATATGTTCAAATATACACATCGCTGAAGGCGAAACTGATGGAAGTGCCTGCATCACTTTCAATGCACTATTGGAAAGCGAGACAACCTCACCAGGTTTTACATCACGTATTGCCTCACAGCCCAACGTTTGCAACGCACCTACTTCTGAAGCGACTGCATGTCCGCCGCTTGGTAATAACCCAATACACAAGGGACGAAAGCCCCACGGGTCACGTGCCGCATACACACAATCACGCGTCAAGATCACCAATGAATATGCACCGATCCATTTTTTCATCGCGTGTTTAATGCGCTCTTCCCATGTCTTCTCGCCATTACGCGCGAGCATCATTGTCATCACTTCAGTATCCGATGAAGAGGAAAATCCCACACCTTGTTCCATTAATTCATTTCGTAATTCTGTGGAATTGATCAGATTTCCATTGTGCGCCAATGCCAATGGTCCATGCATGGTTTCGATCATAAATGGCTGGGCATTTCGTAACAAGGATGAGCCTGTTGTGGAGTATCGTGTATGACCGATGGCGTAATGGCCTTTTAGGTCCGCCATGATATTGGGCGTGAATACTTGCGAAACCAAACCAACGCCTTTATGTATAGACATGATCTGTCCGTCTGCGACCGCCATGCCCGCCGCTTCCTGTCCGCGATGCTGCAGCGCATACAACCCAAAGAAAGTCATGCGCGCAACATCTTCGTTTGGAGCAAAGATTCCGATCACACCGCATTCTTCGTGTGGATGGTCATCCTCGAGTCCAAAACACATTTGACTATCGAACACTGGCATCGTCCTCAAGGATTTTTTCCGCCGCCCGCTTCTGACTCGCCTTGACCTGTTCCCGTACTTCAACATTCGTTATGCCGAAAATTTTTGCCGCCAACAACGCCGCATTGAAAGGTTCCAGCACCACCGCAGGCGCAATCCCCGAAGGCATCCGCAGAGAAGAGAACACGTCTGCGCCGCCAAATGATTCCGAAGGCGGCGGGCAGGCAATCACTGGAGCGCTGACATACCCATCAGTAAATCCGCTCAAGGCATTACTTCTTCCTGCAACAGTGATGTACACCTTCGGACGGTCGTCCGCTTCGTATTCTTTTAATATTGAAGCTGCATGCTCAGGCGTCTTGTGTGCAGACCCGATCCGTAATACGGTTTCGATGCCAAATCCCTTGCAGGCATCCGCTATTTTTGTGCAGTGATCTAGGTCCGCTTTGGAACCCATCAAAATAACGATCAATGGTTTTGACATTATGAAATCACTCCTGACTTCTTCAAATTCGAGAGCAATCTGGGTTCAATTGGATAACTTCCTGCTTCAAAAGTTGTTCCCGTCAACATTTCATATATCTGGATATAGCGTTCGCTGGCGGATGCCCATAATTCATCTGGCATGGATGGGATCGCGCCAGCGCCGCGATAGCCTTTATCTGCATATGCAATGCGGACAAATTCTTTGTCAAAGTTTTCAGGATCTTCGCCAGCCGAGAACCGTTCTTGATATGAATCTACTTTCCAAAAGCGGGATGAGTCGGGTGTGTGAACTTCGTCGATCAATACCACACTGCCATCAGCAGCGATGCCAAATTCATATTTGGTATCCACAAGAATTAGACCTGCTTTACCAGCCACTTCCTGCCCGCGTTTGAATATGGCGAGGGCTGCAGATTGCACTTGATCCCATGTCTTTTTATCCAACAAACCTTTTTCGACCACTTCTGCACAAGTCAATCGTTCGTCATGACCAGTTGCTCCACCCTTAGTTGTGGGAGTAATAATCGGCTCGGGCAGAAGCGCATTTTTTTGCAAGCCTTCTGGAAATTGATATCCATAAATATCGCGTTCGCCCAGTGAATAGCGATACCATAAGGCTGTGGATGTGACGCCCGTGATATATCCGCGCACGATCACTTCTACTAAAATTGGTTCAGCTGTCCGCACGATGGCTGCGTTCGGATCGGGCAATGAAACAATATGGTTTGGGATGATGTCTTGAGTCTGCTCAAACCACCATGCAGATAATTGATTCAGCACCTGTCCTTTGAAGGGAATTTTTGCCAGAATAATATCAAACGCAGACAGGCGATCTGTGGTGACGATCAATCTTTGTCCGTTGGGTAGATTGTACCAATCACGCACTTTGCCAGATTGCTTGTTCGATAAAGGTAAATTTGTTTCGGCCAGTGCCTGAGGTAATAGTTCGGCAAGTTTTTCTTTTGAAATCATTGTTTCTCCGTTTTTATTAATTGCTGGCGTATTTCACACCGTTTTCAAATAACTTAAGTCCACTTCCGCTTGATTCGCCGCGTGTATGGCGTGGATGCTGCCAGGTGCGGATGTGATTTTCAGGATGCGGCATCAAGCCGAGCACATTGCCTTGTGGGTTGCAAATACCTGCAATATCAAGGGTTGAGCCATTCGGATTAGTGGGGTATTCGCCGTTTGCAAGCGAGCCACTTGTATGGGTATAAGCGAGAGCAATTTGGTCTTGTTCGATGAATGAAGAAAGAGGAAAGAGGTCGTTAGTTTGAAAATTACCCTCGCCATGTGCGATAGGACAGGTGATATTTTCAATTAAATTTTTTGTCCAAATACAATTTTTTGAAACTGGTTTAATGGTTACCCAACGACACTCAAAGTGGCCTTTCTCGTTAAAAGTTAAGGTAGACGAGGCTTCTTTCTTTCCTCTTTCTTTATACTTTTCTCCAGGCAAGATACCTGATTTCACCAAGGCTTGAAATCCATTGCAAATTCCAATGACGGGTTTACCAGCATAGACAAATGCTGATATTTCTTCTTCAAAATACGATGCGAGGTCAAGCGCGAGTAATTTGCCTGCCCCTAATGCGTCAGCGTAGGAGAAGCCGCCAGGAACAACGAGCAGTTGAAAGTCCGAGAGAAGCGTTTTATTCATTCGCAATTCGTTGAGCGGAATCCCGGTCGCATCTGCGCCTGCGAGGGTCAGCGCTTCCATCACGTCAAAATCGCGATTGGAGCCGTGGGCTTGGAGGATGAGGGCTTTTGGTTTCATAAATGGTTAGGGTTGTTGAATGCGTGGACTAGGTCGGTAACGGATATGGAAGCGGATTCAAGAATGTTGAAAAATGGATTTTGTGTGACTGTGCCGATTTGTTTATATGGGAGATTGTCAAGTTGCGATTCAAAAGCGGCTACATTCACTGGTGTAACTTCAACGAGTAAGCATCCATTGACCTCGGTGAAGAGTGCAGATGATTCAAAGCTGATGTCCATGCCAAGCCTTCCGCCGATGCACATTTCAGCGGCAGTGACAGCGAGGCCGCCTTCGCTCAAATCATGTGCCGAGCGGATAAGTCCGCTGGTGATGGCTTGATGTAGGGCGCGGTACACCTGTGGTGCGGAAACGGGGACATCTGGGACAGTTTTTTGTTCTGCAGAAAAATCACCAACCAAATAAATAATATTATGTGCTTCCTTCAGATCCATTGTGATGGCCTGTCGAACATCGTGAATGATGCCAATCGCGGAAATCAATAATGTGGGCGGGATGGCGTGGCGCAATCCATCCGCGCCGAGGTATTCGTTGTTGAGTGAATCTTTTCCACTGATGAATGGTGTGCCGTAAAACAAAGCCGCATCGTGACAGCCGCGAGAGGCTTCAACCAGTGAGCCCATTGTTTCGGGGCGAAGTGGATCACCCCAACAAAAGTTATCGAGCACGGCAATGCGTTCAGGGTCCGCACCGACAGCGACTGCGTTGCGAATGGCTTCATCCATGACAGACCATGTCATTTTATAGGCATTACGTTTTCCGTATTCAGGATTAATTCCATTTGAAAGCACTATACCTTTCATCCCTTTCGTGCCGATGGGCTTGATCACGGCTGCATCGGACGGGGCATCTGCTTCGACTCCCGTTAATGGCTTGACGACTGTTCCACCCTGTACTTCGTGGTCGTAGATGCGGATGACGTGGGCTTTGCTGGCGACATTTGGGGAGGAGAGAAAGTTAAGCAGGGTTTGAGAAACGGCTTGTGGAACGGCTTGTGGAACGGATTTTGAAGCGGATAAACGGATGGATGGGTTTTCGATGACTGCTTTTAATTGTCTTTGCGGGATGCCATTGTGTAAAAATTCGTTGTCCATGTTTACGACAACAGTTTCGCCATAACGAACAATTAAGCGACCTTTACCTGTGAATTCGCCGATGTCTGTTAGTTCTGTGTCGAAGGTCTCGCATAATTTGTGTAATGCTGAAATCTTTTCAGGTGCAACGGCCAGTACCATGCGCTCCTGCGCTTCGGAAAGCCAGATCTCCCATGGAGCGAGACCTGGGTATTTCAAGCGGACTTGAGTTAAGTCAACGTCGCAGCCTATAGTTGATGTCATCTCGCCAACAGCAGAAGATAAACCACCTGCGCCACAATCAGTAATGTCGTTGTAAAGTTTCAAATCCCGAGCGCGGATAATGACATCAATCAATCCTTTTTCAGTAATGGGGTCACCGATTTGAACAGATGCGCCAGAGACATCTCCTGTTTGCGCATCCATTGTCATGGAAGAAAAGGTCGCACCGCGTAGGCCGTCACGCCCTGTGCGACCGCCAAGAACAATCACTCGATCTGCAACTTGTGGGTCTTTGCGATGCAGGCCTTTGGGAGCAATGCCTACGCATCCGCAAAAAACTAATGGATTGGCTATATAGCCTTCGTCATACAGAATCGCGCCGTTGATAGTCGGGATGCCAATCTTATTTCCATAATCCTGCACGCCAGCCACCACACCTGATTGAATGCGGCGTGGGTGAAGAACGCCTTCCGGCAAAAATTTTGGATCCAAATTCTGCGGACCAAAACAAAGGATATCTGTATTCGCGATAGGTTTTGCACTGACTCCAAGCACGTCGCGTACAACTCCGCCGACGCCTGTGTTTGCTCCGCCAAATGGCTCTACTGCTGACGGGTGATTATGCGTCTCGGCTTTGAATGAAATTTCGAATTCATCGTCAAAGTCAATGATGCCAGCGTTGTCTATAAATGCAGAGATGACCCAGGGCGCATTGATCTTATCTGTTGCGGATTTGAGATATGTTTTGATCAATGAATCAATGACCTGGCCATCATCAAGTGTAACTTTCGCCTTGAAGGTTTTATGTACACAATGTTCGCTCCAGGTTTGGGCGATGGTTTCAAATTCAACATCTGATGGGTCACGCTGTTCTTTGATAAAATAATTTTGAATTGCTTGCATTTCAGGCAAGTCTAAAGCTGCGCGACGTTCTTTGGAAAGCGCGAGCAATTCATTTGCTGATAGATTGCGGATGGAGATTATTTCAACGAGTCCGCTTGAAGCAAGTTCTTCGGGGAATGATGGGGTGATTTCGCCGATTGTCCAATGGTGGATGACGTTGTTGGCTAATAAGGCAGCGGATATTGCAGTAGTGGATAAGCGGATGGATTCGGAGGATGATATGGATGAGTCGAAGCGAAGGATAAAACGCTGGCCTGTGGCTGCGCGATGGACTCCGTAAATGCCAATCTGATGCGCTGCGCGAACAATTTGTTCGGCAACAGGGTCCGTGACACCGGGGCGAAGGGCAACTTCCAGAATAACTGAATCGGTTTCGGCAGGGGAAAGAGGCGCGGGTAGTTCCATCCAGGAAGCGGATTGAGTCACGGGGTCTGTTAAAAGCTTGAGGGCCAACTGCTGCAATCCTTCTTGTGGCAGTTGGCCTTCAATGAAGTAAAGGTCGTGAATAACGATGCTTTGCAAATGCTGAAAGCCAAGAACATGGGCATCGGTTAAAAGGCCAGCGTTTCGAGGGTCGTTATTATTGTAGACAAGAAATTTATATATGGACATGGTTACCCTTTGGGTAAAGCACTCTCATTTTACCTTCGCAAAGTTGTCTAGTCAACCTATTGATTAAAATAAATTTCCGCGTTTATAAGTGGCAAAAGGTAAGTACCCGTTTGGGTAATAGACTGACTTACCATCTAAGTTCTATAATCCTGCAGTCATCATTATAAGATCAAAAAAATAAAGGAGAATTTCCAATGGCAAAGACAGTAAAAGATGTTTTAGAAATGGCAAAAGGAGTTCAGGTCGTAGATTTGCGTTTCGTCGATTTAATAGGAACGTGGCAACACTTTACTATGCCTGTACAGCGCTTAACCGCAGATTTTTTCAAGGAGGGCATTCCTTTTGATGGTTCATCCATTCGCGGCTTTCAGGAAATTCACGAATCAGACATGCTGCTCAAGGCTGATCCAGAGACTGCATTTATTGACCCAACAGCAATAACATCAACTTTGGTGATCTCTTGTAATGTATTTGACCCATTTACCGAAGAAGCCTACTCACGTGATGCACGTTATGTTGCGCAAAAAGCTGAGGCGTATTTAAAAAGCACAGGTCTCGCTGATACAGCTTACTTTGCGCCAGAAGCGGAATTTTTCGTCTTTGATGGCATCCGTTACACATCTACACCGCATGAAGCCTCTTTCTCGATCGAATCTGAGGAAGGCTGGTGGAGCAGTAACCGCAGCGACCGCCCTAGCTATGGGGGACAGATTCAACCCAAGCGCGGATACTTCCCCACATCCCCCACCGATACCCTTCAGGAACTTCGCAATAAATTCATGTTAGCGATGCAAGCTGCTGGCGTAACGATGGACTTGCATCATCATGAAGTTGCAACTGCTGGTCAAAGCGAAATGAGCATGAACTTTACAACACTCACGCGCATGGCAGATGATCTCCTTCTTTATAAATATATTATCAAGAATGTAGCGCGCCAAAATGATAAGACCGTTACTTTTATGCCGAAGCCTATTTTTGGCGATAACGGCTCTGGTATGCATGTTCATTCTTCTTTATGGAAGGGTAATACCAATATCTTCTATGATGAAAAAGGATACGCAGGTCTTTCTCAGACTGCTATTTATTATATTGGCGGTTTGCTCAAACACGCTCCTGCTTTGCTCGCGCTTACTTCACCAACAACCAATTCTTATCGCCGTCTAGTGCCTGGTTATGAAGCGCCTGTCAACATTGCCTATTCACAACGTAATCGCTCTGCGATTTGTCGTATCCCTGCTACCAAAAGCTCCAAAGCCAAACGCGTTGAGTTCCGCGCGCCTGACGCAACCAGCAATCCATACCTTGCTTTTGCCGCCATCCTTATGGCAGGCTTGGACGGCGTATTAAATAAGATCGACCCTGGCAAACCCCAAGATCGCGACTTATACGAATTGCCCGCTGAAGAGAAGAAATTGATTCAGCAAGTTCCCAGCTCACTAGGCGAGGTACTTAATGCGCTTGAAGCAGATCACGACTTCTTGCTCAAAGGCGGAGTGTTCACCCCAGATTTGCTCGAAGAATACATAAAATATAAGCGCGTCAACGAAGTAGACCCGATTCGTATGCGCCCAACTCCTCATGAATACGTCTTGTATTTTGACGTCTAAGATACAGTAAAACGCTTCGTCCTACACCGACAGCTGGTTGCACACCCACAGGCATGCAGCCAGCTGTCAGGTTTTTAATAAAACTATGAGCACACTCTTTATCTCTTCCTTTATTCTCGCAATTTCGTTTTGCGCCCCACCCGGCATTATCACTGCAGAAACTTTGCGGCGCGGTTCGGCACGTGGTTTTATTCCTGCCTTATATGTTCAGTTTGGCTCGCTAGTTGGGGATACAACTTGGGCAATCATTGCGCTGACAGGGCTGGCTTTTCTAATTCAAAATAACATTGCCAAAGCTATCCTCAGCTTGATTGGGATTGTCTTAATGTTTAAACTTGCGTGGGACGCTTTCAAAGACGCTCGTAGCGGCAAAGGGCTAGATTTTGCTATCGAACCTGCTTCTATGCGCGGAGACTTTGCCAGCGGCGCTTTTCTTTCTTTAAGCAATCCGCTTAATATTGTTTTTTGGACTGGGCTAGGCACAACAGTTTTTGCCTCCATCGCTGGCAAGCCACAGCCAGTTCACTTTGCGATTTTCTTTGCTGGTTTTCTAGCAGGTGCAATATTATGGTGCTTTATTATGGCAGGGTTGGTGTCATGGGGTAAACAATGGATGACACAAAACTTTTTCCGTTGGATTAATATCGTCTGCGGGTCAGCTTTGGTCTATTTTGCCATTCAGCTTGGTATGCAAATCTTTCTAAGTTTGAGCTAGCAAATAGTTTGTATGGATTACAATTGATTGACTTGCCCTTATTAAATAACAAAGTCAATGAAAACAAAACCCACACCTTCTTTAGAAAAAAACGAATCCCAACTTCGTGAAGCCCTGACGAGCTTAAATCAGATCAGTACTGCCATTAATCACATTGAACCAGGCGACTCTAATAACAACGGCTTGAGTCTTCAACTGATTGTAGAAAGCGCAATTCGAGTTATACCCGGATCGTCGGCTGTGATCTATACATACGATCAAGCAAAAGGCGAATTTGAAACTAAATCGCGAGTATCAGCACAAGCCGAAGAACGCGCTTTATCTACAAACCAGACTCAACCTAGTGACGCTCCTCGCCTAGCCGGCGTTGGGATTCGAACCATTCAGCGCAGGCTTCGATCTTTATCTTATGAAGAACATGATCTTGACGTACATCCCTATCATGCGGCATTAGGCGCACTCGCAGTTGGGTGTTTTCCGTTAATCGTGGCTGAAAAAGCAGTGGGGGTTTTATATATATATTTATACGAAGCACGCAAATTCACAACAGTTGAGCAACTAATATTAGATAATTTTGTCAATCAAGCAGCCGTGGCAATTTATCATGCGCGAAGATTAAGCGAGGTTCATCGTGATCGGACTCGCAAAGAAGATGAATTAAGCCGTCTGCGCCGCGCAGGGCTAATCATTTCTTCACGATTGCGCTTAAAAGAAACTCTCGAATCTATTTTGCAACTGGCGCTTGAAGTAACAAATGCTCGTTATGGAATATTTCGCCTCTTAGATAAAAGCGGGGAACTATTAATTACCAGCGCTGTCGGCAGCAGTCACATGGATCGCCCTCTCATCGAAGCAATGCCATTAAGTGGAAATAGTGTAATGGCGCACGTGGCGCGCACAAGACAACCCGCTCTTATTTCAGATCTGCGTATAGAACCCTGGGCTCAGCTTTATTACCCTCTTGATTCAGGATTAAAGATGCTTTCTGAGCTTGCTGTACCGCTGGTTAATTCAAGCGGACGATTGGAAGGTGTTCTTAATTTAGAAAGCCCTTTTGTCGGAACTTTTTCAGAAGACGATAGTCATATGCTGCAATCACTGGCAACTTACGCAGTGGCAGCAATACAAGAAGTAAGGCTATTGGACGCATTGCAAGAAGTGGCGCGCCTGCTTCTCTCTCAACCATGCCAAAAAGTACTCGAACATCTTACTCGTACCGCCAATGACCTGCTCAACACATCATCAAGCGCAATCTGGCTTCTTTCTGGCGATGAATTAATTTTAACAGCATCAAAAGGCGATCTTCCGCACGCCGAGAAAATATCCTTAAAAAATAGTTTAATTGGCCAGGCGGTTGAGTTAAAGAAAAAGATTTCAAGTAACGTATCCGAATCTCAAGATTGGTCGCGCACCTTGATCGTACCTTTATTTACTGGTGATGACGACTTGGCATTAGGGGCATTCAGCGTGTTTAACTCAGGTGCTGATACAGGTCACATTTCCGAATCAGAATGGGACGAGAAAGTACTCACTTGTTTGGCGCACTATGCCGCTTTAGCGATACAAAACGAATCTCGTCAAGAAGCGCTACGCATATCTCAAGAACAACATTGGACAGCAGAGACTTTTGCCGCAATGGGAGATATTTCTGCGAACCTATTGCATAATATGAATAATAAAGTTGGCGTCATACCCGTGCGAGTCCAAGCTATTCAGGATAAATATCGCCAAACCCTTGAAATCGATGCATATCTTACAAACAGCCTAGTTGAAATCGAACGCAGCGCAATGGAAGCTATGCAAATCGTACAGGAAAACCTTTCACACCTACGTCCAATTCGTATGGAGAAGATACGCATTGCAGCTTGTGTAACCGAAGCGATACGTGCAGTAAACACACCTGCGGATATTCAGATCAACTTAAAAGGACTTGAAGACCTTCCAACAGTGATTGCTGGCGGGCAAAGTCTCACTTTTGTATTTAGGAACTTAATAGAAAACGCATCCATTGCAATGAACGGAAAGGGCAATATCAACATTTATGGGACTGCTAGCTTTGAGTGGGTGGAAATATCAATTATTGATAACGGACCCGGGGTTTTGCCTGAGCTGCATAATCAAATTTTTGAATTGAACTACACCGCCCGCATTAATTCGGGTAAATTGGGATTTGGCCTTTGGTGGGTGAAAACACTGATGTCGCGCTTGGGCGGCTCTGTAACTGTTGAAAGTGACGGCCAACATGGCGCGGCTTTTATCTTACGCCTGCCTCGAGCAGAAAACCATGACAAGTAAAACCCTGCGCGCACTTGTCATCGAAGACGACCCTTCCTGGCGGCAAATATTAAGTGAAATTCTTTCAGATTGTGGATTTGAAGTTGATGTTGCTGGAAGCTTAAGTGAAGCATCTATCAGCATCAAGGCTCAATCACACCGTGTAGCAGTGGTCGATCTTTCACTCTCTCCAAACGACCATAATAATTATGATGGCTTGCAAGTTCTTGATTCTGTTCGCCGTTTTGACCCCAATTGCCGCACAATTCTTCTCACCGGATTCGCAACAGTCGAATTAGCTGTAACCGCACTCACCGAGTACAGCGCCTTCACATTCCTTCGCAAAGAAAGTTTTAACCGCAGTCATTTCCGTGACATCATTTATAGGATACTCGTCAGCCCACAGCATCTTCCTGCATCAGACATAACTACATCTTCAAGCACGCTCAAAGATCAATTGACATTGCCTGCTTCCACCGAAAAAGCCTTAATCGTTGAAGATGACGCAGGCTGGAGGAGCATATTAGCGGAACTCTTAAGTGATGCAGGATATCAGGTTCGCAGCTGCGCTGGTTTTGGCGACGCTTTTGGATATCTTCGCAAAGAAAAATTTACAATTGCGATCATTGACCTATCTCTAGACGGAACAAATAATGCTTGGGGAAAAAGTTCTGCTGATGCAAATTTAGATGGCCATCAACTATTGGATGCCGCTCGCGCAGGCGGTATTCCTACCATTGTCGTCAGCGGCACTACAGAACCACAGGAGATCCAGCGAATATATTCCAAATATTCGATATCGGCTTATATTGAAAAGCAAACGTTTGACCGCACTGCCTTTCGGCGCATCGTTGACGAAACAAGATCTGCCCAACACTCTGCCAGCGAGTTGGGCGCTCTCACTGAGCGCGAACGTGAAGTATTGTATTTATTAGCCCAAGGTCTCACAAACAAGGAAATTGCAGAAAAATTATTTATTACCACAAACACGGTAAAACGACATTTAAAAGCGGTCTTTGAAAAACTAAATGTACACACACGCACTGCCGCCACTGC
>VFJR01000070.1 GCA_009885945.1 Anaerolineaceae bacterium
GCTCATGATATTGGCGACTCGGTCGCATTGGAACTGCTGAGCCGCTCGCATTTAAAAATCTCGAAGCTCATGCTGCTCAACGGCAGTGTGTGGAGTATTCCATTTACAGACTGGGGCATGCTCATTCCCCAACGCCTAACGTTGAATCGCTTCAGTGGGCCGTGGATTAGCCGTTTAGGGTTGTTCAACAGATCAGCGCTGCAACGTTTTTTTAACAAAATATTTTATCTCCCGCTTTCAGCCAATGAAATTGACTCATTTTGGTCAACGGTCGCTTATAACAACGGAGCGCGTAATTACCACTTATTAATGCACTACATGCACGAACGTTGGAAACATCAGAAAATTTGGTTAAATATGCTAAAGTCACATTCAGCTAAATTGGGCGCAGTGTGGGGCATGAATGACCCCGTGGCAACGCCTGCAGTTTTAGATGCGCTTTTAGAGTACAGACCAGACATCATATCCACACGCTTGGAAAAGACAGGGCATTATCCTCATTGGGAAAACCCCGCCGCGACAGCAGACGCTATCAATTCTTTTTTTCTAGTCACCTGACAGTTTTAAAAAATACGGTGGTTGAGTAGCCCTGAGCGACTAGCGAAGGGCGTATCGAAACCACCAGTTTGCGAAAAACACTTCATCCCAAGAGGATTTTTGTCACTTGTTGGTTTCGATACGGCGGACGAACACCGCCTACTCAACCAACGGAGTATTTTTGATACAAAGTGTCAAATCGCTAGCTTTTTTCGAAATTAGCTCTTTCAATCTTATTCCACAACACTTGATTTACGTAAAGCAATGGATAGGAATACTCCTCAGCGACTGATTGCGGGGTTACCACACCACCCAGTTTTATTTTTCTAGTCAACTCGGCAATTGTATCTGCATCATTAAAAATGGGACGATCCTTCGGAATCTCATTAATCCCAAGAATACCGCCGAGCTTTAAGAGCAACGGGTCAAAATCATACGCCCCATCCCTTTGAACAAAATGCTCAAGTTCAAATCCCATCCAGCGAAACATCCTGAAAAATATTTCAAACCTAGCAGACTTAATCTCATGCCCAAATTGATACAAGGCAAACGGCGGGGATACTTTCGCATTTAAGAATACAAAGCCTGTCATTAAGCTATTTGCCTGACTGCGATAAAAAAATGGGCGCGCTAAATACCTGGAGTCGAAAATCCACGGGGTTCTACGAAGCGCCAGCCCGGCACATACCCAAGGGTCATTTGCCCATTCTTGATAAATGAATATTCTTCCAGACGATATCTCTCTTACATTCCCCAGCCGCAAATTATGGTTGTTAGCTACAACTTGTAATTGCGAGAAATAACAAAACCGAGAATCTCTCTCTGCCAGCGCGAGAAATATATTTTGAAAATGATTTAACTTTTCTTCAATAGATCGTCTGTAATATTGCGCCCACTTATTTCTCATTCCAGTTCGAAAAAGAAATCTCGCTATTATCGGCGCGCACACTCGCTGCCAAAATATACTGAACAAAATAAATCCCTTTTCACAGACCAACCTGCAAATTTCTGCCCCTGACATTAATAACAGGAAAGAGAACATCCAACTTGGCAAGCAGAAATATAAAAGCATAAACGAAATTCCTAGATTAAAAAAATCCCCTAACAAACGAAAACCCTGAATGATCCTCGCGTTCCACACCTTCCAGAAAACCCGCGGCAACAATAAAAATGTAATTAATTTAAAAAAATAAGGAATTACACCAAAGGGCAAACGCAATAGCGAAAATCCCTTGGCAATATTAAGCAACAGATCAACTGATTTTGGCGCAACACTAACCCGTGATGCGGCTGGGATGTAAATCAGATAAAATAATGCATTGGATATGAACAGTATCAATAAAGCTAGAAAAAAGACGTCATAAACTCCCGCAAGCGCCTTGCAAGCAAACGGATCATCAAACCGCAAGAAGGTACAAAATGAAAACACAAGATTTCCTGTCATTTGCAGAATTTTGGCCCTATTACTTATCACAGCACAGCAAAAAAGGAACGCGCTGGTTACACTTCATTGGGAATACAAATCTATTTTTTTGGTTGACCCTCTCAGCGCTCCATTTAAGCTGGAGGCTGGCTCTGTTTTCTATTATATCTTCCTACGCAATCGCCTGGATCGGTCACTTCTTTGTTGAGCGGAACGTCCCTGCGACATTTCGTCACCCTATATGGGCGGGCATGGGAGATATGTTAATGTATTATAAAATGATGCGGGGGCAAATCAATTCTGAATTGGAAAAATTTCAGGATGAAATAAAAACAATTGCACCCAAGAACAGCTAATTTTGGCATGGTAGAATTTACCCGCATATTTATCTAAGGAGTAAAAATGGAAGCAAAAACTGGTACCTGGACAGAGAAAAAAGGCTTAGCCCAAATGTTAAAAGGCGGCGTCATCATGGATGTGGTGAACGCTGAGCAAGCCAAGATCGCAGAAGAAGCCGGTGCGTGCGCCGTTATGGCGCTCGAACGCGTGCCTGCCGATATTCGCGCAGATGGCGGTGTAGCACGCATGTCTGACCCCGATATGATTCTCAAGATCATGGATGCAGTCAGCATCCCGGTCATGGCAAAGTGCCGCATCGGGCATTTCGTTGAAGCACAAATCCTAGAATCCATTGGCGTAGATTATATTGACGAATCCGAAGTGCTGACTCCTGCCGATGAAGAACACCATATCTTGAAGCACAACTTCAAAGTCCCTTTTGTATGCGGATGCCGCAACATTGGCGAAGCCATGCGCAGAATCGGCGAAGGCGCAGCGATGA
>VFJR01000205.1 GCA_009885945.1 Anaerolineaceae bacterium
CGCCCGTATTGCCAAAGAAAAGCTGGCCCATGCCGTTGTACAGATTGTACTGGCGAACAGTGCATTCTATTGTTGGGTTAGTTGGATAGCCGAGTAAAGAAATAAAATTAGATAGTTAAACAAAAATACCGTAGGTCTTTTATCAAGCCTACGGTATTTTTGTTTAAGAAAACAGCCTAAGATTTTTTCTGTATCAATAATACGAAGCTAAGGAATAATCCAAGTGCCCGTTTCACGCCTTAGTGCGCGGCCTATGTTCTCAGGGTTGGTGATCAAGGCTTCTTTGCCGCCATTTTCCAAGTACCAAATTGCCGCTTGAATCTTGGGCGCCATAGAGCCTTTAGCAAAATGCTTGCCTTCTTCAAGGTATCCTTTGGCTTCTGCTACTGTCATTTTATCGAGCCATTTTTGTTCGGGCTTGCCAAAGTGAATGGCTACTTTTTCAACTGCGGTTGCGATCAAAAATAAGTCTGCTTTCACCGTTTGTGCAAGAAGCGAAGATGCAAAATCTTTATCAATTACAGCCGCAGTACCGATTAATTCGCCATCGCCTTGGTCTACAACAGGGATACCGCCGCCACCCACTGTGATGACCACATGACCAGCATCAATTAACAACTTGACCGAATCAAACTCAATAATCTCTTTAGGCATGGGAGAAGCAACGACTCTTCTCCAGCCTCTGCCTGCATCTTCAACCACAGACCAACCCATCTCTTTTTCGCGCCGCTTGGCTTCAACTTCTTCCATGAATGAGCCGATCGGCTTGGATGGTTTTTGGAAAGCGGGGTCACTACTATCCACGCGTACTTGTGTAACAATAGTTGCGGCTTTTTTATTGATCTTGCGCTTGAAAAATTCGTTGCGCAAAGCCTGTTGCATTTCATAGCCGATTGCACCTTGAGAATCTGCGCCGCACACGTCCAATGGAACTTCATGCATTCCTTCAACTTTGGCGGCGATCTCGGAACGGCGCAGGATAAACCCAACCTGAGGACCATTGCCATGTCCAATTGCCAAGTCCCAGCCCGCTTCGATCATATCTGCAAGATGAACGGATGTCTCGCGCAAAGCAAGTACTTGATCCTCTACGGTAACATGCTTATCATCTTTTATAAGAGCATTGCCTCCAATGGCAACTACTGCGAGTTTGTTTGGCATAGGTCTCCTAAGACATCGTCAACGCCATGACCGCTTTTTGCGCGTGCAGGCGATTCTCAGCTTCATCATAGACAACGGAATGAGGACCATCAATCACACCGTCAGTCACTTCAAGTCCGCGGTCAGCAGGCAAGCAATGCATATAAATAGAATCATCTTTGGTTAATTTCATGCGCCGTTCATCGGTGATCCATGATTTATATTTATCGATCAAGGCTTTGCCTTCATCTTTGCCTGTGGTGGTGAGCATGGGTCCCCAACTTTTGGGGTAGACCACATCCGCATCTTTAAACGCCTCGTCCATATTATCGGTCACGTCAAAACCGACGCCATATTTTTTGGCATTATCTTTTGCCTGTTGCATGATCTCAGGCATCAGCTTGAACTCTGGTGGATGCGCCAAGACCACATCACAGCCAAAGCGTGTCATTTGTAAAATCAACGATTGCGGCACCGAAATGGGCTTGCTATAAGAAGCGGCATATGCCCAAGAGACAACCACTTTCTTTTTCTTAAGGTCGCGTCCTTTTTTCTCTTGAATGGTCATCAGGTCTGCGAGGC
This sequence comes from Anaerolineaceae bacterium, assembly GCA_009885945.1. Classification (GTDB taxonomy): domain Bacteria; phylum Chloroflexota; class Anaerolineae; order Anaerolineales; family Villigracilaceae; genus VFJR01. Next base: position 1,723 of record VFJR01000205.1, read on the forward strand.
ATTGAAATGGATGATAGACATCACATTGCATATTTAAAATAGGTGAACGACTGGCTTTGGCAACTTCGTTAATATATGAATTGCCGTAGTTCCAGTCACATTGACGAATGGCAATGCCATCGAAGTAACGCCCGAAGATTTCGCCAATTTCCTTGGCTGTGTCGCCATGAGAGATCTGAGTCGTTTCGCTGTCAATGAATGCGGCGTGACCGCCCAGCTGCGCCATGCCTGCTTCAAATGATCCGCGGGTGCGCGTGGATGTAAAGAAGAACAACATGGCAAGGGTCTTGTCGCGCAATAACGCATGCGATTCGCCTAATGCGCGTTTGCGTTTTAAGTCCCAGGCTACATCTAAAACTGTTTCCACTTCTTCTTTGGTGAAATCTAAATCACCGATGAAATCTCGTCCTCTAAAATTTGTTTGCATCTTAATAGTCTCCTTTTTAAGTTATAAATTATTGCCCATCAAATGGTTGCACAATAATTTTGCCAGACTCAAGATCCGCTTGGATGATGGAAAATGCTGATGAAACAGAACCCGGCACAAAGGCAGAAAGAGGCGCAATGCCGATTCCGCCAGATTTGTAATCGAGCAAAATTCCGCCGCTGGTGAGTGTATCTTGTGTGAGCATTTCAATCAACATATATACAGCTTGATTCATATTTTTTGTGCGGCTGGTTGCTATTACATCGGGAGCAAGATAACGCTGATCGCTTCCTGTCGTGACGATGGGTTTGTTTGCCAATTTCGCGGCATCTATCACGCCGAGAGTGGATCCGCCTGCCGCGGCATAAATAACATCCACGCCATCGGCATACATTTGCGCCGCAATTTGATTGGCTTCATCTGGTTTTGCAAAGCCGCTAAAATCATCCACGCCGCCGATATATTGAACGACGATCTCAGCATTGGAATTAACATATTTTACACCCTGCTCAAAGCCAAATTGAATGCGCCGAATCACTAGCACATCTGCGCCGCCAAGATAGGCAACTTTATTATTTTCACTGAGCAAGGCGGCAAGTGCGCCTGCTAAAAAATCACCTTCGAGTTCGCTGAAAGTCACAGAGGTAACATTGGCGCCATCTGCAGTTGAATCAATGATGGCAAATTTTGTTTGTGGAAATTCTGCGGCAACAGCTGTAATCGCGGCTGAATTTTCAGAACCTAAGCCGATGATAAAAGTATATCCATCATCTTGTGCAACTTTGCGAATATTATCTTCTTGCGCATCTTGTTGATACTCAAAAATTGTCACTTGCACACCAAGTTCTTGGGCGGCTTTTTGCAAACCTTCATTGGCGCTGTCGTTGAAAGCTTTATCGCCTAAGCCGCCGCGCGCAAGCATAAGTGCGACTTTTGCTTCTGCGGAGCTGCAGCCAAACAAAGCAAACGCGAGAGATAAAATTAAAATAAGACGGGTCAAGATACTATTTTTCATTGTTCTATTTTTTCTCCTTGGGTATTGTATTTGTGTTTTAACCAGCGATGAACGGGGATAAACTTTATAAAACCATTTCGCGTACATCTTAATTTGTTCATTCATTATGTCGAGACGCGCAACACTTCTCCATTTACAAAATGGTCGTCTTCCCAAAACAAACGCGCACCTTCACAATAATTGACCGAGCCGCCCCACGAAGAAAAATCGGTATTAGGCAAGCAAGCAGTAACACCAAGCTCAACAATGCCGCCATGATTCACAACAAGCGCAGTGCGTTCTTCGGCAATGTAATTCATGATTTCTGCGTAATATTTTGCGAGCTTATTCGCATATTTACTTGCCGCGCCTTTTTTCTTAATGATGGCGGCGTATTGCTCAAACGAGAGGGGCCAGGGCGCTTCTTTCATGACTTCATTACTAAACGAGCTCATTAATTCATTTTGATCATCCACCGCGAAGCCCATCGCAATGGCGGTTTCAAATGCGCGCGGTAATGTGGAGGTAATCACACGATCGAACGGACCTATGTTCTCTCCCACCAAACGCGCAAGCATGACCCCATTTTGATTAAGATGCTCACCCGGCTGAGAGCGAATGGAGTGGCGGCGAATTTCCAGCGTTTTCATTTGATGAGACTCGGAAGGATTGCATAAAATTCTGTAGCTTTGACCATATCTTCCAGCGAAACAGAATCGTTAACAGTGTGGGCAGTTTCTTCGTCGCCGGGACCAAAGCCAATAGATGGAATGCCTGCCTTCCCAGCCCAATAGATTCCGTTGGTAGAGAAATTCCATTTGCCGCTTGGGGCATCGCTTAAGCCAATTGTTTTTCGTGCCAACTGTCCCGCTAGAACGAGGGCGTGATTTTCATCCAATGCCCAGGCAGGGAAATATTTATCCACTGGGAAGACGAAGCCTGTATAAGATGGTTCATCATAAAAAAGCTCTTCCAGTTTTACAGTGGATTTAAATTCAGCGGGGATCAAATCTTCGACTTGTTGTTTAACCATTTCTTTTGTTTCGCCAAAGGTCATACGACGGTCAATATAAATGATGGCTTCATCAGGCACAGCATTGAGAGAGGGTGTCTTGACATGCATATCTGAAACAGTGATCTTGCCATGACCTAAAAATTCATGGTCGCCAAGTTTTGGTTCAAGATCGCGAATGCCGGCAATGATGGGAAGTAGTTTATAAATGGCATTATCGCCAAGGTGATTGCTGGCGGCATGAGCAGACCTGCCTTTTGAAGTGACTTTCATTTCAAGGCGACCTTTATGCCCGCGATACGTAAGCATTTTAGTGGGTTCACCGATGACGACAAAATCAGGTTTTATTTTTGGGTCTACTTCTACAAAAGTGTTGGGCGCAATGCCATCGCACCATTCTTCTAGATTGCCAAAATAGTAAGCGGTCCAACCTTCTAGCAAACCTAGATCGCGCGCCATGGCAAGACCATAGATCATGCCGGGTGTAGAACCCTTTTCATCACAGGCGCCGCGCGCGTATAAAATTCCGTCTTCGATCTTTCCTTTGAATGGATCCCACTTCCATTCACTTGGGTCGCCAATGCCAACAGTGTCAATATGCGAATCATAGACAATCACACGCTTGCCATTGCCGATACGACCAATGGTATTACCCATTTTGTCAAAACGCACTTCATCAAAGCCAAGTTTTTTCATCTCGGCTTGAACACGTTCGCCAACGGGACCGATCTGTGAATCCATGCTGGGAATTTCGCAAATCTCAAGCATGAATTGGATAATATCTTCACGCGCAGCTTGGACACGTTTTTGGATTTCTTGGATTGTCATGGGATTCTCCTTATTGCAACAAACTAAATTTAGCCACAGAGAGCACAGAGAAAAATGAGTTTTAAAACCTACTGTATTCCCTGAGGCAAATACCTAAAGCATAAATCGTTTTATGCCATCTTTAACCATTTTTGAGTTGAAATTAATTAACAAACCAACCTTCTTGCCAGTAAGTTTCATGTAAGACAAAATCTGCGCTTCAAAAACCGAATCATGCCTTTCCACGCTTTTAAGTTCGAGGATAATAGTATCTTCAATCAGCAAATCAATATAATAATCACCAATTAATTCACCTCTATATATGACTGGGATTTTTACGTTTCTTTTTACATCCAAGCCATTGAATTTCAATTCAATACGCATTGCTTCACTATATAGCTTTTCTAACAAACCAGGGCCAAGTCGTTTGTGTACCTCAATAGCACATGCTATGATTTTATGTGTTAATGGATCGTCATTTTCTTTGTCAATTTTCGACGGATAATTCTTCAACGTCATAATTCATCAAGCTCCATAAACAATTGCAGGCTTATTTTATGCAAGTCGAATTTTTTAGATACAGAGAGCACTAGAAAACATGAGAAGAAAAACTCAGAGAACTCTGTGCGCTCTGTGGCTAAACATTTACTTTACTGTCAACAATACCGAATCCATTGCCAACACAGAACCATCCGCTGCGCTGATGTCGCGAATTTCTAAAAAGATCGTTGAGCCTGAGGGGATCGTGCTTAAGTCAATCATGACATCAAAGGTGCCGGGCGCGCCAAAGTCTGAGGCGGCGACAGAGATGGGACCTACTGTAAGCTCTGTTCCTAGGAGGTCTGTGACACGGTATGAGAGCGTATTTTCAAATGGGGCGATGGTGATATTGCCTGTTAAATGTATAGAGCTAGATGAGTCACCGATTTGTGGAGTTGTAATTTCAATCTCGCGCAATGTATTGAGCGGTGTAAACGAGGTGTATTTGGCGAGTTGTAATGAAGTATCAGCCAAACGATACCATTGGTTAGTACGCAGCGCCGGACAGCATGATGAATCATTGACTCCGTGTATGGTTACATCTAGCAAAATATGATTATCTTCAATGGAAAGGTCATTGATCAAGGGGCGGTCATCGATCATGGTTGAGGTGAGAAAAACAGGTGTGTTGTTTTGATTAACAAAGAAAGTTAGAAAAGCAAAGTTACCCGTGCCCCCATAATTTTCAAAGACAATCGCAATAGCATCATCGAATCCGTCGCCAGTAAAATCATGGACGGCAATGAAGTCTGCCATGAAAATCATTGCATAATCAATGGTTGTCGTATCTGCGCCTTGCTGATATTTTCCATCTATCAGTTGTACTGTTGGATGATCATCACGCGCGCCAAGTTTGTATTGTGCATTGCGGATTTGCTGAGCCGTCAGTGCAGGAGCAATGATCGGCGTTGGATTCGTTTGTGTCGCCAAATCAACTTTGGGGGAGTTTGAATCGGCTGGTAATTTACAAGCGAGGGCGCTAAGAGTCAGAATCAACAAAAAAATTAAGGAACGATTTGCGACCAAGATGCGCCTCCATCTTCTGTTTTGAAAAGTTTTTGTTTATTATCTGCGCCGATGGTCACGATCCAACCTGTGTTGAGATTTGCAAAATCAATGCCTGCAAAACTATCGCTGAAGAGAATATCTGGCGTGATGCTTGTCCATGACATGCCCGCATCACGTGTGACCTGAAACTGAGTTGGGGTATACACCAGCGCTTCTGTAGCTGAGAGGAAAACCTGCGAGCCGCCATCCGCAATGAGAGTTGGGGTTAATGACCAAGTCTTGCCTGCATCGTGCGTGACATAAATCGCGCTTTCGAGAATTTCCATGTAGAGGCGCATCATAAAGTAGCCATCATTTGCAGATAAAAACTTTATATCATCTATATTAATTTGCGCATTGGCTGTGTTATCTGGCATGCGTAATGTGACACGCTGCCATGTTTTGCCCGCATTATTAGTTTCATATAAATACGCTTCACCGCTGGCATAGGTAAGCCCGCCGATAAATGCAGTTTGCATGTTGAGAGCTTCGAATGTATTTTTTAATCCACTAAGAGGCAGTGAATCGTTGGAGCCTGCTAAAGTAGGGTCATTCGCATATGTGCGCGTCCAGGTTGTGCCGCCATCTGTTGTTTGAAAAACAGCGACCGCCATATTGCCGGCGCCTACGCCAAAATCTGCCATTGCCCAACCGTCATTCGAATCGAGAAAAACATATTCACCTGAACTGAATGGCGCAGTGATCATTTGCCAATTACTGCCGCCGTCTGTTGTGCGATAAAGCGTACCAGCATTAGGATAATTATTATTATCAGTAAATAAGACCCAGGCATTTTTTGAATCGAGGAAAAATGAATTGGCGCTATAGCTAAACTCGGCGGGACCTTGCGGCGAGACGTTATACCATGTGACGCCGCCATCATTGGTGCGTACGATTTGAGTCTCGGTGACTGCCCAGCCGTTTGTTTCATCGAGCATGTCTATGGAAACAATGGCGGGAAAATCAACAATAGGCGCATCAATTTCTGGAACAGGCAATGTTTCTACAGGAGGCACTGTGTTGACGGCTTTTGCATCGAGACTGGGCGCGGCATCCAACGGCGCGTTGCAACTGGCAAGGAGCAAGAGTGTGATAAACATTTTGATCGAAATTAATTTATATTTTTTCATATAAGCTCCATATTTGTTGAAAGTCAAAAGTCGCAGGTCTGACTTTTGACTTTCAACCTTTGACTTGATCTATCCCAAATATTCAATAATCGTCGCTTCACCCTGCCCTACGCCAACACATAAAGTTACCAAACCATATTTAATATTCCCACGCAGTTTCATTTCATGTACAAGTGTAGTAACAAGACGCGCGCCGGAACAGCCTAGCGGATGCCCCAATGCAATCGCGCCGCCATTTACATTAACGATATCGGGATTAATGCCAAGGTCTTCGATCACTGCCAAGGATTGCACTGCAAAGGCTTCGTTTAATTCTACGAGTCCGAGATCTTTTATGCTCAAGCCTGCACGTTGCAGGGCTTTGTTTGTGGCGGGCACTGGACCCATTCCCATCACACGCGGAGACACGCCCGCTGAAGCAGAAGTAACGATGCGCGCCAGTGGTTTAAGATTCAAGGCTTTGGCTTTTTCTGCACTCATGATCAACAAAGCAGATGCGCCGTCATTTAAGCCAGAGGAGTTGCCCGCAGTGACCGATCCGCCTTCTTTGGCAAAGGCAGGCTTGAGCTTGGCAAGTGATTCGGCTGTTGTATCACGGCGCGGACGTTCATCTGTATCAACCAATTTTGCTTCCCCTTTTTTCTGAGAAATCAAAACAGGAACGATCTCATTTTTAAATCTACCAGAATCCATTGCGGCGATTGCGCGTTGATGTGAACGTACTGAAAACTCATCCTGTTTTTGGCGAGTGAGATGCGGGCGTTCTTTGGCAATATTCTCGGCGGTCTCGCCCATTGATTCAATGCCATATTTTCCTTTGATGATTGGGTTGGGATAACGCCAGCCGAGAGTTGTATCCCAAGCAGTAAGGTTTCCAAATGCGAAACCTGCCTCCGCTTTCGGGATTGAATATGGCGAACGGCTCATCGATTCTACGCCGCCTGCAATATACAGATCACCTTCATTTGATTTGATGGCGCGCGCCGCCATGTTGATTGCATTTAATCCAGAGGCACACAAACGATTGACGGTCACGCCGCTTACTTCAATCGGCAAGCCCGCCAGCAATGCCGCCATACGTGCCACGTTGCGATTATCTTCTCCAGATTGATTGGCGCACCCCAAAAAAACTTCTTCAATTAATGCAGGGTCAAATTGGTTGCGTTCCAAAATGCTTTTTATGACATGCGCCGCCAAATCATCTGGGCGCACAGAGGAAAGGCATCCGCCTAATGCACCAATGGGCGTGCGAATTGCATCAATAATTACGGCATCAGTCATAGAGTCTCCAATTTTGATATTGCGTACCGTCCCGAAGGTTTGAACAGCTCAATAAATTTTTTCAAGGAAACCTTCGGGACGTTCTGCGTAAGGTCATCATTTTTTATTTTTATTGTATCGCAAAACAAAAAGCGGCGATACAAGTCGCCGCTTTTATTCTATAAATGAACCCCACTTACTATCATTCCAAATAGCTTGATCACCGCGTTGACCGGGCGCATCCCAATACATGTGATTCCAAAATTGAGAGCCGAAGCCGTTGCACTCTGCGATCAGGAAAGCGCTTGGAATCGTATCAGGGAAATCTTCACAACGCGTCTCTTCTAAGCCTGAGCCTGGTGCATCTATTGGAGCTTGACCAGCTCTGGTGTTTTGATTCTTCGGCGTCGGCACACAATCTGTGAACCAGACATAGAGACCGTCCGGGATGCGGCACCAGCTCACATCTTCGTCAGTAGCGAATGCATAGGTATAAGAATCGATCTGTACATTATTTTGATTAAGCAAACGCACTGTATCGCCGCCATCACTTAATAATATATTGGTTTGCGCCGCGTAAAAGACAACCCGCTCACCGGCATTTAATGTCATGGCTGGGATAGTGAAAGGCTCAGAACCCGTTTTTGCTTCATCATCCAGTTTCCAGCCTGTGATATTGAGGTTGGCAGGTCCAAAATTAATGATCTCAATAAATTCATCATAGACATTATTCTTGCCGTCTTGATTCCAGTCAAAGCCAGGATGCGGCAAAAATTCATTGATCACCACCCGCGCTGAAGGCGTGGCAGTGGGCGTTCTCTTGGGTGTGAGAGTGCGTGTGGGCGTGCGCGTACGCGTGGGCGTACGTGTGGCTGTTCGAGTTGGGGTGCGCGTGGGTGTTAATGTAGGAACAGCCGCATAGGTTACAGAGTTATCTGTGCTTGTGCTGGCAATATTGTTATTGCCAATCACATCTGTTACTCGGTTTGCAACAATACTTGGGATCAATGTGCCGTAGCTTGCAACCGCAATAGCAGACAAAGTAAAGTTTTTATGATCGCCTGAATCTGTAATACTCCACGTGATTCCAGTGGCTGTACCGTTTTGGGTAATATCAGCAGTGGTAAAAATGGTAGCAAGGATTGGCTCAGAGAATACAACAGAGAAATTTACTGGCAACAAAGTCGTTGGGTCCGATTGTCCGCCTGCTTGGTTAATGGTTACAGTTGGGGATACATTATCAAGGAAAATAACGCCGTCGCCGAGGTTTGTACTGGTGGAAGTATTATCATTGTCAGCTAAATCTTTTACCTTATTTACGCCAATTGTTGGAATCAAAGTTCCATTTCCGCCCACTACCGTTGCAGATAGAATAAAGTTTTTATTATCGCCCGAATCAGTAATAGTCCACGTCACGAATGTTGCAGTTCCAGTTTGGGTTATATCGCCCGCAGTAAATGTACTGACATTGATCGGCTCTGAAAATACAAGCGTAAAATTTACTGGCGTTACATTGGCTGGGTCTGCTTGGCTGACAGCTTGGTCTATAGTAACTGTTGGGACAAGATTATCTACGGTATAAGTTTGGTCGGTAGATGGTTCTACTGTGGGCAGTGAATTGAAAAAAGTATCTTGAATATTTTGACCCGCATTCAGATCCAAGCCAACAATTCCGTCTAAGTTATTTAAATCACCGCCAGAGATAGTCACATCATATACGCTTGTATTCACCATGGTTACAAGGCTAACTGATGCAGTTGTGCCGTTGGCTATAAAATCACTTGCATCTACATTGATTACGGGTTCACTGAACAAAACTCGAAACGTTAAAGAATCTAATTTCGTTGGGCTAGTCGTTGGACTCTGGCGCGTAAAAGAAACCACGCTTGGCGCAGATTGGTTATCTATAATAATAGCTTCATTGGCGCCAAGAGAACCCGCTGTGCCCGGGCTTGGCAAGGTTAAATTTGCATCTCCAACCGCGCCGCTGATTGTGCCGCCATTGAGAGATAATGAATTGGTTGCTATGTAATCTAAATCACCTGAGGCGTCGCTAGGTTGCACAATGTAGCTAAACTCAAGCGTATTTGTACCGCTTCCGCTTGAGTAGGTTGCATTTCTATCTGTGGGACCCGTCTCAAGAGTCAGCGTTGGAAAACCTGTCACATTCACCACCGCGCTGAACTCTATGATGACATCTATATTTGCGCTGGCGATATAGGTACCAAATGCTGTGGATGTAACATTCGTGACTCGTAAACAAGGGATGGGAATACTAGACGAAGTTTGCGGGTTGCTAAAACCTGAGTTCAAAACAAAATCAGCAGAATTATCATCTGTATCAGCGCAGCCGTTTTCTTTGCGTTCATAGCTTTGCTCAGTTGTGCCAGTTAATGGGGATAAATAAACTGGGGAGTTTACGTTGTATTCTTTATAAGTTGTACTAGCACACATTCCCACTTGATCTACAAAAGCGCCCCCGCCATCTACTAAAGCAATACCGCCATCATCTGCCACAGAGGTTGCATACGATAAGTCAGCTGCGCCTGTGTAGCCTGGATTCGCTACTAGATAACGCTGCCCTGAAACAAGACTCGTATTAATAGTTGCAATATCTGTGGATGTTATGCCGCAGCCACTTGATTTCTTAAGCTTCCAGCCTGATATGAGAATAGATGCATTCGTTCTATTGAGCAATTCTATAAATTCGTCACTGGCGCCGTTTGGACCTGTGGTTCTAAATTCACTAATTACTACTTGACCTGCAGATGGGCTTATCGCCAGCGCCGGCGCATTCATAAACGAAGGCGCGGCTAACCCCATGCACAATCCAAGGATGAGCATAAAAATTAACAGGGAGTCGGTAGAGCGGGTTCGGCGCATCATATAGAAAAGGGAAAATTATCTAGGCAAAGAAAAGCTCAAAGACATACCGGTCTGTGTTTCTTGCGGCTCATTCATATTGCCTGCATGTAATTTCACCAGAGCGGTAGCCACAAAATTAAGCATAGCAGAATCCAGCTCAAATTTATCCAGCGGTTTTGTGCCGCTACTGTGAATCTGCACATGCAGGCTGTCCTCTTTGTCACTGGCAAAAAGCGTGAGCGAACCTTCTGTAATGCGTAAAGCCGCATAGTTTAATAAAGTAAAAATAACCTGCCGCATATGCATTTGGTCTGCCATAAAAACAGGCTTCGTAATTTGAATGTCAACAGTTAACAGCTTGGCAGGATTCGCAGTTTGCCAACGCTCTGTTGATTCACGAATTAAGTCAGGCATATCACATTCAACCCGCTGAGGGGTGATATGCCCAATATTGAGGCGTGCCATTTCAACAAGGTTATTAACAAAAAACAACATACGCTGACTGCTGGTAAAGGCAGTGTTCAAGTCTGCGCTTTGGGTTTCGTTAATCGGACCATCAATGCCTTTGATCACCACCCTTGTAAAACCAATGATCGTATTCAGCGGGCTTTTCAGATCATGAGAAGCCCATGACAAAAATTCGTTAAGATCAATATGACCAGTTACTTTATTATTCCACGCCAAAGCTTCAATCACCCGCGCATCTCCAGCCATTTCACGCGCCTGTGCTTCATTTAGCTTATGCAATTGATACAAACGAATCGCCAATTCTGATTTGGCTTCATCCGCTGTGATCTTTGCGGCTTCTAATAACTCGGTTGGTATTTCAAGAATGGTTTTGCCCATATTTCCCTTATCTTCGTGAAGATTTATAAAAGTATAGCATATAGATGCGCTAGATGTATTGCGGATACAAGGCATATTTTCATTACCCTGCAACTTTTTCCCCTCGACTCCTGTATTACACTTTAGCTATGATTCCGCTCACAGACCGCGACCTGATCCTGCAAGCCCGTCGCGGCGAGGCGCAGGCGTTTGGCGAATTGGTTACGCGCTATCAGACGAGTGTATTCAATATCTGCTATCGCATTCTGCATGAGCGCGGCGAGGCGGAAGACCTCGCGCAGGAATCTTTTATACGCGCGTATGACCGCATTCACACCTTTGATATTGAGCGCGAGTTCGGTCCCTGGGTTCGGCGGGTGGCGGTGAATCTGTGTCTCAATCATCTTGATTCACAAAAAGTTACTGTCGAACTCGACGATGAACGGGACGCTGATTCTGCTCAATTGCCTGAAGCAGTTCAAGAGGTCAAGGAAAGAAGCGAGCAAATTCATCACGCGCTTGCGTCATTGCCCGCGCAATATCGCGTCATCATAGAACTGCGTCATTATCAAGAAATGTCCTACGAAGAAATTGCCGCGCAGTTGAACATCCCATTGAGCGACGTGAAGAGTCATCTCTTCCGCGCCCGCAAAATTTTGGCGGAGAAACTCCATGCATCTGACTGAAGACCAACTCAACGAATATTTAGACAACGAAACATCTGACCGCGTGAAAATCGAATCGCATCTATCTTCATGCGCTGAATGTGCGGCGCGTTTATCCACGCTTCAACATTTATTTGCCGAAATAGAATCTCTGCCCGAACTGGCATTGACTAAATCCCTCGCCGCACCGTTCACACTGCGCCCAAGCCTGCCAGCCAAACTACCAACATTCCTCACGCTGACAGTGACTCTGCAAGCCGCATTTGCAGTCGTCGCTCTCATCGTCGCCGCACCTTTTGTCATTCAATTATTGCCCGCCATCGAAATGCCCTCATTGGGAAATGTGTTTATCCAATTACAAACCCAATGGACAGCATGGCTCGACATACTTTCACAAATTCAAATGCCAAAGTTACCAACAATCTCATTCCAACTCTCCAGCCTGTATTTAATGTCTACACTTGTGGTGGTATCTGTGCTTTGGCTGGTAGGGAATGGGCTGTTGTTGAGAAATCAAATCAAATAAAAAAATTTTCGTAGGGCGGGTCACCCCGCCCCTATATTTAGGAGACCCACATGACCGACATCTTTCGCCTGTTCTTCATCATCATCTTATTAACCATTGCTCTCGCCGCGTACTTTCTTGTCATCGGCACATTGTTTGCAAACCGAGCCGCCAAAACCCAACATGTGCTCACAGCCATGCCAAGCCGCGCATTCGGTGTGGGACTGGTCAACTTTTTATTTTTTGGAGTGATTGCGCTGGTTTTATTTTCTATAGCAGAGAATGCGGGCAATGTTGTTAAATTTATTCTGACAATCCCCGCCTTATTGATTACTGCAACTCTTGCCATCATCTTAAGTTTTGGATTAGCGGGCATGGTCAACTTTGTTGGTGAAAATACCTTTTCCGAGCAGCCTGCGTGGAAGAGAACCATTTTTGGAACCGCAACTTTGTCGTTCGCCTGTGCATTGCCTGTTATAGGTTGGTTTTTATTATTTCCATATATCGGCTTTGTCGGAATAGGCGCATTTATTTTAGGATTGTTTCAGCGCGAAACATTCAAACCGTAAAGATTCTTTCATCTTTCATCTTTCTTCAATCAGACATTCGAATTAAGAACTCGGATGTCTTTCTTTTTAATCTGCAACTTTTCCCTACCCACCCCTGTACTACATATAACTTCAAAAACAAAAGGACATATCCAATGGCTGACATATCCGCTATCTTCTTCATTCTGCTTATCATCGGGGTCGCATTCCCTGCCATGCTTACCGCGTGGTGGCTGTTATTTCCAGCTCTGATCACACGCGCACAATCCCGTGTAGAAAAGACTCCTATGCAATCCTTCTGGATGGGATTTGTTGTCCTCATCGCTGTGACCATTCCTATCGTCATCCTGCTTGCGCTTCCCTTTGGTCCCGCGAAATTCTTCGGCTGGGTTTTGATTGCAGTTGCGCTGGCGCTTTCGTCCATTGGCTGTGCAGGCATTGCCGCACACTTGGGTAAGAGACTGACAAATCAAAGCAACATCTCCGCCTTAAGCGGGTTTGTGCGCGGTTCAGTGATTTTGGAGCTTGCCACATTCTTCCCCATCATCGGCTGGTTATTCATCTGGCCGCTCATGCTCATCATGGCATTCGGCGCCACAGGCTTCGCTTTATTAAATTGGATACCTCGCGAGAAAACCATTCGTGCACTTGAATCTATCCCAACCCAAGCCTAATTCTTTCCATCCTTCACCTTTCATCCTTCATCCTTTCTCCTCCCATGACCCTCTCAAGACGTGACTTTCTCAAACTAGGCGCCCTCATCACTGCCAGCGCGGCTTTCTCTTCCTGCACACCCGCGTACGCGTATCGAAAGATTGCTGGTGATCTTCCATCCGTCCCGTGGACTGCGCTCAATGCAAAAGATTTCCTCGCTCTAAACCGCCTCACCTTTGGTCCGCGTGTGGAAGAACGTGCTCGTTTCGTAGAAATTGGCTTACAGGCCTGGGTCGAAGAACAACTTGATTTCGAATCCATTGATGATTTCGATTGCAACCTTCAACTTTCAACCTTTGACACATTAAGTATGGAAGCGAACCAACTCGAAGGCATTAGCAATCAACTCTTCGACGGGTATGACCGCGAATCTATTCCGAATGAATTGCGTCAAGCCACGCTTGTGCGTCAACTTTATAGCAAGCGTCAAATCTATGAGATCATGGTTGAATTTTGGAGTGACCATTTCAATATCTATATCGAAAAGGGAAATAATTTTTATCTCAAAACTGTTGATGACCGCGAAGTGATTCGCAAACATGCGCTTGGTTCATTCCGTAATCTGGTTTGGGCATCTACACATTCGCCCGCCATGCTGATCTATCTTGACAATCAAGCCAACGAGAAAAGTCATCCCAACGAAAATTATGCCCGTGAATTGATGGAGTTGCACACCCTCGGCGTAGATGGCGGCTACACTCAACAAGATGTAATGGAGCTCGCGCGCTGTCTCACGGGATGGAACGTAAAGGAACATTTCTGGCTCGGTGATTTTGTTTTCAAAGATGATCTGCATGACACAGGCGAGAAAAATGTTTTGGGACTTTCGATTCAGTCATCGGGTCAGAGTGAAGCGGAGCAGGTCATTGAAATGCTGGTCGCACACCCAAGCACTGCGCGTTATATTTCCACCAAACTCGTGCGCCGTTTCATCGCTGATGTTCCTCCGCAAGAAATCATTGAAAAAGCTACGCAAACTTTTCTTGATACAAAAGGCGATATCAAATCTGTGTTGCGTGTAATTCTTCTCGAAGGTCTCTCACTCGCGCAACCAAAATATAAACGACCTGCAAATTTTGTACTCTCTACTTTGCGCATGTTGAATGTTGAAACAGATACTGTTGCCATTAATCAGCACTTGCTTCGCATGGGTCAGCATTATTTTAATTGTCCCACTCCCGATGGCTATCCAGATACAAGCGAAGCCTGGCAGGGCAACCTTATGCCGCGCTGGCAATTTTCTTTTGAGTTGATTCGCAATGAAATTGAAAATACAAACCATAACATCAATACTTTATTGGATGTCTCATCTACTGGCATTTTACAAGACGATATAGATTCGCTTACATCTCTATTATTAGGCGCCCCGATAGAGCGCATCAAACGTGACGAAATAATTGCTTCCGTCCGATCAGCAGGCGCCACCGCTGAAGAGTCTCTGCAAGTCATCGCCGCCAGCATCATTGCTTCCCCTGCGTTTCAATGGAGATAACGATGTCGTTGCGAGGAGCGCTCTTGTTCTTTGCGACGAAGCAACCCCATGTCATTGGGAGTTTGCTTCGGGCTATCGCCCTCGCAACGACATATACCTTTAGGAGTAAAAATGCTTACCCAAACTTTACCAACCTGGATGCCTCGCTTATCCTTTGCCCCAGTCAATACCGCCCCACGCGGTGATACATTAGTTGTTGTTTTCCTACGCGGCGCAGCGGATGTATTAAATATGGTCGTGCCGCATGGCGAAGATGCTTATTATCAATTGCGTCCTTCGCTCGGCATCGCAAGACCCGATGATTTAAGAAAGAAGAAAGAAGAAAGAGCTTTAGATTTGGATGGCTTCTTCGGCTTTCATCCAAACATGCATTCTTTACTGGATGCGTGGCGAAGCGAACACCTCGCCATCATTCACGCTTGCGGCGCGCCCGATGAATCACGCAGTCATTTCAAGTCAATGGAACTCATGGAGCGCGGCGTAGGCGATGAGCGCGGACCCGCTTCAGGCTGGATCGGACGTCACCTTGCTACGTTGAACACAGGCAATTCATCTCCATTACGCGCAGTGGGAATGGGCACACGTCCACAACGCAGTTTGAGCGGATCAGTTCCAGTTTCTGCTTTACGCTCGATCGCAGATTTTCATCTCGGCGGCGACCCGCGTGCTCTGCAGCAAATGCGTGCCGCGCTCGAAACAGTTTATACAGATGATGTAATGGGACAAGATACATTATCCATAATGGATACTTTGCAAACACTTGACCCATTAACTTATATATCCGCTCGTGATGCGAAATATCCCGATACCGAATTTGGTCTCGCACTCAAACAAACGGCTATGCTTATTAAAGCCAACGTTGGTCTCGAAGTCTCAGCCATTGACCTCGGCGGCTGGGATACGCACTTCGCGCAAGGCTCCGCAAGTGGACTCATGCCAAACCTAATGAAAGATCTTGCCGAAGGATTATCCGCTTTCCATGCTGATATGGCTGACCATATGAATCAACTCACCACGGTCACCATGTCCGAATTCGGCAGACGTGCTTCTGAAAATGGCAGTCTCGGCACAGATCACGGACACGGCAGTATGATGATGGTGATGGGCGGAAATGTGGATGGCGGCAAAGTCCACGGGCAATGGCCTGGGATGGCGGAAGGTCAATTAATTGGACCAGGCGATTTGGCAGTCACCACCGATTATCGCGATGTACTTTCTGAGATTTTGACAAAACGATTAAATAACCCCGCCACAAATGAGATCTTCCCTGAATATCAACCTGCTATCAAGAATGTTGTAAAATAAACACAGCTATAAACTTCTTCTTTATTAAGCGACCTTATGCAGTTTTAATAAAAAGTGAATGTCATTGCGAGCCGCGCTCTTGGTTTTAGCGGCGAAGCAATCCCCAACACAGCAAGAACAGATTGCTTCGGACGAAGAACAAGAGCGTCCTCGCAATGACATAGCATTTTTGCGTAAGATCAGTTATTTACGAAAAAAGTCAACGCTTGCGCGTTGACTTTTTTCGTAAAACCAACATGTTATAATTTTGGTGCCGAAGGAGGGAATCGAACCCTCATTCCCGAGGGAACACGATTTTGAGTCGTGCGCGTCTGCCTATTCCGCCACTTCGGCATCTGGAACGCCCGCAAGTATACCACTCTAAAGAACAGGGTCAAGATGAAACTAGGAATTATTGGATTACCACAATCAGGAAAGACCACCATTTTCAACGCACTCACGCGCGGCGACACACCCACGACTGCCTCGGCGGGACGCTTCGAAGTCCATACC
>VFJR01000027.1 GCA_009885945.1 Anaerolineaceae bacterium
GCGTACATATACGGTGATATGAAGGCAAGAAAGAAACCGCCGCAAAAGCCCAAGATCACGCCGCCCATCGCAATTCGTGAAACATTTGACCATTTGTTAGGACGTCCCAACATCACTTCGGTGACAGGCACGCCAGAGATCACATTCATGTGATCATCGGAAACGCCCAATGTGCGAAGCTGATCAATGGCATCTGCAGCAGGTCCAAGGTCTGGGAAGACCGCTAATAAGTTAATAGTATCAGCCATGTCAATCCTCCTACTCCAATTCGCTGACCGTTACTACGGTCTCGCGTCCAAATTTCTTAAGTTCATGCGCCATTTGACCTTCTTGAACTTCCCAAAGAGGAATTAAAGGAATCAATTTGGAAGCCGCCATGTAAAGCAAAATGAACAAAGCCAGCGTTCCTAGCCCAAGCCAAATTTCTACGCCAGGATGGTACATGCGCCAAGTGAAAGGTGCACGGTTGATACTAAGTGAAACAGGGATAATGATGTAGCGTTCAAACCACATGCCAACGTTGATCAAAAGTCCAACAATAAATACGATCCATGGGGTGGCGCGCCATTTTGGATTCCACAATATTGCCCAAGGGATAGCGATGTTAAAGATGAGCATGGAAAACCACATCCAACCCATTGGTCCGGCTTCATGAAAGTGCAGTAGCTGTTTGGTCCACTTATCGCCGCCATACCATTGCACCATGTAATCATTGAAGAAGAAGTATGCCCAGCCCATCGAAATGACCAGCATCAACTTGGCAATCGCATCAAAATGCTCGGCGCGGATAAAATAGTCCATGTGCTTCATTGTCCAGCGGATAATGGCAAGCACCATAATCACGGCACCCATGCCAGAGTGCAGCGCGCCGATCACGAAGTAAGGACCAAAAATTGTAGAATTCCAACCTGGACGGGTAGCGGCGGCAAAGTCCCAAGATACGATAGTATGTACTGAGAACATGACAGGGATAATTGCAAAAGCAAAGATGTTCATCGCTGTTCGCAAATGCGCCCATTCACCCTCTGTGCCGCGGAAGCCAAACGCAAGGATTTTATAGAGGGTTTTACGCCAGCCAGTACTGCGATCGCGTGCCATGGCTACATCTGGGATGAGAGGCAAGATCAAATACATAGTAGAGGAAAGCAAATAGGTAGTGATGGCGAGCAAGTCCCATGAAAGTGGAGAGTGGAAATTGGGCCATAACATACGCTCATTTGGGTAAGGCATGAGCCAGTAGAATAACCAAACCCGACCCAAATGCATAAAGATGCTAAAGCCAGCTTGCACCAAGCCGAAGGTGGTCATCAACTCTGCGGCACGGGTAAACGGGCGGCGGAACTCTGCACGAAAGACACGCAAAACCGCTGAGATAAATGTACCTGCGTGGCTAATACCAATCCAGAACACTACGTTTACGAGGAAGACGCCCCAATAAACGGGACGATTAACACCGGCAATCCCTAAGCCTTCAATGATCATGCGAATCCATTGATAGACCAAGGCATACGCAACGAATACAGCGAGGGTTATAAATACTGCCCAAAATTTCCAAGTGGTATGGTGCATGGATTCCATGACCATCTCGTTCATCACGCCGCGTGGAAGCGGATCAAGCATCAAATGTTTTTCGCGAAAGTGTTCCGCGCTGTGAGCATGATGCTCAGCGGCTTCAACTTTTTTTTCTTTTTTATTATATCCAGACATGATTAACCTCCCTTGAAGTAGGTCATGCTTGGAAGCGTGCCGAGTTCTTCAAGATGTTTGATGCCATGAGCGCGCTGAGCCAATTGACTGACCAAAGATTCGTGATCATCAATGCGCCCAAAGACAAGCGCTTCTGCGGGGCAGACCTGGGCGCAAGCGGTGGCAAATTCACCATCGCGAACTTCACGCCCCTCGGATTTGGCAGTGTCTTCTGCCTTATGGATACGTTGAATACAAAGTGAACATTTTTCCATTACACCACGACTGCGTACAGTAACATCGGGGTTGAACTGATTTGGCAAAGGCTCGGGACGTTTGTAAGCGCGCCAGTTAAAGGAGCGTACCTGATAAGGGCAGTTGTTAGCGCAATAGCGTGTACCGACACAACGGTTATAAACTTGTAAATTTAATTGTTCTGATTGTGAATGCACAGTAGCAAATGCAGGACAGACAGGCTCACAAGGGGCACTGCCACAATGTTGACACATCATCGGCTGATTGTCGGTCATCTTGACATTGGGGTACTCACCCTCCCAAAAGCGTTCAATGCGAATCCAATGCATGGAACGTCCATAGCCTGCATCTTTTTCGCCGACGAAGGTTACATTATTTTCCATAGCGCAAGCCGCTACACATGCCTGACAGCCGGTGCAAATATCCTGGTCAATGACCATGCCCCATTTGCCAGTATGTTCTTCTGCTAAATTTCCGTGAACGGGAATTTTCAAATCAAGTGTCATGATTAATGCTCCTCACCACCAAGACCAATACCATACACACCCATAATACCTTCGAGGCGTGACAATGGTTGTTTTTTACCAGTCTTTTCAATTTTTACTTTCATACCCGCAAAAGCGAGATCGCCTGATTCGTTAGCTGTTTCACCCATTAGATTTAATGGATTGACGCCGCGTCCTTCGGCATAGCGACCATACGCAGTGTGCCCTTGCCCAAATGGAATAGCGATCACATCCGGACGAATGGCTGGATACAAATAAACGGGCGCTTCCAACACCCCAGCCTCGCTGGTAATCCGAATCACATCATCATTATCAATGTGGAGTTCATGTCCTGTTTCGGGATTCATCTCGACCCAGGTGTTCCACATGACTGTGGTGGTTGGGTCGGGCAACTCTTGCAACCAAGGTTTGTTGGCGCCGGCTTCTGCCAGAGTTGTGGAAACAAAAGGCAAAAGGAAAAATTCGCCTTCGCCAGCAAAAGTAGATTCTTCCACTTTGATGCTCTTGTTCAAAGCATCTGCGCTGGAGGGTGCGACCAAATTATTAGCAGTCTTCCACCAGCCGCCATTTTGTTGAAAGTACGCCATGAAGGTATCAATTTCTGGAGCAGAGAAGAAACCGCCAGCCTGATTAGTGAGGGAAGATAGTTTACTGCGCAGGAAATCAACTTCATCTTTGTAGGGCAGAGCAGTTGTCAGCTTGCCGCCGGCTTTTTGCGCAGAAGCAAGTATCAGGTCAAGAGTGGAGCGTGTATCATAGAAAGGCACAACGACAGGCTGAGCTCCAGAGAGAGTCGCTTGGGCGGCGCCGGTCGCGACTCGTTGATAGCCCCAGCTTTCAAGAGAGTGATGATCGGGGAAGATGTAATCTGCCTGAGTTGCGGTTTCATCGGGGAAAGTTGCAAATGAAATAACCTGCTCCACGTTGGCAAGCGCATCTGCAAAGCCAAGTGAGGCGGGCAGTTCAAAGAGAGGATTTACTCCGTGAACAAATAAAACTTTGACCTTGCCAGACTTTAGGGTTTCTACAAATGCTGTCATTTCTTTAAAGTTTGCAGGGCGATGATATTCATCTTGAGCAGGAGCCAGCGGAGAAATAAATACGCCGCCCGCTTTGCCAAAGTTATCTGCGAGCGCATTCAAGGCGAGAATGGCTTCGGCTGTGGCAAGTCCATTGCTGAGACCAAGAGCTGCGCCACCGGGTACAACTATAGGTGTGGAATATTCTGCAAATTTTTGCGCCACTGCTTCTAATTGCTCGATAGTTAAGTCAGCCGTCTTTGCAACTTTATGCGGATCAACTGCGGCAAAAGCTTTGGGCATAGAGACATGTTTGATCTCTGCCACTAATTTGCCAATAGCAAGCGCAACCAGACCTTCTGTGCCGGGTTTTGCGGCGAGCCACATATCTGCTTTTGCGGCAGTGGAGGACATTCTGGCTTCAACATGTACGAAGTATCCGCGCTTTTGTGGATTGCCTTTGCGTAAACGTGAAAAGCCGCGTGTGTAAGCAACGGGAGAAAGCCAGGTCTCAAGGAAGTTCGCGCCGAAAGATAAAACGAAGTCGGCGTGTTCAATATCGAAGAAAGGTAAGCCTTTTGCGCCGAGCATTTCTTCTGAGGCTTGTGTTAATGTAGCGCGTGCCTCAAACATGCCTAACGCGCCGTAGCGAACAGGGGCGGGAGCGCCAATCGCTTTTGTAACTTCACTTGCCAGATCAAAAAGATGATCGGCAGATGTACCGGTTAAGAAAGCGATCTCTTCGGGTTTGTACTTCGTCAAGGCATCGCTGACAACTTGAATGGCTTCGTCCCAATTCATGTTGGCTCCCATATCGTTGAAGTCATCAATAAATGGGTCGGCGGCTGTGTCATATAATCTCTCGCCGCGCGCGTGTTTGATCGGTCCGCGTACTCGATTGGGATTATATAAACCATGCAAAGTAGCCTGCCCGCGCGCGCAGGTCTTGCCAAGGTTGACGGGGTGATTTGCATTACCTTCTACTTTTAAGGCGCGACCTTGCATGGTACGCACAACAATGCCACAACCCGCCGCGCATTCGCGGCATGTTGTGGCGTAATAGGTGCTAAGACCATTGTAGGTATATTCCGGCATCTTCATGTAGGGTTCGCGTGTAACATAACGCGAAGCGGGACCGCATCCTGTAAGAACAGTGGTCACCGCTGTGCCTGCACCAGCCAGTTTTAGAAAATCGCGCCGGGAAAGTTTTTCACTCATGTTTTATTTTCCTTTCGCCGGGTCTAATAGTGGCAAGTGCCACAATCAGCCAACTTGTTTAATTTTTCTTTATCATCGCCCGCTTTTTTAATATGGCAGGTCAAACACCAGCCCATGTTCATGGTCTGTGGATTTTGAGCAATTTCTACTTTGGTCATATCGCCATGACATTCTTCACAGTTAACCCCTGCCGCAATATGAGGGCGGTGTGTAAAGTGAACAAAGTCTGGCACTTGCGACACAGGGATCCATTGAATCGGTTTGTTGTTCTGCACATAATCCACCAAAACAGCCAGCTTGGGGCTTGTGCTGGTCTTGGCAATTTGCTGATGGCATCCCCAACATTTTGTTTGGGTAGGCAACCCGGGCGAAGGTCCGCGTAGTGCGCCTGGATGACAATAAAGGCATTGAATACCCAAACCTACGTGCAGTTTGTGTGTAAACTGGATGGGCTGTTCCGGCGCTTGTTGAGTTAGGTTAATACCGAATACGGCAAGACTAAAAAGAGTGATGACCGTAATCAATACAGCAACCAAACCTAGCGGCTGTAACAGCCACTCGAAGAAACGTTTAATCATGGAGTCTCCTGAGGTGGATTACTTTTGCGATGATGAAAGGGAGTTGAATTAACATTTTTTGAAACATACTAATAAAGAAACAACTTAAAAAGTTGACCTTCCATAAAGCCCGCAAATTATACATGATTAGGCTAAATTGATACAAGTGAAATTTTGAACGATCTTGTAATTATGACAATTTCGGTTTAATTCTTCCAAATAAGAACTTCTGAAATTGCTGTAATTTGTCTTGACATAAATCCACCTGCACTAGTAGACTCACAGAAAATAAAAATCTACCCATTACTAGAGGGAAAGAAAATGAAATTCCAAAAACTGATACAACCCGCACGCGTATTCATTGCGCTATTCATAACAGTCATTGTATGGCTTGTGCCTGTAATGACTCAGCCAATTGCAAACGACCCTGTAAAAACATTCACGCCATTACGACAATACAACAGCATTGTGCCTGTGTTTGCAGACTCAAATTTTGCGCTGAGTTGTCCGCAGAGTTGCCAGGTTACAAAATGTTCAAAGTGGGTGCCGGGACCTTCAGCGGCTTGCCCCAACCCCGGTGTTTTTGGCGGCTGTTGTAAAGCATATGAAACCAAATGTAAGCCAGGCTGCGGAACGCCTCCAATTGACCCGCCTGTAATCGACTCGACCCTGAATTGTTCGGATTGGGGCAGTAGTGATTGGTGCAAAGGCACACTTTTAATAGAATTCACAGCCACCGAACCGCAGAATAAAGAAGTGCAAATAGACGGGGATGTCAACGGAACTGTGTTTGCCTGTCCCGCGCAAATTGGCACAGTAACTTGCTCGATTGTCCTGAATGAAGGAACTGGCACAGTAAATTTTATTGCCACTTCAATCACGGGCAAAACAGATGAAGGTAGCAGCGACTGGAAATTAGATTCCGCCGCACCCACCCTCAGCGGGAGTTTGAACGGATCGCTCGGCGCGAATGGCTGGTACAACTCCTCGGTCATACTCTCCGCCTCAGCCGTTGATTCGATCTCGGGCATCGCCTCATTGACCGTGACAGTAGACGGGGTGAACTCTGCAACCAACACTACCATCACAGGCGATGGAACGCACACCGTTGTGATTACAGCGCTTGATAACGCGGGCAACACAGCGCAATCTACTCAGACGATTAAGATAGATACAATCACGCCAAGCATTGGTCAAACTCTTTCTGGCACAATGGGCAATAACAATTATTACGTCAGCGCATTGCAAGTGACAGCCAACGGCAGTGATGCCACATCTGGAATAGCAAGTATGGAAGTGAGGGTGGATAATGGAACATGGTTAATTGTGAATGGAGCTGTAACGCTTGCAGATGGTCATCACACTTGGCAGTTTCGCGCAACGGATCACGCGGGCAACATCACTACTACACCTCAGCAAGAAGCATACATAGATGCGACTACACCCGTGATCTCAACCTCCATCACAGGCACAACGGGAAGTAATAACTGGTATAGATCGGATGTAAATATTTCGGTAAGCTCGAGTGATGCGGGCTCTGGAATGAAAACACTTGAAGTGCTAATAGATAATGGATCATGGATAAATTACACCACCCCAATATCTTTTTCCAGCGGCGTTCACACTTATCAACTGCGAGCCACAGATAATGCAGGTAACATCACCGAGACGGTAGCAGCGGAAATCAAAGTGGACAAGACCACGCCCAGCCTAGCACTCGCTGTCAGCGGTACAAAAGGCAGTAATGGCTGGTATGTTTCTGATGCAACAATAACTGCAAATACTACAGATCCAACTTCAGGAATTGCGTTAGTTGAAGAGATTATGGATAATGGAGCATGGATAAATTACGTGAGTCCATTGTCTTTTTCAGACGGCATTCACACCTATCAATTTAGAGTCACCGATAACGCGGGCAATGTCACGCTGATCCCAGTTCAAGAAATCAAAATAGATACCATTGCACCGATAGCCGAGATTCAAAAAAGCTGGAACGCAGACAACGCAGTGGAGTACTCCGCGCAAGACGCAGGCAGCGGACTCTCCGAAGCGCGGCTGGTGATTCAAAAGAGCGACTCGATCAAGCGCGTGATTGTGGATGGCGACATTACAGGCGCAAAATATTTCAACTATTTCAATTGGGATGGCTGGTTCAATAACGGCAGTGCAGCAGGCGCAGACGATTACCCTGTATTTCTTAAAGTCACAGACCAAGCAGGCAACGAAACCATTATGCCCAGCACGGTCACAGTGAATTTCAGTTTCTTGAGTCTTCTGCCCGCGATCCCTTTGTTGGGAGCAGATGAACCAATGCCTGAAGCCGTCATTCCGAATGACGATCAACAATTTACATTCGGGGAGGAAACATCCAACGATTCGTCCAATGAATTAAATACAGTGATAACAGGTGGTGAAGTTCAATTATCTGCCTCTACAAATAATGTCGCCACAAACTTTGGCGGAACTATAAACAATACCATGCTGGCAATTCTCGCCGCGGCGGCGTTGGGTGCGGCAACAGCAGAGGCAAGCAGAAAAAATAACAGCAAATCAATCCCTGCTGTGGTGGCGGACGAAGAAGATGATAAACGAAAGCCTTGGCATTATCGTAACCAGAAGCGCAAACAAAAGGAGCAAGCATATATATCCGCAATGCAAGCGCAGAAAATTAAAAAAGAGGCGGAGCAAGAAAGAAATATTCTGCGCGCGGAAGGGGCAGATGTGACGGAAGCGGAGAAATTGGCGGCGTATAAAGTCAGTGCTCCGTATTTAGCACGCAAGGAAAAAGAAGAGCGAATCCGCGCGGCGGAACAAGCGGATATGACGGAAGATGAGAAGTTGGCGGCGTATAAGGCTACACCGGAATACCAGCAGTATTTGAACGATATGCAGGAGTATGCGGAGCAGAAGACAGAGGCGGCTGGGTTGAAGGCATATTATGAAGGCAGGAAGGCGGGAGAGAAAGAGAGTAAACCAAACTGGTGGGGCAAATACGGCGAATGGGTACATGGGGCTTTGGATGTTGTTGGCTTTATTCCGGTCTATGGCGAAGCCTTCGATGGGATAAATGGATTGATTTACCTTTCTGAAGGTCGCTATGTTGAAGCAGGCATATCTGCCGCCGCTATGGTCCCGATAATTGGTGATTTGGGTAAAGGTGCGAAGTGGGGCGTGAAAATTGGCAAGGAAATTATTGAAGAAACCATTGAAGGTGGAGTTAAGCAACTTTCCAAGGAAATTGCTAAGAACCTTACAGAAGAAGGCGCTGAAAAATTAGCAAGAACCCTTGCGGAACGAGCCGGGATCGAAAATGCTGTTGTGTCTGTAAAAACTGGCTTGACTTATATATCGAAGTCGTCTGCTGAAGCTATAAAAACAATTACAAATTTGGTAGAAGTTGGAATGAAGAGCGACCAGACGCCAGAATTGATCGCTAAATTTTTCCGTGAAACTGTTCATAACTCGGGGAATACCATGATCTTGGGGAAATTTGAGCTGTTTGGTGGCTATATAAAAAGATCATTAGATGAGTTGGGAACCAGATTTTGGGATACAGGATCTAAAGCTTGGGAAATTCTTGATAATGCCGCTAAAGCTAAAAAAATTGATGTGTATGATGTTAATAGTGGTATGCTTCGAGAAGCTATAGATGACGGCGTGGACACTTTTAATTATATAGAAGGCAGCGTAAAGAGTATAGTCACCAAACACAATTTGCACAAGCTTGAGTGGGAAAAAATTTCCTATGCTGAAAAAGAAATACTGGATTTGTTGACCATGCCTGACTTGACTGTAAAAATTACAGAGGGCATTAATGACGCTACGAATCTTGTAGAAAGTGTAATAAATATTGTAAAGTAACATGGAGATAAAGGACTATGGAAAACACGAAGATTCAAGAAACGATAGGAATGATAAGACAAGCCCTTCCGTATTTGTTTGATGATTATGGTTTTAAGGTTGTTTACTTTACGCCAGATTATGGCTTTCATTGGTATGGAACAGCTATAGGGCTGGCGTCCACGAAATGCAAATGTCATCTAATATGCGTCAGGGAGATTGGCCATTCAGTAATTAGAATGGATATTGCTTCCAAAACTGAAGCCTTTGACAAATACGAAACGACTAGTTTGAAATGGCAATATCTACCCCAAATTATATATTTTTTATCTGGAAAACAAGAGGTTGGCAATGCCGATCCAATTGAATCTTTAACTCAAGATAGTGAGGATCTCAAGCCTTGCATGGATGAGATCATTAAGCTGTATGAAAAGCCTGGATACATCAATGAGTGGCTGGAAGTTCAACGTCAGCTAGAAAAAGATAAACCTGCCACAATAGAACAAATCAAGGCGGAGCGTGTGCGGTTACATTCATTGGGATTGGATAGCTCCTTAAAAGCGGCGATGGAAAACCTGCGAGGTAAAAATGGCTGAGAATCCTGGAATTGAGCAAAAGGAATGGGCAGAACTTAACAAGAAGTGGGATGTTTTGCAAAAAAGCGGACACACATTGAGCGTCTCCTTTCAGCTGGTAACAGATCCAAATGATAAGAAACGCGTCATGGCAATTGAGGTCCAACAAAAAATTGACGACGAATGGGTTACACAGGTGTTTCAAAAAATAGCAGGCGAAGCATACGGTATTTTGGGAATTCAGGATATGTCTGTCGATGGACTTTTACGTGCCTATAATAAATATGCACAGATTGAAGGCATTCCAAAAGAGGGCACGGCTGTAGTTTCCATGAGGCGGATTAACAATACAACGGGAGAAGTAAGGGGATATATTAAATCCGCTGAAAATTCCAAAATCACGAGTCTTAAGAGAAATTATCAGGACTATTACATTCTAAATGCCATTCAAGAACAATTAGGCGTTCTGACAGGAGAGGTTAGTACGGGAATCACTGTTATGAAAAAGAGACCAAGCGGAATTTCTTGCCATTTAACTTATGAATAAGAAATATACCCAATAAAGATCAAACTCTTACGTTCGGGAATGAGACATTCAATGACATATCTAGTAAAACAAATGCAAGAAATTAAGTTATTCACTGGTTCAAATAAAAATAGAAGAGATTAGAGATGAATTTACTCAATAAAGATAATACCCATGTTGAAGATCCTAATGAATTGGGTCATGCGCTGGCTGCTTTGCTGGAAGAAAATTTAAATTTGCAAAGCTCGGGATTTATTCAATCTTTTACAAACTTTACCAAAAAGAGTGGCCAACTTGTAGTTTACGATTCGAAGTGGTGCCGCGTACGCTTTTCCTTTTCTAGGCAACGCCTACCAAAATACGATGAATTGTCTATTTATTATGGGCGTTTACATGCGCTTAATGAAGAACCATTCATGGAGTGGAACGGAGAAAAATGTCACTGCTGGCATGACATTTGGGATGCACTTCGCTATCTCGATGGTTTATCTCCCTCTGATGCGATACAACAAAGCAAGGTACTTAAACAACTACCCACTGTTGCGGAGGATTTTTGGAATTCCGATGAAGGTAAAGCTCTTCGAGAATTGTACCCTCCGAAATATGGTATTGTATTACATTCAAAATTATGGAATCATTATGGACACAGATTGTTTGAGCTGTTTGATTTACGAAGACCTGACCTATGGGATGGGTATAAGAAGTTTTTAACAGAATATTATCGATTGCTTGGTAAAAAAGTTATATATGGACCTCCCAGCGAGAATGTATGTTGAGCAAAGTGAATTTATTAAAAGATGACCGAAACATTAAAAATGGTGATGAGCTTGGAAGTGCATTAATTCGGATGATAGAAGAGAATCTTGACATTAAGGGACTGCCTTTTGAGTATACTTTAAATGGTTTACCGCCAGACAAACTTGAGTTTGAAGAGTATGCAATCGAAAAGATTTGGGAAGGTGGATCAAGCAAAGAAATTATATATGATAATGTCAAAGAATCTTTGGGTATTAGTATTATTCCAATACGCGTAAAAGAATTAGTTGAACTTTATTCTGCAGGTTATGTTTATTCTTTTGATAGCATTACAAATTCATATATTTTGATCAAACCTTAATCTTGTTGATAATTTAGGAGAAATTAATATGCGTCATACGAATGAAATTTGTGTAGAAATGGCACATTTGGCAGAAAGCTATTTGAATTTAGAAAAATGGGGATTCCAAGAGAGTACGCGTTCAAATGATTTAGGAGATTCAAAAGTCCCTTTGATCATATATAACTCGCAGTTGTGTAGGGTGAAAATCTCATTTAATGAATGGCATCCTCCTCATCAAACCAAGGATTATAGTATTGACGTTTATTATGGAAGGTTGAATGCTCCGAATGATAAAAATGTTATTATCAGTAACGATAAAGAGTGTCACTGTTGGCATGGAATTACAAAAGCTTTGCATTTTTTAGATGACCGCGCGCCCGAATATGCCGCCAAAAACCTATTATCTCATGATCTAATTAAGGAATATGTTAAGCTGGTATCGTCTGATAGTCTTACCTATAAACTGCCAGAATGGGAGATTCGAAAACATGCTTATATTTGGAAAGAATATGCACCGCGCGTGTTTGAATTGTTAGATTTGCGACAAACCAATTTATGGGAAAAATATCGACTATTTTTGAAGGAAGTGTACGATATTAAAGGTCGCAACCCCAATATAATGCCTGCATTGGACAATGTTTGTTGATGAGAGATCTAAAATTCGTTTAATGGTTAAATTAAAAAATATCATAAATAAAAATTATGCCGTCACCTCTTGCAAAATCCTACCCCTACATCGCCCTCGCCCTGCTCGCGGCTTTGATTCTGTCCGTCATCTACTACCCAAGCCTATCCGCCTGGATAAGTAGCCTGCTGTTAATCTCAGGTCTTGGCTTCGCGGTTTACTTGACCATCCAAAAGCATATTCAACCATACAAACAAAAACAAATCACGCGCTTAAAATTTACGCTCAATGTTTTGATTGACCTTCTGGGTTTAATCATCACTATCTTCGTTGCAACTTATTTGGGCGGCATGGCTGGCACATGGGCAAGTCAGTATGGGGTATGGGTTGGTTTGGTAGTAGGTGTTATGCTTGGGTTTATCTGCGCGTGGGCAGTGAGCAAGGTCTGGAAAAAAATTACTGCATGATATACTCCCCTCGCTATGAAAAAAACTTTATACACCATCCGCCCATTTATATTTATTGCTATCGGCATTGCTATCGCCATCACCAGCGCATTCTTTACTAGAAGCGATATCATATCTGCGCAAAGCAATGTTGCAAACGCAGCTTATGTGTTTCAAGCAACAGATACACCTCCCGTAGAAGACACTTCAGTGATCGGCTCCACTGAAGGCATTACCACCATGAGCTTCGTGATCGTGGCGATTATCATCTTGCCCATATTTTTCCGCAAAGAGTTTTGGAAACCATCACAACGAAATTAATCCCGACCGTAATCCCGCGCTCACCGCCTCTGTTCTGCCGCTGACCCCCAACTTTACAAAAACTGAAGAGACATGAAACTTGACCGTATGCTCGCTGATCTTAAGCAGCACAGCGATTTGTTTATTTGCTAACCCGCGCGCCAACAACTGCAGAATTTCCAACTCCCGCGCCGTTAACGCCTCCACAGCAGAATCTTCACCGAAAAATTTTCCACCTACATTATTACGCATCAACCCCATGCCGAAAACTGGCGCCACCACCCACAACCCTTGCCCCACTGCAATCACCGCCGCCAGCAATTCATCTTCGCTTGTGTTCAACGGAATCACACCCCAAGATTTAAGCGCCAAAGATTGCAAAGCGCGCGCTTCTTCCACTTCATCTGTCAACAACAACACCGCCTGAAATTCATCTAACGCGGATAAACGCACAGAAGAGATAGATGCCAAGACCAGCACATCTATCTCTTCCTTTGATTCAAGTTCAGCCACACTCGCGGCGAGATTAATAATTTGAATCCCCGCCTGAGCGTTTAATAATTCACGCAAACCCACCCGCAATGTATGATTGGGCGAGACAATTGCAACGCGCAATTTATCGCTCACCAATCACAATATTCAAGATTTGAGGTTTGCCGCCACGCAAAATTTCGATCGGCGTAGACTTGCCCACCACATCGCCGCTCAAACGCGTAAACAATTCATCATGATGCACAATCGCCACGCCCGCCACACCAACGAGAATATCACCAACGATCATGCCGCCTTTGGTAGCAGGGCTGTCATCTTCCACGCCGATGATCAATAAGCCCATCTCCTGCACACGCTTCAATTCTTTTTGCGCGTCCGCAGAAACATCTACAGGTTGACTGCGCACACCCAAATAGCCGCGTTTAATATGACCATGCTTTGCAAGCGTATCGCCAATAGCCCAAGCAATATTTGCAGGAATGGTAATTGCCATGCCGCGCGCCAAGCCAGAAGTATTAATGCCCAGCACGCCGCCATCTGCCGCCACGAGAGCGCCGCCAGAAAAACCTGGGTAGGAAATACTATCAGTGCGAATATACTGATCGAGCATGCCCCCGCCTCCAGTGCGGATCGGACCGCTGATGGCGCTCACAGTTCCCAGACTCGCCTCAATCCCCTCACTGGATGGACGCGCCAACGCCAGCACAATTTGCCCCACCCGCGCGGCACTCTTAGAAGCCTGCGCAATATCTTTGACGGGCTTCTCAAGTTTTAAGACCGCCAAATCTGTGCCTGCATCACGCCCAGCCAATTTGGCAGAAAGTGTTGTGCCATCTGCAAATGTAACGGTAATATCTTCCTCACGTTCCATCACATGATTGGCAGTCAACACAAGGTCTTTTGCAAACACCACGCCGCTGGCGGGTAAACGCCTGCGCGCATTGACCGAAACAATTGACTTGCCAGTTTGCTCGGCAACATCTGCCATCCCATTTGAAAGTTCAACAAAAATGTTAGACATAATTTATTTCTCCTTGACTGACAGTGTACGCGCATTCGCATACAAAGTGTATCGCCAAAGCGGTTAGGGTGAACCTAGCAATACGGGTAGGTGAAAAAATTCACCAAAGATAAACGAAGATGAACGGGATCAAAAATAATATGTTTTTATCTTATTTATCCTGTTTATCTCTGGTTAAAAAATTATTTCCTCGCCTGCATTTCCATCGGCAATAAAGACGCATAAATAAAATCATTCACAGGCGTAGCAATATTCAACTCGCGCCCCATGCGCACAATCGCCCCCGTTTGCGATTCCAATTCAGAGGGCTTGCCCTCCATAATATCTTTTTGCATCGAAGCCAGCATATCGGCGGGAGATGCATCCAAACGTATCATTACACCTTCAATGGATGTTTCATCTAAGGCAATGCCGCGCGCATTGGCAACTGCAGTCACCTCCTCCAGCACACGCCGAAACATAACCCGCGATTCTTTAATAGAACGATACACACCCACAGGCTGACGCGTCACTGCGCCCACACCGCTATACCCACAAATTAATAAATATTTTTCCCACATCGCCAACATAATATCTCGCGGCACATCTACAGAAACGCCGTCAAGTTTTGCAAAAATATCTTTCAGCTTATTCACACGCGCGCTTTTGTTATTGTCCAATTCAGCAAATGCAATAAACGGCTGAACACCTACATGCGCAATATGCCCCGCACCGATCACAAATGAACTAATGCGGCACATACCGCCCAACACATGCTCACGCCCAAACGCAGAGATCAATGCTTCAAGATGTTCAA
>VFJR01000131.1 GCA_009885945.1 Anaerolineaceae bacterium
AAAAACGGGTTGGGCAGAAATTGCGCCGCCTTTTGAATCCAAAAGAGCAGATGTATCCCATACAGTAACAACGCCCAATTTATCTGCAGCCGCAAGATGGTTCCCTGCTGGGTTAAATGCGACAGAATTCACCATTGCGCCTTTTTCATTCGCCTTCAAAGCATATCGAACCCTCGAACTTTGTACCGAGAGGCGCAAGGCATCATATGTTTCTATTAATATTGGCTGTTTCGCATCAGTGGTCACATTTACTGCCTGCAAAGCCAGCATAAGGCTAAGTTCAGGATCGCTCGTTAAGTTATTCTTTGCCTGTGCAGATAACTCACGTGCAAAAGATATTTTTTGATTCGTCACAGCAATTTGACGTTGAAACAAAGCCAAAACCCCCAAAGCAACGGATACAACCAGCGCAATAGACACACCCACCAAAGTCAGGCGCTGACGTCGAGTAGCATCCTTACGGCTTGCAAGGATATATTCACCCTGCAGCGGGGTCGGCTCAGGGCTCTTACTCACGCCCACAGAAATAAATTGCTCACCATCCACCAAGTCATTACCACGCAAGGTAAAAGAGTTTTCTCGATTTTTCTTATCCCACTCAAGCGCGCGGACTTGGATGCGCGTATGAGTCTTGACCCACTCGAGGTCCGTTTCCATCGCAGACAAAAGAGTCTTGAACGCATTGTCAAAATCATCTGTCTCGCGCATGTAGATCCAATTGATCTTCGCCAACTCCGCGGGCACATCCTTCGGGTCAACCATGATGTGCAAGATCGGCAGCAAGCGCTTGCCCATTTTGAGCGCATGATCTAATTCTTTGCGGCATTCATTAGACTTAAGCCATTCCGGGCTGAGCACAAATAAAATAATTTCAGCCTTTTCTATACCTCCTTAATTTCCGCATCCCAATCAGAGGCTGCAGGAATGTCATCCCAATCAGCCCAAACATCACGCCCTAATCTGATTAGCGCATCAAATAACTTTTGAGTAAAAATCTTTTCGCGACGTGAATATGAAATAAATATATCAGCCATTTTTCTGTACTCCTTAGTATAGAAAGCAATTAAAACAAAAATGGGCTATGAAAATCATAGCCCATTTTATCTTATGCGCTTGCTTTCTTATCTTTTTTGACTTGAATAACTTCGCGGCCCATATAGAAACCACAATTTGAGCAAACGGTGTGCGGCAGACGCATGGAACCGCAATTTGAACAGGTAGTTAAATTGCGAGCCACCAAGGCATCCTGTGAGCGACGGCGGTCGCGGCGTCCCTTTGAGTGCTTACGCTTGGGATGAGGGGTCATATCGTACGTTCTCCTTTATAAAAATGTACTGGTGTTTCAATGCCAGTACGACAGTCACTACTTATTTTTGAAGCGGGCGGATTATATCGGCTGGAGGCATATGCGTCAAGCAATGTAGAGGTAAAATAAGCGCTACAAACCACATGGATATAAACGCATATCTGGCTCGTATTGCTTATACGCAAGCCCCTAAAGCTAATCTCCCAACCCTGAAAGATCTTCAACTCGCCCATTTAAAGGCAGTCCCTTTTGAAAATTTGGATATCGCGCTAAAACGCCCAATCAAACTCGATCAGCAAAGCCTATGGGATAAAATTATTATCCATAAACGCGGCGGTTTCTGTTATGAAGTTAATGGCTTGTTTGCAAACCTGCTCGAACAAATAGGATTCGATGTAACATATCTAAATGCTCGTGACTATCATGAAGAAGACGACACCTTCGGCATTGATTTTGACCATTTGGTTTTAATGGTCAAGATTCCAAATCAAGCCGCCCGTTGGCTTGTGGATGTCGGCTGGGGAGATACATTCACCCAGCCATTGAATTTGGACAGCACAACAGAACAACCTCAAGGACTGCGCAGTTATTGGCTGGAACCATTTAGAAATGGATATCAGCTTTGGCAAAAAAACTATGACGGCACCCACGAAAGACAATATTTTTTTGACCTTCTGCCCCGCAAATTTCCCGCTGAATATTTAGACGCATGCCAATATCACCAAACATCAGCGCAATCCATTTTTACCAGCAACCAAATTGTCAGCTTACTGTTAAGCGACGGGCGTGTTTCACTTGATAACAACAGATTAATCCTTACAAAAAACGGAGAGCGCCAAGAAACTAAAGTATTGCCAGAAGACCGAGTAAAAATATTGATGGAATATTTTAATATTAATTTAAACCCATAACCAACAATCCAAAAAAGGAACTGTATGAAAAATAAATTATCCCGCCGTAATTTTTTAAAGATTTCCTCTGTAGTAACCGCCTCTACGCTTTTGGCAGGGTGCGGCGTCACAAGCGAATCAAACTCTGAATCTACGCTTCCATCTTCACCCGACCCTGATACAGAAACTGAAACATCCACCCAAGCGGATGTGCTGGTGATCGGCGCGGGCATAGCAGGCATTGCCGCCGCCCGCAAATTAGAACAGTCAGGCTTGAGCGTGATCGTGCTTGAAGCGCGCAATCGCATTGGCGGGCGCATGTGGTCCGATACCTCATTAGGCGTTCCGCTAGACTTGGGCGCATCCTGGATTCATGGCATCGAAGGGAACCCCATTACTGAATTGGCAAATAATTTTGGCATTAAAACAATCGTCACCGATTATGACAACGCCATTACCTATAATGCCGAAGGCAAACAGCTCACTGATAAAGAAGACAGCGCGATCGAAGCTCTTTTTGAAGAAATTTACAGCGAAGTGGAATTCATGCAAGAGGATACCGATAACGATATGTCGTTGGAAGATGCAATTGAACAAGTCATCTCTGGCAAAAAATTATCTAAAGAAGACCTGCGTAATTTACACTTCTATATTCTTGGGCAAACCGCAGAAGAATATGGAGCAGACCCCAGCGACCTCTCGCTATGGGAATGGGATCAAGATGAAGAATTTGACGGCGATGACGTTGTTTTCCCTAATGGCTATAGTGAGATCGTTTATGTATTGGCAAAGGGCTTGGATGTGCGCTTAAACACAAAGGTGCTGAGCATTTCCTATGGCAGTGACGGCGTGGAAGTAGAAACTTCGTCAGGCACGTTTGGCGGAGATAAAGCTATCGTGACGATTCCGCTGGGGGTGTTGAAGCAAAATCAAATTGAGTTTGACCCGCCGCTTCTTGCTGAAAAACAGGATGCAATTGATCGTCTTGCGATGGGCGTCTTAAATAAAGTGTACTTAAAGTTTTCAGAAGTATTTTGGGAGGAAGAGATCGAGGGCTTTGGTTATATTGGCGAGAACCTAGGCGAATGGAGTGATTGGATGAGTTTTGTTCCGTATATCAACGAACCCATCTTGCTGGCTTTTCACGGCGGCGAAAAAGGATTCGCGCTGGAAGAATTATCAGATGATGAAGTTATCGCAGGCGCGATGGAAACCTTGCGCACCATTTTCGGTAATGATATTCCGGAGCCTGAGGGATACACCATTACGCGCTGGGGGCAAGACCCATTTGCCTTTGGTTCGTATTCACACATTCCGCCCTTTGCCAGCGGTGAAGATTATGATGCGCTCGCCAAACCCATTGATGATGTTTTGTATTTTGCGGGCGAAGCGACTTCGCGTGAATATCCATCTACCGTTCACGGAGCTTATTTATCGGGCATCGCGGCAGCAGAAGAAATTGCATAACTTTTTGGAGAAAAAATAATGGATTCAGCAATTGAACATAATAAAATATTACAAAACAAAGGCAGGTTTTCTGCTATTGATCTTGAAGAAAATAGGCACGGACGTTTTTCAGCAGAGCAAATTGAACAAATTAAAAATGCACGCGCCATCATAAAAAATTATGCAGAA
>VFJR01000172.1 GCA_009885945.1 Anaerolineaceae bacterium
GAAGCATAATCTCCCAGCAGAGATACCTCCCCTTCGGACAAGTGAGAACCAACATAGGAATCATCCCCCAAACGGACTTGGGTTACACTGGACAAAGAAACCTAGACTCTGGTATTGGCTTGATGGACTATCGCGCGAGATTTTATTCAAGTTCGCTGGGCAGGTTTATTCAGCCTGATACAATTTCCCCCCGATATGACTCAAGGGTTGAATCGGTATAGCTACGTGGACAATCGCAGAAAATAGTATTTTATTTCCCTAAGCCAAGCACGCTCAATAATTCTGCGCTGTGTTCAGATGGACGCACATTCTCAAAGACCTGCTTGATCATTCCTGCGGGGTCTATTAGAAATGTGGTGCGCAAGACACCTTCATATTCCTTGCCTAAAAATTTTTTTGGACCCCAAACCTGATAAGCTTCACAAATCTTATGGTCTTCGTCTGCCAGCAATGGAAATTGCAGGTTATATTTTTCCTTAAATTTGGCGTGGGACGCAACGTTATCTGGACTAACGCCCAAAACTATAACCCCGGCTTTTTCATAAGCCGAGTAATCATCACGGAAGTGGCAAGCTTCTTTGGTACATCCGGGCGTGTCGTCAGCGGGGTAAAAATATAAGATCACATTCTTTCCACGAAATTCCGTTAATGAACGTACATTACCGGCATCGTCCAATGTTTTAAATTCTGGCGCAGGGATTCCATTTTCGATCGGCATAAAATTTTCCTTTTAATTTATTGGGATTGCTACTCTGGGAAATTAAAAAAGAAACCGCTATTTTGGCGGTCTTCTTTTTTAATAATTTTAGACTGCTATTTTTGCTTTACGCAGCGCATCTTCGAGCGTGTCTATCATGGCAGGCTTGATGATCATTGCTTGTGCGCCTAGCCCCATTACTTTTTGCCGCGTTTCAGGCTGGTCGTCTGAAGTGATAATGATCACTGGTATGTGCATCAGGCGCGGTTCGCGTTTTATAAACGCAAGTACCTCTGTGCCATCCACGCCGGGCATATTAATATCTAGGCAGATAAAGCGCGGCACAAAACTTGCCA
This sequence comes from Anaerolineaceae bacterium, assembly GCA_009885945.1. Taxonomy (GTDB): domain Bacteria; phylum Chloroflexota; class Anaerolineae; order Anaerolineales; family Villigracilaceae; genus VFJR01. The sequence continues at coordinate 1,054 of VFJR01000172.1, forward strand.
GCAAAGACAAGCCGGCGCTTGAACCGTAGGAGATGCGTGCTTTCAGATCCAATACTTCCAGCATTTGCTGAAGTGCGTCTGCGGTTTGGCGATTGTCATCAATAATAAGTCCGTCAACTACTACAGCTTCTGGTTTGTTGTCTACTTTACCGTCAGTCATTCGTCCTCCAAAATTATTGTGCCCATAACAGACACGTCGTATCCTATCAGTTGAGATACTGCCCCTCGAAAGCCGGAGCCAGCCAAAACGTCGAAAAGAGGCGCCAGCAGTTTGGTATCCGCGTGTTGTTTTGGAATCACCAAGTCGTATCTTTCTTGAAACAATGGGATGAAATCCAAATCCAGCGCCTGAGCGGCGGCGGCAATTCCAAGCCCGCAATCTGCGCGACCGGATGCAATCGCTGTAGCAACACCAAGGTGAGTATATTCTTCCTGAGTATAGCCGAGAATGGATGTGCTGGGAATTGTTAACAGATTTAAATGATAGTCAAACAGTACCCGCGTGCCGGCGCCGCGTTGACGGTTCACAAACTGAACTTGAGGCTGGTTCAAATCTATCAGGCTTTTAATTCGCTTTGGGTTTCCCCGCCTAACGATTAATCCTTGTTCCCGTTTTACCAACGCTATTACCTTCACTGGAACATCAGGCATGTATTGGCGAATGTATGAAATATTATATTCACCTGTTTGTGGGTCGAGCAAATGTGCGCCGCCAAAATGAGCTTCGTTGCGCCGCATTGCAACCAGCCCGCCTTGTGAACCGACATTGGAAGATGCAAGCCTGCGATCTTGTGACGCTAAAAATTGTGCCAGCAGATCAAGCGTGAGATCATGTGAGCCGATGGCAAGAATTGTTTTTTCGATCTCTGATTTGGTACGATATAACTTAACTTGAATCGGCTCTCCCGCTTCCATGCCTTGAGTGCCGCTGGGAATTAATGCCAGCCCATCCGCTTGGACTAAAGAGGTGATCACGCCGGCGCCGCGTGCTAATGGTGCGGCGAGAAGCTTCTGCCCTACCCTGCCGACTACCACGCGCACATAGTCATCATCACCTGCAGGTGAAACAAGCTTGCGCGTGAGAATGGCTGTTTCGGTTTGCAGTTCAAGAGGACGCCGACCGAGCCATTGGGCAATAACGGGTTCAACGAAGATATCAATGGTCAAGGCGGCAGAGACGGGGTAGCCGGGTACACCGATGATGGGGGTTTGTAGTCTAAGGTCTAAGGTCGAAGGTTGAAGGTCAATTCCCGATTCCCAATTATCGATTATCGATTTCCCATTTACCATTCCTAAAATTACTGGATGTCCTGGGCGAACTGCAACGCCATGCACTAAAAGTGTGCCAAGTTTTTCAACAACACTTGCCGAGAAGTCTTCTGCACCGGCGGATGAGCCGGCGTTGAGCAAAATTAAATCGTGTGTTTGGGCGGCTTCAAGCACGCGTTCGCAAATTAAATCGAAGTCATCTTTGGTGATGGGGAATCTGGTCGGCTCTGCGCCCATGGCTTTGATTTGCGCCGCCAAAACAAGTGAGTTGTATTCGAGGATGTCACCAGCTTTTAGGTCTGAGCCGATCGGGACTAGTTCACTGCCTGTTGGCAAAATGGCAACCTTGGGCTTGCGTGCGACCGTTATGTGTTGATGTCCGGATGCGGCAATGGCGCCTAAATCTACTGGCTTGAGGGTGTGCCCAGCTGGCAAGACCAATTGCGTAGCGACTATATCTTCTCCCAGCGGGCGCACATGACTCCACGGTGCAACTGCGGCGCGAATACGAATGGCGCTTGGATTGCGAATCGCTTTTGTGATTTGATTTTTTTCATCCAACGATTCTACATTTTCAATTTGTATCACTGCGTTTGCCCAATGCGGAAGAGGATCGCCGGTGTCTAGGTATTGGGTGATTAGGGATTCGGAATACTCTGCGAGTACGGTGTTAGGGATTAGGGACAGATCACCGACAACTGACAACTGCACAGGCGAAGATGGTTGTGCGCCGCGCGTATCTTCTGCACGAACAGCGAAGCCGTCCATTGCGGAGGCGTGATAATGCGGAGAGGACGTTCGCGCCCAGATGGGTTCGGCGGTGATTCGACCGAGCGCGTTTTCATCGAGAGGAATCGACTCAGAGCCGAGTGTGCGCCAAAGGTCGATAGATTGCAACGCTTCTCTTAATCGCGTCTGAGCTTGGTCTAGCGGAATATCGTGGAGATAGAGAGACATGGGTTTTAAAAACGTTCAAACGTTTGAACGTTGAAACGTTATACCACCCCATCCATCGCCGCGCCGAAGCGTTTGACGATTTCATCTATTTCATCTTCATTGATCGAAAGCGGTGGGGAAAACGCTAAAACATTTCCAAGCGGGCGTGAACGCAATCCACGTTCTTCTGCGGCTTTGAAGATTTTCATGGTCGTGGCAGGGTCGGCGGTTTTTGTTTCTTTATTGGAGACAATTTCTACGCCGCAGACCAAGCCCAGTCCGCGCACATCACCGACGAAGGAAAATTCGGTCAGAGATTGCAGACCTTCTATTAATCGTTTGCCAAGTTCGCGGGCGCGTTTGGGGAATTCTTCGGCTTCCATGATTTCTAAATTCTTGAGACCAACGGCGCAAGACATGGCGTGACCTGAATAAGTGTAGCCGTGCATATATGCTTCTGTATCGGCGGCGGACTCCATCGTCTCGCGGATTTCGTCAGAGATTTGAATACCGCCTAGTTGAGCGTATCCGCTGGTGATGGCTTTTGCAAATGAAAGAATATCAGGCTTGACATTCCAATGTTTGAGCGCAAACCATTCGCCAGTGCGCCCAAAGCCTGTGATGACTTCGTCAGCGATAAATAAAATTTCGTACTTGTCGCATATTTGGCGCACCAGCGGAAAATAATCAGCTGGGGGAACGATCACACCGCCGACACCCATCACAGGCTCGGCGATGAACGCGGCAATGGTATCTTTGCCTTCGCGCACAATCGCTTCTTCCAATTCTCGCGCGGCGGCTTGACCAATGCTCTCGCCGGGTTTCAAAGTACCTTCATAACGATATGGATTTGGCGCAGGAATGTGGATAAAGCCATCCATGGCTGGACCAAACATGGTGTGATATTTTTCCAAGCCTGTGGCAAAGGTGGTGGCTAAGGTAACGCCATGATATGAGCCTTTACGCGCAATCACTTTATATTTACCGGGCTTGCCTTTGCGCTTCCAATAATAGCGCGCGGTCTTAAATGCTGAATCGTTGGACTCGGAACCGCCCGAAGTAAACAGCGTTGTGTTTAATCCTTCATACGCAAAGCTTGCTAATTTATCTGCCAGTGTAATAGATGGCAAATTGGTCATGCCAGAAAAATTTGAAGTAAACGCCAACTCTTTCATCTGGTCATAGGCGGCTTTGGCGAGTTCTTCGCGCCCATAGCCAACATTCACGTTCCACAAGCCTGCCATGCCGTCCAGAATTTTTTGCCCGTCTGTTGTATATAACCAGACTCCTTCTCCGCGTTCAATCACCAAGGGGTTGGCATGAGACTTGGGATGATAAGTAGGGTGCAATTGCTTTTTGTCTTTTTCGATCCAAGTTGCTGTTGTTGATTTAGTCATATTATCTCCATTATCAAACGTTTGAACGTTTCAACGTTGAAACGTTTTTACCCAATCACTTCCACATCATGCGGACCAGACTCTTTCAAGCCCGCGCCAGTCATGCGCACAAAGATCGCCTTTTGCTGAAATTCTTCCAAGGTATGCACGCCGCTGTAACTCATGCCAGATTGTAACCCGCCAACTAATTGAGTAAGCACCTCACGCGCCTTGCCGCGATACGGCACTGCCGCCTCCACACCTTCGGCAACATATTCTTCAATCTCCTCTTGAGTCAAGTCATTGCCTTCGCGTTTGTTTCGATCTATGTTTGCTTCACGAGATGCCATGCCGCGGGATGCTTTATAACGATGCCCTCTGCGCGTCATGATCATGCCGGGGCTTTCATCTGTACCTGCCAGCATCGAACCGATCATTACCGTTTGCGCGCCTGCCGCAATTGCTTTTGCTACATCGCCCGATTGGCGAATGCCGCCATCTGCAATAATCGGCGTCTTGGATGATTCAGCGGCTTTGGCACAATCGATAATCGCAGTCAATTGCGGCACGCCAGAGCCTGCTACTTGGCGTGTAATGCAAATGGAGCCTGGACCTACACCAACTTTAATCGAATCTGCGCCGGCATCAATTAATCTTTTTGTGCCATCTGCAGTTGCAACATTCCCGCCAATGATCTGCACCTTGGGAAAGTGCTTACGAATATTTTTAATCATATCAATTTCAAGGTTTGAATCACCGTGCGCAATATCCACCACAATACAATCTGCGCCAGCTGCGAGTGCGGCTTCTACACGGCGCATTTCTTTATCGCGCACACCTACCGCCGCGCCTACGATCAAACGTCCACGTTCATCTTTGGTGGCTTTGGGATATTGCGTGATCTTCATAATATCTTTCAAGGTCACCAGCCCCGCCACACGCCCATCTTTATCTACCAGCGGGAGTTTTTCAATGCGATTCTGATGTAATAATTTTTCTGCATCTTTTAAAGAAATCTCTGGCGAGGCAGTGATCAATTTTTTCTGCATTACATCACGCAAAGGCTTATTATCATTTTCTTCAAACAAAATATCACGGCGCGTAATAATGCCAACAAGCTTCTCATTTTCCAAAATCAAAATACCGCCCGCGTTGGTTTCTTCTACAAGCTTTTTCAGCGCGCCCAATGTGTTGGCAACATCCATCGAGACGGGTTTCTCAACGATGAATGATTCGGCTTTTTTTACTCGCTGAATTTCACGAGCCTGCGCATCAATCGATAAAAAGCGGTGAATAATACCAATGCCGCCTTCGCGCGCCATTGCAATCGCCATTTCGCTTTCGGTCACCACATCCATGTTGGCAGAAACGATTGGGATTTGCAACTTAATTTGATTCGTCAGCCGCGTTTCAGTGGAGAGCATACGCCGTGAATCCACGTCTGAATATTGCGGGATCAGCAAAACATCGTCATAGGTTAAAGCGGTCTCTTGTATAATTTTCATATTTGCTCCTCATAAAATCGAACGCGGGAATTATAATGCTTGATGGAAACTATAACGATATAAACCCGCCTCTCGCTTAAGCTGAAAGTTGATTCTGCGCCGAAAGGCTAAGGCGTCGCTGATGCATCCGCAAGCAGAATCAACATCACGGTTAGATAAAGAAGCGTGCAAAAGAGTAGACATGCTCAAGAGTTGGAATTCAAATCTGGAGGACGTATGACAATCACAGCAGTGATCGGTTCGCAATGGGGCGATGAGGGCAAAGGCAAGGCGGTGGATTATCTCGCCGAACAAATGGATTATGTGGCGCGCTTTAACGGCGGCAACAATGCGGGACATACGGTCATCAATGAGTATGGCACATTCAAGATTCATCTTGTGCCTTCGGGGATTTTTGCAAAGAACACCACCGCATTAATTGGCGGCGGCGTGGTGATTGACCCTGCCGTCTTGATTACTGAAATTGAAATGCTGATTAAAGCAGGA
>VFJR01000011.1 GCA_009885945.1 Anaerolineaceae bacterium
CGATCAACTCTTTGCCAATCCCGATCAGGCGTTGACTGGTTTTGAATTAACCGCCGAAGAAGCCGCCACTTTCAAAGGCATGGCGCGCGCTGATTTCGATAATCTCTTAAAGGCTTCCCCCGAAGAACGCAAGTCGTTCGGAAGCATAAATCACAATCAAGCTGCATTGAAAATATAGAACTGTCCGTTATAATTTCAGGAAGATACGCTCAACCAGTGTCTTCCTGAAATTATTCATTTAACAGAACGCTGTTCGTAATTCAACCACCGCTCTTCGTCAATATTTTTTCACCTAGGAGAATCACACATGGAATGCTGGCATTGCTCCCGCCCTTCGCACGGAACCTGTCGCTTTTGCGGCAGAGGTGTTTGCCGCGATCACGCACAAAAAATGCCCTTTATCCTTGAGATATTCAAAGATAAGGAAGGGCAAAATAAAGCCGTCGTAGTAGATGACACTTTATGGTGCGGTATTTGTAAACCAAAAGAAGCGCCTGTGGTTTTGAAAGATCTGGAATAGTTGGACATTAAAACAATTAAACACGAAGGACACAAAGAGCACAAAGGAAAAACAAATTAAAAAATTACTCATTACAGTAATGCATGAAAGTCTTAAGCTCTTGATCTTCCTTGGTGTACTTCGTGTCCTTTGTGTTTAAAAACGGTTTAAAAAAATAGGAATTCAATGACAACATTCCCAGCCTGGTGGCCCACAGAAAATAACGAATCCAATGAATCCACGCAAACGGGTTTATGGTCTGGTTTGCAAAACGCGCTTGATATTAAACAAACCAAGCCCGCGCAAGCCGCAGGCATTGTCTCAAAAGAAATGACAGACGCCAGCGGGCGGCACTTTATGCTTAAGAACGGTCGCGCACATACCTACGCACGCCTCTCCCCCGAAGAATTCTGGCTCTGGCAGCAAATGAACGGCGAAAAAACCGTGCAACAGATTGTGCTGGCTTACTTCATGGAATTCAAATCTTTTGCCTTCGACGCCGTCGTTGGGCTGATCGGACGCCTCAGCGACCAGCACATGCTTAGCGAAGCACCGCACTCTCTTTATGGCGATGCCGCCCGCGCTTTACAAGAACAAAAGCTCTCGTATAAATTAACCTGGCTGGCGCGTTTAGCCTTCACCAAAGAGTGGACGATCAAAGGATTGGATTCGCACCTCGAGCGCATCTACCGCTACGGCGGCTGGATTCTGTTCACAGTGCCGATTCAAATCGCCCTGCTGCTTGTTTCCGTTATCGGAACCTTTCTCTTCATTTCAGTTTCGCAGCAGCCGCAATATGATCTATTCGGCAAAGACTTTGGCACGATCATGATCACCCTGGGATTAATTTCCTACATTCCGATCGTTATTCATGAATTCGCGCACGCCATCACCGCCAAGCATTTCGGCTGTGAAGTGTATAAAGGCGGCGCGATGCTCTATTACGGCATGCCCGCCGCTTTCGTAGATACCACCGATGTCTGGATGTATGGCAAACGCGCGCGGCTCTCCGTCACATGGGCAGGACCTTACACGGGCTATATCATCTCGGGCATTTGTACGCTGTTGGTATATTTCATGCCTGCCATGCCAATCAATATTGCCATCTTCCTTTTACAGATCAGCCTCGTTGGTATTTTCTTAAGCACCTCCAACTTATTGCCCATTCTAAAACTCGACGGCTACTACATGCTGGCAGATGCGCTTGAAATTCCGCGCCTGCGTGAACGCTCTATGGAATTTATCTCCAAAGGCTTGCGCGCCAAAATATCCAAACGCGAAAAATGGACGCGCGAGGAATGGATATTTCTTGTCTTTGGCATCCTTGCCTTCCTCTCTTCGATCTATTTTACGTATACAGCCACCCGCTTTTGGGACTATAAAACCACATCCAGCATTTCCACATTATTACAGTTCAGCGGCGATCTGCTGGCTCAACTGCTAAATATCGGCACGGTCTTACTAGCAGTCTCTTCCATTTCATATTCAATATATTTACTTGCGAGCAATGGACCCGCACTTATCCAATGGCTGCGCAAGATCGGCTTGCTTTCCACACGCGGGCGCACAGCGCTGGTCATTATTTTCGGTTCAGGTTTATTAACCACGCTTCCAAAATTCATTTTACCCACGCTTGCAAACTGGTTCATGCTGGGCATCGGCGCGCTTTCATTTGGATTCGCGGCATGGCAGGCTTTTTCAAATTACCGCAAGATGCGCGGCTCTGTCCACGCGGGCATGTGGTTCTTTGCCGCGCTGGGATTCATTGCGGGCGCGGGCAGTTTTATCGGCGCGCTCAATGTCAACTGGACCGAAGCAACTATCGGGTGGCATGAAGCGGGGCTTATTTTATCCAGCTTAATGTTTTTATTCGCGGGACGGTTGCTATTCGGATTGCGCGGCAGTTGGCGCTCTGCATCGGTTGGATTGATCGCGCTGGGAATAATGGCATGGGCGGCGAGTCTATTTATATCCGCTATATCTGCGCAAACATTCGCGGGCTTATTGATCCTCGGCGGATACCTGCATTGGGATATGCGCCCGATCATTTTAGAGAATCAATCAGAAAAAGAAAAACGCGCCGAAAGTACGCGCAAGCAATTAATGGATGCGTTCATCCACATTAAATTAACCATTTTGCGCGAACTCGAAAACGACTTTGGAAAAAAAACAAAGAGCTGGGTCGAGAATGGATATTATCGCTCGGCGCGTTCGTGGTTTGGCGGCGCGAAGAAAACAGATGAGTCGCAATTTGCTTCAACACAAACAGGCATGACGCCCAGCGATTATGGTGTCTCGATGGCGCTCGCCCTGGAAGAAACGTTGATCGGTGTAGAAAAAGCGGCAGGCAAAGCCTACGCAGTGCGCTCGCTGGCATATGGCATTGACAGTTTAAATTGGGAAATGCAGGAAATTGCCGAAGATTATATTTTAAAATATGTGCATCATGCCGCGGGCTTAAGCCAGAAACTAACCGACCCGCGCGGTGATATTGAAACCCTTGTACGTTCGGTGCCCTTCTTCGCAGATAAGACCGACCGCGAGATCGCTTTGCTTTGCAAGCAATTCAAATCCAAACGCTTTGCGCGTGGTGATGTCATCATCAAAGAAGGTGATTTCGGTGATGAGTTTTATCTGATCCGCACAGGGCGCGTGGAAGTGATCGGCAGGTTTGACCCAAGCAAAAAAAATTCGGCAGGTGCGGATGCCATGCCTTCCTTAAAAAGCGACGAAGCAATGGTGGTTTCTCTGAAGCCGCGTACACTTGCGCACCTGACACGCAGCGATCATTTTGGCGAGATGGCGCTGCTCTCTAATGAAAGACGAAATGCCACGGTGCAGGCGCTTACGCCTGTAGAAGTTTTGTGTTTGAATAGAAAGGATTACAACCGTTTGCTGCGAAAGAGTTTCACACAGAACGCGAACGATTCAGTTGCCATGAGGCGCCTGGGCATTCTGCGCCAGATTCCATTATTCTCTGAATTCGACGGATTGCAATTAAGCTTGCTTGAGAAAAAGCTGGAAAAGATCGAAATTAAAGCAAATGAAACTGTTTTCAAATATGGGGATGATGGAAATTATTTTTATGTGATCGAGTCGGGGCGCGTCAGCGTGCAATTTCCTGTCAAGGATGAAAAAGGCGAAGTTACATTTGTAGAACGCGCCGCGCTGGGAACTGGCGAACATTTTGGCGAAGTAGCCTTGATGATGGACATGATGCGCACCGCAAGTATCATCGCCACCATGCCAACCACCTTACTGCGCCTCGACCAAAAATCATTCGCTGAATTACTTAATCAATCACAAGAAATCAAACAAGCCATGGAACGTGCCAGTTCGCGGCGTGTGCTGGCAAACAAAAGCTGGCTGGAACGGGATGCTGTTTAGCTTGAACTCAAGTCAGATTACATAAAAAACAGCTTGCTCCAAGTAATGGAGCGAGCTGTTTTTTATAACACTTCTATTTTTTAAGACAAACTTAGATTTGTCGTTTTACTCTTTCACTTCGCCATCAATTACATCGCCACTCGCTGCACTTGCCTGAGCTTCTGGTTGAGGCTGTCCTTCTGCGCCTTGCGCGTATAACTGCTGACTCAATGCGTGAAATGCATTTTGCAGATCATCCGTAGATTTCTTAATGCGGTTCAGATCATCCGTCTGTGCGGCTTGTTTCACATCATTAATCTTTGTTTCGATCGCGCCGCGTTCAGCAGATGCAACTTTATCACCGAGCTCGCGCAATGTCTTTTCGGTTTGGTAAACCAAATTATCAGCATTATTCTTGGCTTCGATCAGCTCACGGTTTTGTTTGTCTGCAGTTTCATTTTGGCGGGCTTCCTGCACCATGCGTTCAATATCATTCTTGTTCAAATTGGTCGAGGCAGTAATCGTCACCTTTTGCTCTTTGCCAGAGGCTTTATCTTTGGCGGTCACATTCAAAATGCCGTTGGCGTCAATATCAAAAGTTACTTCCACTTGCGGAATGCCGCGTGCGGCGGGTGGAATGCCATCGAGTCTAAAACGTCCTAGCGACATATTATCGCCAGCCATTGGGCGCTCACCTTGCAAAACATGAATGTCAACAGCGGTTTGATTATCTGCGGCAGTGGAATATGTTTCAGTTTTGCGCACAGGGATAGTAGTGTTGCGTTCGATCATCTTGGTCATGACACTGCCCATCGTTTCCACACCTAAGGAAAGTGGAGTTACATCGAGCAATAAAATGTCTTTGACTTCACCGCCCAATACGCCGCCCTGAATTGCCGCGCCAACTGCCACAACCTCATCTGGATTCACGCCCTTGTTCGGCTCTTTGCCGCCCGTCAAGTTGCGTACTAGATCCTGAACCATGGGCATACGCGAGGAGCCGCCCACCAATACCACTTCATTAAGTTTACTGGCGTCCATACCCGCATCTTTTAAAGCGGCTTCAAATGGAATCCGGCAGCGTTTGACCAAATCATCTGTCATTTGTTCAAACTTTGCGCGGGATAGTTTCAATTGCAAATGTTTTGGACCTGAAGCATCAGCAGTGATATAAGGCAGATTAATTTCTGTTTCCATCACTGTAGAAAGCTCGATCTTTGCTTTTTCTGCGGCTTCGCGCAAACGTTGTAACGCAGGGCGGTCACTGCGCAAATCAATGCCTTGATCTTTTTTAAATTCATCTGCCGCCCAATTGACAATCTTTTGATCCCAGTCATCGCCGCCCAAATGCGTATCGCCGTTGGTAGATTTAACTTCGATCACGCCTTCGCCTACTTCGAGCACAGAAACATCAAATGTACCGCCGCCCAAGTCGAAGACCAGAATGGTTTCATCTTTCTTTTTATCGAGTCCATACGCCAACGCAGAAGCTGTCGGCTCGTTGATAATGCGCATCACTTCCAAGCCTGCAATCTTGCCAGCATCTTTTGTGGCTTGTCTTTGGCTATCGTTAAAATAGGCAGGCACAGTGATCACAGCTTGTGTGACAGCAGAACCTAAATACGCTTCTGCATCTGCCTTTAATTTTGCGAGGATCATCGCACTAATTTCCTGCGGGCTGTATTCGCGGTTGTTAATTGGAATCTTTACGCGCACATCGCCTGTCGGTCCCGCAGAAACATCGTATGAGACCATTTTACGTTCTGATTCAGTTTCGTCAAAATGGCGGCCGATAAAACGCTTGATCGAATAAATTGTATTCTCAGAATTAACAACAGCCTGCCGCTTCGCTGTCTGACCGACGAGTCGTTCGCCGTTTTTATTGAATGCCACTACTGAGGGGCAGATTCTGCCGCCCTCTGCGGTGGAGATGACGGTTGGGGTGCCGCCTTCCATGACCGAGACAACTGAATTTGTGGTGCCGAGGTCTATTCCTATAATTTTGCCCATGAGGTTCTCCTTGCGAGTAAAACGAGATAGTATCTCGCTTTACTAATTTAGTTTTGAATAACCATAGCATACCCCACAGGCGCAAGATTTTTGTTAACGAGATATATAAATTACGAAAACGATTTTGGAGTCAGGCAGTTTGCTGCCTGACAGTTTGTCTATCAGCAAGCTAATAGACTCCAGAGTTAAGGCTCTGTAATTTCAAGAGAATCTACGCTGATGGTTATGTTGGGGTCTTCAAAAGAGGAAACGGTGATGCCTGTTTTTCCTTCAGTTAGTTCGTAGGATGAAACATCGATTCTGCGAAACAGTTTTCCATTAATCGAGAGGGAGAGAAAGTTATCTTTACATTCAAAGCCGAGTTCATATTGAGACTGATCTGGCTTTATATATTCAGAACTGTCATAGGCTAAGGGAGTAAATTGGGCTATTCCATCTGCCAGCCATTGCCCGTATAAGACGCTGTAGGTTCCATCACTGGAGATATCATATTCAAACCAGCCTGCAGATTCGTCATACATACAAACTACACCGATCATATATGGGGCACCGTCGTTAATTTGGAAGAGGACGTCAATTTTTGAATTTTGATAGACGTATAAATCGTAAAGTGCGTATACCCAGGTATTTGATGTAAGCGGGTTGATGACAAGATTCCCGTTTTGCGATTGAAATTGAGAGGAGGTCGCTTGCCCGTTAATAGTTATTGTTTTCCAATATGGGGCAAATGTATCAAATGATTCGATGAAGTAAGGCGGGGGCGGGGTAGGGGAAAATATTGGAGTGGGTATCAAGGTTTGGGTGGCGGGAACAGACGTCAGCGTGGGTGGAGGCGCTGTAGTGGGTGTAGATTCAGGCGCGGGCGTAGATTCTGCTGGTTGGCAGGCAACTGTCAAAGTTAGTAATCCAATTAAGAAAAGTTTTTTCATATTGCTCCGTTAAACATTTTGACCAGCAGTATACCTGCTGGTCAAAATTATGTGGAGATGCCGGGAATTGAACCCGGGTCCGAAAGACTCGACCCTCGGAAATCTACGAGCGTAGCTTGCCGAAGTGTTTCATCACAAGGATCTCGGCGAGCAGGTAACCTTGTGACCATCTGCTAGTCTTAGGCACATTTAGCAGAGTCATGTGCAGCGCTCCATTATTGTTTCGCCCGCTCCGTCACCGAATGGAGGACGAGGACGGCGGACGTGACACCCTAAGGTGTCATGCTTTTATGCTGCCTTAGGCGGCGAGAGACATAGAAGCGTATGAAGTGCTTTTATTGGCACTTGAGTTTTTGCGCTGAGTTTACGAGTTCGGCGCCGCTCGGCTCGCATTCCGGAACCAGCCTCTCCCGTCGAAGCCTGTCATCCCCAAGGAACGGGGACATTCCCCAAGCTCTTGGGATCGTGTCCC
>VFJR01000081.1 GCA_009885945.1 Anaerolineaceae bacterium
AGGCAGGTTTTCTGCTATTGATCTTGAAGAAAATAGGCACGGACGTTTTTCAGCAGAGCAAATTGAACAAATTAAAAATGCACGCGCCATCATAAAAAATTATGCAGAAAAATTCGATAATAAAAAACCTGTCATCTCTATTATCTTCGGAGCAGGATTTTTATTTTTTTGCGTAGTCTTATATTTTGTAGGTCTGTTCGATACACTGCAAAATATTCTAGGGTTGGCTTTCTTTCCAGCTATGTTATGCGCTGTTTTCTTGGCTGGCATAATGATTTTTTTGTCATTCCCCGTCAATATCAAGCCTCAGTAGAAATGGCGAAATCCGCAGGTTCACCACTTGCGGAAAAACCACTGGGCGAAATACAAACTATTGAAGCGCGCGCCAAAACAGAAAGCTCACAAAGCGGAATCAACAGGCGCGGGCATCAATCATCAAAGATCACCTATGTTTTGCAAATGGGCGATATCAAATTCAGGATCACAGATACGTTTTTCGAAACACTGCAACCCAATAGGTTGTATCGCGCCTTCGCAGTGAACGATGACGGTTTATGGAATTTACTAAGTATAGAAACGCTTGAGTAAAATATTTATCTGCTTGTCGCCTAGTACATGCTAAAGCCGCCGTCCTGAATGCCTCTTGTGGGTGCGGCGGCGTTTTGCGAACAACGCGGGCAACCATGTGCCGTCCCCGGCGCATGGGCAATTTAAATCAAAAGGGATAACCTTAGAATACAGGTTATCCCTTTTCCATTCTTTATTCTCTGCTCTTCTATTCAAATTCAATGTCTATCTGCTCGTCGTCTTTCCACTCGCCCATTTTCTCAAATTCAATTTCTCCGAACAATTCATTTTGAACCGCAGAGATATGATAACGCTTGACCAACTCCAGCATCGCCAAGAATGTCACCACAATTTCAACACGGCTGGCTTTGTCGGTGATCAAGCCGCTGAAGGTCATTTTTTGGATGTGCTGTAGTGTTTTGGTAATGAAATTGATCTTCTCACGAATGGTCACGCGCGGAGCGGCAATGATCATACCCAACGGTTGTTTTTCCTGACTCTTACGAAAAGCAGACTCAGCCGCCAGTATCAGCCCATCCAACGTTAAATTCGAGAGGTCAAGTTTTGCTTCTACTTTGGGCGGCGGCGCAACACGCAAATAAGTATGAAAGCCAAACTCTTGGCGTTCTTCCATCCAAATTCCAATTTCTTTATAGCGCTTGTAAAGTTTAAGTTGTTCAACAAGGTCATTGCCTACATCTTCTTCGCCAGGCTCACGCACGGGCGGGCGCGGCAACAAAGCTTCGGACTTAATTTGCAATAACTTTGCCGCGATCACCAAGAAAGAGGAAAGCTCATCTGCTTTTGCATCTTGCATTGCATGAATATACGAAAGATATTGCTCGGTGACCGTGGCCAACGAAATAGCAGTGATATCCAATTCAGCACGCTCAATTAAACCAAGCAAGAGATCCATCGGTCCTTGATAGACCGGTGTCTCCACTTTATATCCCGTTTGAAAAAGCAAATTCTCCATAAGCGGGCGGATTATACCATTGCGATACAGAGTACCCAGCCATGTTTTTGAGTAGTTACAATTTATAAGTGCTGTGGGTATAATCATCCGCATGAATAAACTTACTCATCTTGACGAACAGGGCCGCGTCCAAATGGTAGACTTGAGCGACAAGCCTGACACCGCCAGAATCGCAGTCGCCAAAGGCGAAGTGCATATGAAAAAAGAAACGCTTGATCTGATTCGCGCGGGCCAAATCAAAAAAGGAGATGTGCTGACCATTGCGCAAATTGCCGGCATCAGCGCTTCAAAACGCACCTCAGAGTTGATTCCCCTCTGCCACCCGCTCCCGCTGACAAAAGTGGACGTGCTACTTGAATTGGATGATTCGCTGCCCGGCGTTATCATCACAGCCACTACGAAAGTGACCGGCAAAACAGGCGTAGAAATGGAAGCATTAACCGCCGTTTCAGTAGCGGCGCTGACCATTTACGATATGGCAAAAGCCGCAGAGAAGACCATGAAGATTCAAAACATCCGTTTGGTTGAAAAGCATGGCGGCAAAAGCGGGGATATTGTCAATGAATAAAATCAATCTAGAAGATAAGCTTTCTATTTTCTCTGAACATTGGTCACCGAAAATCATCGCACAGATGAATGACTATCATTTCAAATTGGCGAAAGTGCAGGGTGAATTTATCTGGCACAATCACCCTGAAACAGACGAGGTCTTTCTGGTCATCAAAGGCAGTTTGCAAATTCTATTTCGAGACGGCGAAGTTTTACTCAACGAAGGCGAAATGTATGTGGTGCCAAAAGGCGTCGAACATAAACCTGTTGCGCTTGAAGAATGCCATATTATGCTTATCGAACCCGCCGGCACCGTGAACACAGGCGATCTTGAAAATGAAAAAACTGCGCCAAATGATGTGTGGATATAAATGGTGGTTTCGATACGCCGCAAAGAACAAGAACGCGGCTACTCAACCACCATTTGACGTTTCTGAGCTTTAGTTAAAATGGATTTTAGGTTTATAAAATGAATAAAATAAAATTACTCTTTTTCGCAACCATCCGCGACCGTGCGGGCACAAAACAAATGGACTTGGAAATCCCTGATAATTTAACTATTCAGGAATTAAAAGATAAGCTTTCCAGTGACTACCCAAAAATGGCGCAATCTATGAAATCAGTTTTAATGACCATCAACCGCGAATACGCCTTTGACGAACAAATTGTCCCGCAAAATGCCGAAATTGGCATGTTTCCCCCCGTCTCTGGCGGATAAAATTACGCATCACGGATTATTTATGATTCCCCTACCTACGATATTCTCAATTACTGAAGACGAAATTGACTTGAACGACTTGCTGGAGAAAATAACTCTTACTTCCAGCGGCGCGGCGGCTATTTTTACCGGCATGGTACGCGGCGTCACCGCCCGCGACAACCCGCACGAAACTGTTTACCTCGAATATGAAGCCTATATTCCGATGGCAGAGGCAAAAATGAAACAAGTTGCCGATGAAATCCGCCTGAAATGGGATGTAATTGAAGGCATTGCCATTGTTCAAAGGATCGGCAAGTTATATCCACGCACGCCTACTGTATTAATCGCCTGCACCGCGGCACATCGCGATACCGGGGTTTTTGACGCGGCACGTTATGGCATTGACCGCCTTAAGGAAATCGTGCCTGTTTGGAAGAAAGAAGTCAGCCCTACTGGTGAAGAGTGGATCGAAGGCGATTACATTCCCAAGCCCGGCGAATAACAATATGGAACATTATTTTGAAACAGAAAGACTCATTATTCGCAATTTTCAAGACTCAGACTTGAATTCATTTCACGCCTATCGCAATGACCCTGAAGTAGCAAAATATCAGGGCTGGAAACTTCCGCTTTCGCTCGATAGAGCACAAGACTTTATTGAAAGAGTGAAAACTATTCCGCTTGGATTACTAGGCGAGCATTATCAACTTGCGATTGAAATAAAGAAGACAGGCGAAATGATCGGCGATGTTGCTTATTGGTCCACGGTAAATGATGCACGATTGATCATGATCGGTTACAGTATAGCCTCTCCACATTGGATGCAAGGATATGCCAGCGAAGCTACTACGCGCCTGCTGGATTTTATTTTCTACGACCTGCAAGCGCACCGCGTCTCAGCAGATTGCGACACGAATAATACTGGCTCATACCGCTTATTGGAAAAGCTGGGGTTTCGGCGCGAGGCTCATTTTCGTGAAAGCTTTTGGATGGACACCTATTGGGGCGATGAATATTATTATGGGATTTTAGATAGGGAATGGAAAGCGCGCCGCCAAGGCGTAGAGTCTGCTTCCGCAGACTGAGGCAGGCATAGGCAGGCACGAAGCGAGCGTCACGTTTAATTGATTTCGGGGTTTTATATAAAATCGAAGTTTACTTTTGGAGGATGAATGCAGGAACGAATTGTAATTACTGGCATGGGCACGGTAAACCCGCTAGGTTTAAGTGTTGAGGAATCTTGGAAGAATGTAATCAACGGGGTTTCTGGTGTTGCACCGATTACATTATTCGACTCATCTATTTTACAAGTACACATCGCGGCAGAAGTGAAAAACTTCAATCCCGATCACTTTATGGATCCAAAAGAAGCACGCCGCCGCGACCGCTTTGAGCAATTAACAGTAGCCGCCGCCAAACAAGCTATGGCGCAATCTGGCTTGGTGGTAACAGAAAAAAACGCGGGACGCATTGGTGTTTTAATTTCTTCGGCAATTGGCGGGTTGAAATCACTGCAGGAAGCTATTTTGACCAATGACCGTGAAGGTCCACGACGCGTTAGCCCTTTCTTTATTCCTATGCTAATGCCCAACGGCGGCGCAGGAATGACCGCCATTGAATTGGGAATCAAAGGACCGTGTTTTTCAGTTGCTTCGGCTTGCGCCTCGGGCGCAGATGGAATTGGCACTGCATTAATGATGCTGCGTGCCGGCATGATTGACGCGGCGCTGACAGGCGCGGGCGAGTCAACTATAACAATGACTGGTGTTGCGGCGTTTGACCGAGTGGGCGCTATGTCACGCAGAAATGACAGCTATCAAACTACCCCTCAGCCCTTTGATAAAAATCGAGATGGCTTGGTGATGGGCGAAGGCGCGGGCGTAATTGTTTTAGAACGCGAATCAGATGCGAAAGCACGCGGCGCAACGATTTATGCTGAACTGGCTGGATACGGCGCGACAGCGGATGCGTACCATGTAACCGCGCCTCACGAATTCGGCGAGGGCGGAGCCTCCGCAATTCGCATGGCGCTCGCCTCAGCGCAGGCAAACACGGAAGATATTGGTTATATCAATGCACATGGAACTGGTACCTTCATGAATGACCAGTCTGAAACACGTGCAGTAAAAGCGGCATTGGGCAAACTTGCTTATCAAACACCGATCTCGTCTACAAAATCCATGACGGGACATATGATGGGCGCAACCGGTGCGCTCGAAGCCATTTTTTGCGCGCTAGCCATTCGCGATGGAATATTGCCTCCTACTATTAATTATCAAACCCCCGACCCTGAATGCGACCTGGACTACATTCCCAACAAGGCGCGCGAGAAAAAGATCGATCTTGCTATTAGCAACGCCTTTGGCTTCGGCGGGCATAATGCAGTGTTAGCAGTTAGACGATATAAGGGATAAAACAAAATCTTTTTTCACCGCCAATGCGCAAAGAGCGCCAAGTTTTTTTCGAAAGGTCAGTTAACAAAAAAGAGTCTCCACAATTGGAGACTCTTTTTATTGGGAGCCTGAAGGGTTTCGAACCCTCAACATCTACAGCCACAGTGTAGCGCTCTGCCGTTGAGCTACAGGCTCCATAATTTTGGAGCGACGGCGATTATAACGCAGAGGCTAACCCGGTACAAGACTTTTGCAAAACTGATTTATTTCCGCGCTGATGCTAGCGCCTCTTTGATTTGTTGTGTGTGCCCGCTCAGATGAAAATTAGGTTGAAGAAGTGAGAACCCAACAAAACGGTAAAAACTTCCTTTATTAGCCACAAAATCATCGGGCAGTGCGGCGACAAAGGCGAGCAATTCATCGACAGTGCGGCGCAGGGCAGATAACATCAGCGCGACAGACGGGTTCGCTTTGACTGTGGCACGCACATAAGCATCAACATTTGTACCAAAACCATCTGCAACCGATTCGTAGCCGTCCACCAAGCCGACAAGATAGATCATTTGAAAGCGTTCGTTTTGAATTAAATGAGCCAGCACTTCCAAGGCGCTCCACTCTCCCTCGGCAGGACGCTTCATCGCTTGCTGGTCAGTAACACCCTCAAAACATTTTTCAACTTCATCCAAACCAACTTCAAATAAATCCCGCGCGATGTCTGCCGCTTTTTGTGCATTGAAAGGAACATCAGGAACAGGGCGTTTGGTTAATTCCATATTGACGGTTTTCTTCTCTGCGCCACGATAAAAGACAACCTCAATCACATCGCCGCCTTTTTTGCCCGCAATTGCCAAAGGCAAGCTATTGAAATCGCTGGTGATGGGATTGCCTGCCATTCCAACAATCACGTCATTTTGTTTTAAACCAGCTTTCTCTGCACCCATGCCGGCTACTGTCCCATCAAGGCGCAACCCTTCGCGCACAGGCACGCCTAACGCCTTGGCTTGTTCTTCTGTAAAATCACCGGGAGCTATGCCTAACATCGGACGTTCGGAAATACGCAAATCGATGCCTGTCTCAAGCACGGATCTAAGATTTCGCAAGCTATCCTGCCAATTTTCGCGAAAACCATCGCCTATTTTCTTCCACGAGTCATCATCAGGGACATGATGATCGATATGAACCAGCGTGCCGCCATCTTTTTCTGTAAAAACAACATTTACTTCAGTAGCGGCGGGGTCTATATTTGAATACCATTTAAATTTAATGTTTCTATTTTCTGTCAATTCAAGATAATGTCCGCTGGAATAAAAATCTCCGCGCCACCATAGGTATATGCGACCACCCACATGAGGCTCCGTGGTGGCGACATCGCACAGCCACTCGCGCAAAGAGGTGGAGTTGGTAAAGGCGCGGTATGCCATTTTTAGATGAGCCATTACGAAAATTTCTGCTGATACAATTGTCATTAGAGACTCCTTATCGGTCTTTTTTAGAGAGATTGAACAAGACTTATTTTATTTCACCAATAGGCAAAACATACCCTACTTAAGAACGGAATTTTATTGATAATTTTCGTAACTACTCAGCCATGTCGTTGCGAGGCGGGTTCTTGCTCTCCCGCCGAAGCAATCTCCTGTGACGCGGGAGACTGCTTCGGCTACGAACAAAAGCACCTCGCAGCCACATGATCATATAGGTAGTTTATGGCTGAGTAGTTACTAATTTTCCTATAAATTTTTTATACTCAGTGGGTAAAATTACATCAATCTTGATCATATTTTCAAACAGGAGCTTTTTATGTCTGACAGCAATACTAACCTCAACGCGGAATCCTTTTCATTTAAAGCAGAGACCAAACAACTGCTTAATATTCTAATTCATTCCTTATATAAGGACCGCGATGTTTTTTTACGCGAACTGCTTTCCAATGCATCGGACGCGCTAAACCGTCTGCGCTTTGAGATGCTGACCAATCAAAATGTGCTTGATTCTAAAGCTGAGTTAGCGATTCGCATCAATGTTGATAAAGAATCGCGCATGATTACAATCCAAGATAGCGGCATTGGCATGACCAAAGACGAGATCATGGAAAATCTGGGGACGATCGCTCAATCTGGAGCGCGTAAATTTTTAGAGGCAACCAAGGATAACAAGGGGGATTTCACGCAGGTGATCGGTCAATTTGGCGTGGGATTTTACTCAGTCTTTATGGTGGCGGATTGGGTTCGTGTGACATCACGTTCTCACGCGCTTCAAGCTCAAGCTGTAAGCTGGTACGCGACTGGAGACGACAGCTACCAGATCAGCGCCGGGGAGATGAGCGAGCGTGGGACGAGAATCGAGATCAAGTTAAAGGAAGATGCGGCTGAATTTGCGGATGAATATCGGCTCAAGAATATCATCCACAGACACTCTGACTATATTGGCTTCCCGATCTATGTTGGCGATGAACAACAGCAAGTTAATAAACAAACTTCTATTTGGCGCTCTTCCAGACAGGAAATCACAGACGAGCAATACAAAGATTTTTACCGCCAAATGACAATGGAATTTGAAGACCCGCAAACGCGTATTCACGTAGTAACAGATGCGCCAGTGCAGTTATACGCGTTATTATTCATTCCCGCAAAACACGAGAGAAGCATGTTCTCTTTACGGAAAGAGGACGGTTTAAAATTATATTCACGAAATATTTTAATTGACGATTACAACAAAGACCTGCTGCCAGAGTATCTGCGTTTTGTGCAAGGCGTGGTGGATTCAGAAGACTTGCCGCTTAATGTCTCACGCGAGACAGTGCAATCCAGCGGGTTGATGCCAAAATTAAAAAAGGTAGTGACGGGACAAGTTTTAAAAGAATTAGAAACTCTTGCAAAAAAAGATGCTGATAAATATTCTTCTTTCTGGATCGAGTTTGGGGCATATCTCAAACAAGGTATCGCAGCCAACCAAGGGGACGGCGAGTCTATTCATCCGTTATTGCGCTTCAAAACAAACCGCCAGCCAGAGACTTGGTCTTCATTGGATGATTACATAGGACGCATAAAGGATGATCAAAAAATAATTTATTACATTATTGGCGATGATCCAAAATCTGTATTGCGCAGTCCACATTTGGATTACTTTGACAAAAAGGGAACAGAGGTCTTACTGCTGACCGATGCGATGGATTCGTTTATGCTGATGGGCTTGCGTAATTTCAAAGAGCACGAATTTAAAAATGTTGCTCAAGCGGAGATAAACGACAATGAACAAACAAAAGAAGATAATGAAGCGCAGAAAATCCCTGAATCTGACTTCAATGAATTGATCGAAAGATTCAAGCAAACGCTTGGAGAACGCGTTACTGATATACGCGCCAGCAATCGTCTTTCACAATCGATCGCGCGGCTTGCAGATGCCGAAGGAAGCGCTAACTCAGATATGCAGCGTGTCTATAAACTTTTGGGCAAAGAATATGAAATCCCCAAGAAAATCCTTGAACTAAATCCCGCTCACGATATTTTAAAAAAACTGGTAGAGATGAAACCCGATTCGGAACTTTCTGCTTTGGTGATCGAGCAAATTTACGATAGCGCATTACTGGTAGAAGGGTTGCATCCCGACCCATCCAGCATGGCGCCGCGCATTCAACAGATCATTGAGGCGGCTTTAGCCAATAAGACTTAATAAAAAGCATATAAAAATCACTAACCCAAAATTGGATTAGTGATTTTTGTTATTAGGCATCAAGCGGCTTTACCACCAGGAAGGGTAAAGCAAAAGGTCGAGCCCTTACCTAATCCTTCTGATTCGACCCAAACTTTACCACCATGAATTTCAACGATGCGCTTGACAAGAGCCAGCCCGATACCAGTACCTTCAGCATTAGCGTTTAATTTTTCGAACAAGTTAAAAATACGATCTTGGTATTGTGTCTCAATTCCCATTCCATTGTCTTTGACAAAGATAATCGATTCATTATCCAACAGCCTAGCCCCGATCTCGATGGTGATTTTGGATTGACCGCCGCTATATTTCGCAGCGTTGTCGATCAGGTTTTGCATGACTTCACGAATCCGAGTTTTATCACCAAAGACGATGGGCAGGTTAGGCGCAATGCTAAGGGCAATATCTTTAGCATGCAGCCGGGCATCCAAACTCTCAACTACATCGTGGGTTATTTGGATAAGATCAATTGCCTCGGGCGGGTTGATGATTCGCCCGACTCGCGAGAGTTCAAGCAGGTCGGAGAGCAGAGCATCCATTTTATCGGTTGCATTGGCAATTCGTCCTAAATCATCTTGAACACGGTCATGTCGATTATTTAATATATCTTTATTGAGAGATCCTAAAAATCCTTTGATGGTAACCAATGGACTGCGTAAATCATGCGATACGGTGTAGGCAAAACGTTCCATTTCGGAGTTGCTCGCTTCGAGTTCTGCCATACGGTTTTCGAGCTCAGTAGACTTCTGGCGGATCTGATCAAGATAATTTTGGTTACTGACTGCGGCGGCGGCTTGGGCTGCTAGCAAGCTCATGAGCTGCAGATCATCATCGCTAAATATATTCTTATTGGGTAAAAAATTTTCCACGCCCAATACACCCACAAGTTCGCCATTGAAGAGCATGGGGACTTCGAGGCAGGCAGCCACCGGCCAAGCATTGAAGATACTTGGCGTCTGAATCTGCAAAGGATAGTTTTCGATATTCATGGGCTGGAGGTTTTGCGCGACCAAACCGGCCATACCTTCGCCTAGCTGAAGTCGTTGACCTTGAACGGGGATCAGGGTGGATACCTTGTATTCGAGCTCTTTGCTTTGAGCAATAAATAAAAATAGAAATCCGTTATCAGCATTCGCCAAGATTCTGGCGCGTTCTGCGATTTCAGCGAACAGAGAGGGGCTGTCGACCTGGCGGCTAAATACTTGCGCCGTTTGATAAAGAGCCTCGAATTCACTAGCTCGTTTTTGGATCAGCCTCTCATCGCGTTTACGATCTGTAATGTCAAAAAACAAAGAAAGGACATGCGGCGCATTGTTGATGGATAATAAATCATAATTAACAATCAAATTTCTTATTTCTCCAGATTTAGTGAGGATATCCCCTTCCAGATTACGGATTTGCCCAGTAGCTTGCAAGCTGTTCGCGAACGCCACGCGCTGATCATCTGTTTCCCACTGTTTTAAATCAAGTGTCGTATGCCCAATAACCTGCTCACGTGCATAGCCTGTCATTTGTAAGTAGGCATCATTAACATCTACATAGCGTCCATCTTTCAGCAGGGTAATACAATAAGGCAACGGGCTGGAATGGAAGGCAAGCCTGAAGAGGTTTTCACTGTTTTTCAGAGCCGTTTCATTTTGCCTTTGAACAGTAACATCACGAGCCATCCAGATCAAGCATTCTTTTCCTTCCAGCTCTAAAGGTGAAACAGAAGCGTTGGCGATAAACTGAGTACCATCCTTATGGCGCAGACGGAATTCGTATCCATTAATCTCGCTGTGTTCCTTCAATAACCTAACCATCTCAAAACGGTTTGCAGGATTGACGTACATATTGAGCTCGATGGATGTTCTGCCAACGCACTCACTGGGTGTATATCCCAACATATTGCTAAAGCTTTTATTGATATCAATAATGCGTCCATTTTCCAGTTCACTGATCGAGATTGCATCTGGTGAAGTATGAAAAACCTTATAGAATTGCTCTTGTGATCGGCGCAACTCTGTCTGGCGGATGTCTTCCAGTTTGATCTTTTCGATCATGACGATCAGAATCACAAGAGAGGTTAGGATGAAGAATCCCAACGGGCCACCCAAAATACGAAAACTTAAAGCGGGGTGAAGAAATGGCAAAGCCAAAAGAGCAGCAATGTTGGCAGTTTGTATAATGATGGTAGTACGTACCGAAAAGATCAGGCTGCTCAACAGGAGCGGAACGATCACCCACACCAGCGCAGAGATAACACGGTTCGGTTCAGGATTGGGTAATTTTATAACAGCAAGGTAGGAAGGAAATGTCAGTGCAACAATCAAAACGATCGTTGCGAATTTATACCAATGAGTACGGGCTAATAAATATCCCCCAATCAAGATCCATAAAGTGAGGCGTGGTGTGTTACCCGCCATCATTTGTTCAATCGCAACCGAAAGTGTGCTGAATAAAAAGAACGCTGCCACTACCATTGCACGCCGTTCGTCATCACGCCGGCGCATTTTTCCCAATGGCGCTGTCAGGAGCGCCCAGATTTTTCTAAACAAATCAACAACGATGTCTTGCGATTTAACCATAGATGCAGGACTCCTTTATTCTGCTTAGATTATAGCAAACAAAAGGAGGGCAATTCTTAATATTAATTTGTCTAATAATCTATTATGGATACTCGCAGCAAGCACATAAACTCAAATCGTTTCAAGTATATTATTCATCGTCTTATAATCTTAAGTGTATAATCACGTTTAATCATGTCTACACTTACCCAGCACGGATATTTTGTGATCGCCGATATTTCGGGCTACACTTCTTTTGTTGCCAAAACGGAGTTGGAGCATTCCCACGAAATCCTTACCGAATTACTTAGTCTATTGGTGGACAAGTTCATTCCTTTGATGGTTATTTCCAAACTCGAAGGCGACGCGGTTTTTGCTTATGCGGGCGAGTCGGCTTTTGCGCGCGGCGATAGTTTGCTGGAATTTATGGAATCTATTTATGTGGCGTTTCGCGACAGGCAGTTATCCATGCGCCGTAAAACCACCTGCACTTGCGCGGCGTGTCAGAATATCCCAACCCTTGATCTGAAATTCATCGCTCATCACGGTGATTTTATTGTTCAAAGCATCGGGAAGGCGCGCGAATTGATCGGCTCAGATGTCAACTTGATTCACCGTCTGGGGAAGAATCATGTCAGCGAAGCTACAGGCTGGCGCGCCTATATGATGCTCACCGAGCAATGTCTTGACCATCTTCATTTGAGTCTTGAAGATACGCACATTCAGATGGAGGAATATGAACATCTCGGGGAAATAAAGACGTATAACATTGACCTGCATAAACGCTATCAGGAAATTACAGGCTCGCGCCGCATTATGGTGGAAGAAAAGGATGCCGATCTGGTCTTACGCATCGATTTTTCCACGCCTCCTGCTGTGACTTGGGAATGGATTCAAGACCCGATCAAACGCAACCAGTGGGTGAAGAACGGCCGCACCTATTTGGTGGGCGAAAGACCCAAGGGCAGGGCAGGCAAAGGGGCAAGCAATCACTGCGCGCACGGGAAGAATCTCAGTACTGAGATCGCACTCGATTGGCGCCCCTTCGAATATTCAACCGCCGATTCGTTCAACGATGGAAAAAAAGTTGCATCTGAAACTATTCGTTTTGAAGCGCTGCCCAACGGTGGGACGCGCGTGCATGATGTTATGCTGTTCCATATGTCCATGCCGCGTTTCCTGCGGCGCGTCATTGTACGCCTCGTCATGAAATACATTTACCACCTTGACGATGAACTACGTAAAGCCGCTCAATTGGCAGAAGAAGAGTTTGCAAAGGTACAAATAAATACGGAGTAAAACCGCTCCCGCCTAAACAACAGGCTATACATTGATGCCCGCTTTATATGGGCAACCTTAAGTATTTTCCCAAGGAGAAACAACGAATTCAATAGCATTGTTTAATATCAGAATGTGAACGGGATCAGGCTCCACTACTTGAGCCCAAAAGGTCCCATCTTTGATTGCAGAATTTTTACTGCTTAGGAGGCTTTGCTTCGTATTGGCTAAACCAGCATTATAGAATGTGCGATCACAGATCCCGTTGCTCCAATAGATATAGTCATTGGCGGATACCCATTCCGCTGAGGAATGGACGGATGGCAAATGCTCTGGCAAAGTGATCGTGGAAGTAAAGGCATGATCGCCATCACCGATCTGAGTGTGGATCATGTTGCCCTCCCGTTTATGGATAACCGTGGAGGCTTTCGTAATGATATTGACTGGGTCCATGGAGGTATTTGAAGACCTGGCATCTACGATCATGTAACGGACTGTATTCGTGGAATCCCGAACAAAAACAGACCATTCAGCTCGAAAGCCGTTTATCAACCCTGATACACGATAGGCGTTGACCGTTAACAAATAAGATGGTTCATCCGTGTCTAGGCACCGAATAGGACTAAGTGAGAATTGAGGCGGAATGCCAAGTTTTTGTGCCAAATTTTCAATTTCGGATGATTTTATTCGGTATACCCAATAGATCGATGGGGGGTCTTTTTCAACCTTGAACTGCATAAGCGGTTGGTCTTTTCCGATCGCGATCCTTAATCCAGAATATATTGCCATTTGAGAATACATGAACCTTTTCAGGATGGTTCGACCTAGCCACCCAAGCCTGGAAAGTTTTTTTGTTAATACAGAATTTTCCATAAATAGACTCCAAAGTTAGTTTTATAAATCATTTCATGAGAATATAGTGAATCATTTTAGTATTTTGACAATTATAGTAAACTATGTAGACATTTTCAATTATTCCATAAAAGTGCAATTTTAGATGCACTATTATGCTGAACCCTTACATTTTTTGACAGTCTAATTAGTATTAAAAAATAGTAGCTGCCTCAAAAGGAACCTATGAGCATCACGCCATTAAGTACTGACGATATCTTAAGACTTTGGTCTCAAACCTATAATCGGGAAGGAAAGCCTGATTGGTCACATATTTTCCCCTATTACCATGATGGTATCATTTTTCAAGATAGTATCCAAAGGATAGAAGGAAAAGAGAATTTCATTGCATTATGTGATCGACTTACGCAGCGCTGTGAACAATTGCGCATGGATATTACTTCGATTGCACAACACGAAAATGAGATTTTCCTTGAGTGGAAAATGACGATGATGTTCAAAAAATTCCCCAGCACACCGATGTTCGGCTGCACAAAACTTACATTTGGTGAAGATAATCGGATCATCAAACAGCGAGACTATTATGATCTGTGGGGAGATATCTTCAATGGTATTCCCTGGTTCCATCGTCCTTACAGGAAATTCATGCATAAATATTTTGGATAAATGGATTAAAAAATGAAACTTCCTGAAGAACTTCAATTTATTGAAAACGCAAGATTGCCCCAAAAGACCACAACTGCCAGAGTGGATGGTCAGGTTTGTGTTATCACCGGAGCGACATCCGGCGTAGGGTATGAAACCGCAAAACGACTTGCGCAGGGAGGCGCCGATTTAGTTTTAGTATGCCGAAATGCTGAAAAAGCAGAGGGAGTGAAGACAGAAATCACCGATCGATTCGGCACTAAGGTTGATCTTGTTCATGCTGATTTTTCAAACCTGAACGATGTTCAAGCTGCTGCAAATCAAATTCTTCATCAGTTTCCTGCCATCCGTGTCTTAATCAACAATGCAGGCATCCATTTAACCAAACGCACCTTAACCGCAGATGGATTTGAAACTGCATTTGGAGTTAACCATCTTGCATCATTTCTATTTACACGGTTACTTCTTGAAAGAATGATCGAGTCAGCCCCCTCCCGCATCATCCAGGTCAACTCCGAGGGACATCGTTTTGGAGGTTTAAACCTGGATGATCTTGATTGGGGCAAACGCAGGTACAAAGGTCTGCAAGGCTACGGCGCTTCCAAGACCGCCCAGTTGTTGACCGTTTGGGAACTGACTGAGCGCTTAGCCGGGACCGGCGTGACGATCAACGCTGTCCACCCGGGTGAGGTTGCTACAAATATTGGGATGAATAACGGATTCATATATCGCTGGTATCAAAAATACATCCTCTTTCCGTTATTGAAAGATCCAAAAATATCCGGCGAAGCGCTCTACTACTTTGCCGCCGCCCCCGAATTAAGCAATACAAGTGGAAAATTCTTTAACCTAACAACTGAAGAAAAACCAGCGTCCCATGCACTGG
>VFJR01000158.1 GCA_009885945.1 Anaerolineaceae bacterium
CCAACGCTGACGAAGTTGAACCATGATGTTTTGCAGGGATAGTGTTTGGCGCATAGGCTCTAAACATTATCACATTTTCCCTGCTTCTTTTAGATTTGGAATTGCTGGAAGTAATTGACGACAGAGGAAAGTGGTGATAAATTAATACTCGATTGAAAAACAACCCATAATTAAAAGAGAACGTGCCCTTTCTGCAAAAAGGGCACGTAACTAGACAAACTCTCACAGCCGAGTAATTTGTCTAGGAGCGGAGAGGGCGGGATTTGAACCCGCGAACCTTGTGGGTTACACGCTTTCCAAGCGTGCGCGCTAAGCCAGACTACGCGACCTCTCCAAATTTGAACGGGCGGATTATACCAGAAAAAATATTTATAAAATGATTTTTTCCAACAAGACCAACAATTTTTCGCTAATTGTCTTGCGGCTAAAATGTAGTTCTAAATACTCTCTGCCGCGCAAGCCCATAGCGCGTGCATTTTCTTGATTTTGAGATATTCGCACAATTGCATTGGTCAATTCCTTTGCATCCCCGGGCTTGGCGAACAAGCCGCATTGAGCCGCTTCGACAACAGCGCGAATCACACCGTCAATTGCCAGCACAACAGGCTTACCTGCCGCCATATAATCAAAAACTTTATTCGGATATGTGGTCTTATATTCTTCCAGCGGTTTTAAAATAGCAACACATACATCGGCGCCAGCAAGGGTTGCAGGCATTTTAGTTTTTGAGACTGACGGCAGGAATAAAACATTTTTAAGTTTCAATGATTTTGCTTGTGCTTGTAACATCAATTTTTCTTTTCCATCCCCTACCAAGATAAATTGAATGAACGAATTGTCTGCCAGCAAGCTGGCAGACTCCAGAATTAAATGCAGATCATTAGACATGCCATGAGCGCCAGCATACATGACCACAAATTTATTTTCAAGTTTATACAATTTACGAAAATCAATGCCATCATCATTTGGATCGAACATGGATGGATCTGCCCCATTGGGAATTAATTCCACCCGCTTCGCACCGCGGCTGGCAACTGATTCTACAAACCCGGGGCTATTCACAATCATTTGATCGGAATGCGCGTACAAGAATCTTTCCAGCCATTCAGAGAATTTAATCAAAATAGGATTCTTTAAAACACCTACTGCAATTGCAAACTGGGGCCATAAATCTCGTACTTCAAATAAAAACTTTACGCCTTTAAGCCGCGCCAACGCCCAAGCCGTGACGCCCTGAAAAATAGGCGGAGAAGTGCCCCAAATTACATCTACATTTTTGACGCCAAGCCCTATCCAAAAAGAAGACAACATGAAGGAAAAAAAAGCGATAATACGGTGAAAAAAGGATTTGTGATGCGCGTCATAAACAGAAGCGCGCAAAATTGTTACTCCATATTCGTTACTATCTTGCGCTTGGGTAGTTGTGCCTGTTATATAACTAACTGGCGATGCGATCACAGTTACTTGATGCCCACTGGCAACCAACATGCGTGCGAATTCATGGTGACGCGTACCGCCCGGTTCGGTAAGGGAGGCAAAGGCTTGGTGAATGATTAGGATGTGCATAATAGGGAAATAAAAAAGGCGCCCCCGCGCAGGCTCGAACTGCGGTCTTCGGCTTCGGAGGCCAACACTCTATCCACTGAGCTACGGGGGCGGGTGAAAAAATTTTACCACAAGGAATATGCCAAGCAAAACAATGCTTACGGAAGAAAAAGGCTGATGCTGTTGAATCAACTTTCGGGTAATTAAGAAGCGAATGATTCGTGTAAATTAAATCTCAGGGTTAAAATTCAAGCTTATGTTTTCGCTTGCGGAGCAAGTTGAATCATTTCTGCACGCAACTTTTGGATCATATCTATATTGCCTTTTTCATCACCAAACTTTGCAAGCTGTTCTTTTTTGTGCGCCAATTTTCCGCATACTTGATAAAAACGAGATGTGCATTTTAGCGAGCCTGAGCTTAATGCTTTAAAGCGTGCAGAGGATTGAAAAAAAGAAATGGCGGTATTGTATTGCGCTTGCGATAAAAATCCATTTGCAACTTCATCACCAAGTTGTTTTTTTAATAAACTGCGCTCGTGAAATATCATCCAGATAATAAACCCGAGCATTAAGAACCAGCCAAACCATTCTGCGAGGATCAAAAGAAAGATACCCTCGCCCCCTGCAAATGTAGCGCCTGTATTATGAAAACTGTGCGCAAAAACAGCCAAGCCATATCCAACAACGGGGCTGATTATTTTTACGAACATATTACGATTGGTACGAGCGAGCGCAAAACCAATACCAGTGAAAGCGGTGTAAGACGCATGTCCCCAGCCAAACACACCAACCCGCAAAACAAAAAGCGTAAACATGCCGCCCCATCCGCCTGTGCTAAATTCAGACAGAAAATATAAAACATTTTCTGTAGCGGCAAAGCCGAGTCCGGCGATTGCACCATAGACAATGCCATCAAGAATGGAATCAAATTCTCGGCGGAAAAGCAGGAAGATGATCAGGATCGCGAGTCCTTTCCAAAATTCCTCAACAACAGGTGCGGTCACCGAATAACTTGCCTGATTTGCAATTGCTTCATTTTGAAAAATGGTTGAAAAGCCAACATCTAAAATAAGGCTGCCAATGATGCCGCCAA
Source organism: Anaerolineaceae bacterium (assembly GCA_009885945.1). Classification (GTDB taxonomy): domain Bacteria; phylum Chloroflexota; class Anaerolineae; order Anaerolineales; family Villigracilaceae; genus VFJR01. The sequence goes on from VFJR01000158.1 coordinate 2,639, forward strand.
CAATAGCGATAAAGCCGCCCCAAAAGAAAGCGCCGAAAAGAAGGAATTTAGGTTCTTTTTCATAACGATCCAGCCAATAAATAAACCACGCAAAAAAGAAAGCAGGAATAAATGCGAGCAAGATCGCAACGGGGATTGCTAAAAGAATATCCATGGGTTCCTCCAATAAAAAATTTGCAGGGCTAACTAATAAAAATCAACTTTGTTCTTTCGATCTTTGTTGTTTCAAACTCAATTCCTAAAGCGTTCAATACCTCTTCAGGGCGTCCTGTTGCGCCTTCACGCGCGGCGAGAGTCATACGAAGCCATACTTCTCCAGATGATTCCGTAACTACGCTCAACATTTCGATCAGCGGACGCAGGTCATAGGGTTTATTGCGCCGTTCGCGTGGAAGCGATTCGATTGCCATCATTTCTTTGACCCGCCGCGTCAACTCTGCGCCGATGACTGGCTCTGTCAATCGAACTTCATACGTGGCTGATAATACTTGCGTTTGCAATGCTGGGGCGCGTTCGTCAACCAACTCAGCTTTTAGCACTTGCAAACCTGTTGGTAATGTAGCATTCAAACGAGCAGGCAAATCGTTTAAATCTATTTCCTGCTCAAGTTTCATATCTAATACTTCAGCGCGAGAGGCAAAGCCCAGCGGAAGCGCTGCGGCTATGCTAATTTTCGGCTGGGGGTGAAATCCTTGTGAGTACGCCAGCGGAAGTTCGGCACGGCGCGCGGCACGTTCTAAGAGGCGATGCAGGTCGAGGTGACCTGTATATCTCAATGCGCCTTGTTTTGTAAAGGTGATCCGAATGCGAGTCATAATGATCGAATTTCGCTGAGCCAGCGATTAATTTCCTTGGTATGTTCTTGATAATGTCGATAGGTGTGATCTGCGATTAGTTCGTACAGATTATGCTTGAGCAGAGTTTCTTCTTTCATTTTTTCAAGAGCTGCATGAATTTGAGAAAAGGCGTGTAATTCTTGAGCAACAATTTCTTCCAGCGCCACATTCTTATATTTTTCATCCACCCAGGCATTGGATTCATCCTCACTAATCAATTGAGAACCAAAGTCTGGATACCCATGATCGTAAGCAAAATCAGTCAGTGCTTTATATGTTTTACAAGGCAAATATTCTTCGTTTTGAATAATGCTTGTTAGACGGTCTGCTACATACTGTTCATAAGCAAAGATATGAGCAAGAATATCTTTGATGGATAAAGCTCCGCTGACGCCCTTCATGGTCAGTTTACGCGAAAAACCTGCGCGGTTTAAGAGCAATTCAAATTTGTCGCGCTCGCGCATTAATTTCGCAATGAATTGTAGTTTGTACATGGAATTACAAAATTAATCCCCAACCATTGGGAGCTTCATACTCGAAACTGACAATGGATTATTACTCTGCGGAGATTTTACATCCGGGCATTTCCATACATCGCCGGGGTTATCTCGGCGCATATTAGCAAAGGTTGGCAGGATGCCACAGGCAAAACAATCCAAGCGGCAATCCACACGGATTTTTCCTTCCAACGATTGTCTAAAATCTTGGAATAAAAAGCTCTTACGAACTGCCGCTGTAATATGTTCCCAAGGGAATACCTCGTCAGTGCGGCGTTGACGATGGGTGTAAAACAAAGGATCAAGTCCGTTTTCTGCAAAGGAATCCATCCAAGTTTGATATTTTCGACCTTCAAACCACGCGTCAAATTTGGCGCCATTCATCCAAGCTGTATAAATTACCTCTGCCAGCCTTCTGTCGCCGCGAGAAAGCCACGCTTCTAAAAACGAATCTTCTGCATCTGTCCAACTTAACTTAATATTTTTATCGCGGATAAATTCACGCTTTAATAATGATTGTTTTGCTTTAATTTGTTCCGGTGTGTCACAAGAAACCCACTGAAATGGCGTTTGTGATTTGGGTACAAATGTGCTCACGCCCACATTTAACTTGATCCTCATGCCCGCCACCTTGCGCCCCTCCAGCAATACACGTTTGCATAATTCGGCAATCGCTTGCACATCTTCCAGGGTTTCACTAGGATGCCCGATCATGAAGTACAGCTTGATCGTTGTCCAGCCGCGTCTATAAATTTCGCGGGTTGTTTCTATAATATCGTCATCTGAAATATATTTGTTGATAATGCGGCGCATTCGTTCAGTAGCAGCTTCGGGCGCGAGCGTAAAACCGCCAGATCGGCTGTCTTTTAATTTTTCCATCAAATCAATGGATACTGATTCAATTCGCAAAGAGGGTAATCCGATCTTAAGATGCTTGCCTGCAAATTTTTCACCCACTCTGGTGACCAACTCTAAAACATTGGTGTAATCAGAAGATGATAAAGATAAAAGCGCTAATTCTTCAAAACCTGTGGCTTTAAGAGCAGCCTCGGCTGCTTCAAGCACTTCATCCACACTTCTTTCTCTAATCGGACGGGTGATCATGCCCGCATGGCAAAATCGACATCCGCGCGTACATCCGCGCATAATTTCTACAGAGACGCGGTTATGCACAATATCTATATTTGGCACAATGAACTTGGTGGGCGGCGGCGGCAAAACTGCCACAATTCGCTTGGTTACGATTTTGGGCACATCTGGCAGAGTTGGCTCAATGGCGGCAACGGTACCATCGTCCAAATAAGAAGCCTCATAAAAACGAGGAACATATATACCTTGAATCTTGGATAGCTGATGTAGGAGTTCAGTTCGAGCATCGAAAGAGGAAAGATGAAAGAGGGTATTGCCTTCTTCTTTTCTCTTTGCTTTAAAGTCTTGAATTGTATTGATCACATCTTGAATTGCTTCTTCGCCTTCGCCAATCACAAACGCGTCAATGAAGGCGTACATTGGCTCGGGATTCATGGTGGAATGCCCGCCCGCGATAATAACAGGATGTGATTCGTCACGATCCAATGAACGCACAGGGATACCTGAGAGATCGAGAATATTGAGAGCGTTGGTGTAGAGGGTCTCGTAAGGGAGAGAAATGCCAATGAGGTCGAAGCAGGCTAGGGGTTGTTTTGATTCGAGCGCGTAGAGTGGAATCTCGTTTTGGCGCATTAATTCTTCCATATCAAACCACGGCGCATAGGCGCGTTCGGCAAGCGCATCATCACGCTGATTGATGAGATCGTAAAGAATTTTGAGCCCGACATTTGAAACGCCAATATCGTAAATATCAGGAAAAACAAGCGCAACCCGCGTGCGAGCAGAGTCCCAGCTTTTAACGGTGCTGTTTAGTTCTCCGCCGACATAGCGCCCTGGTTTTTGCACTCGCAAAAGGATGCGATCAAGTTTATTTTCAATTTGCTCTGGAGTTAACATGCGCCAAATTATACTTGAATTGTCTTAATTGAAAACTCAGGCATTGCCAGGTTTTCTCCAGACTACATATTCACCAAGGTGAGTATCTTGGGATTACGGGCAAATCTGACTCGGCTGGGGCATAGTCAATTTTTTTGGCGAAGTAGTGTTAACTCAAGTTCATCATTAACCCGCAAAGTTGACAATCAATGAAGTGCTGGCGTATGAGTAGCTAATTCTAGTTTTGTATTAAATCCTAAAAAATAAAGACCTCTTGCATAAATTACTATCGCAAGAGGTCTTTATTTCACCCTAAATATTCTTTCACTTTTTTCACTAGCAGACTGGCATTCACTGGCTTGGTAAGGTAATCTTCTGCACCCTGCTTGATGCCCCTTACAACACTTTTCGAGTCATGTTCGGCAGAGATGATGATAACGGGGATATTACGCAGGGTTGAATCTGCTTTAACCCGTTCGAGCACTGCAAAGCCATCCATGATCGGCATTGCCAGATCGAGCAGGACAAGGTCTGGTTGTTCACTTTGAATTTTGTTCAATGCTTCCTGCCCGTTGGTAGCAGTGATCAGCTGGTAGCCTGAATCTTCGAGCGCCTGCTCAAGAAAATCCACATTGTTTGGTTCGTCGTCCACGATTAAGACTTTTGCTTTTTGACTCATTTTTCACCTCAGATAATTTTTTATTTTTTCTAATAATATATCTTTATTGATTGGTTTGGTTACGTAATCGTTACAACCAGCCTCCTTTGCTTTCTCGGCATCGCCATTCATTGCATAAGCGGATAAGCCAATGATGGGAGTGGATGCCATGTTCGTGCGGATTCTGCGCGTGGCTTCGTATCCGTCCATGATGGGCAGCGAAATGTCCATGAGGATCAGGTCGGGCTTTTCCTGTTGCGCCATATCTACGCCTTGTGCGCCGTCTTTTGCGAACAGTAGTTTGTAGTCATCCTCCAGTAATTGGGCAAGGAGGGTGATGTTGAGTTCTGTATCTTCCACGACGAGAATGGTCTTTGTCGGCGCTCCCTTTGCCTGCTCTTTGGTGTGTGAAGATTCGGCGTGAGATTCTGCTGGATGGACGGAATCAGGCTCGAGGTCAGAAGAAGAAGCGTTGTCTATTTTATAGTTCATCGGAATGGTTAAGGTAAATGTTGAGCCTGTGCCAAGAATACTGGTGGCAGTTAAGTCGCCGCCTAATAATCGGGCGAGGTTGCGGCTGATGGTGAGTCCCAGCCCTGTGCCGCCATATTGACGCGTGGTGGTGTTATCCGCTTGTTGAAATTCTTCGAAGACGCGCCCGACAGCCTCTTCACTGATGCCGATGCCGCTGTCTTTGACCGAGATCGCCACATTTTTATCATCGAGTTTTTCAACCTTCAGAATGATCTTGCCCTCGTGGGTGAATTTGGCGGCATTGCTAAGCAGGTTGAGCACAATTTGTTTGATTTTATCTTGATCGGAGTAGATAACGCCGATGCTTTCATCTACTTGCTTTTCCAGAGTTATGGCTGGCTTGAGCAAGGGAGTAGCCAGATTAGCGCATTGATCTGCCAGAACACTTAATTTGAATCTAGCGGGAAGCGCTTCCATACGACCCGCTTCGATCTTGGCGATATCAAGCACAGTGTTGATCAAACCAAGCAGGTGCTGAGAACTTGAGGTGACTTTATCAAGGTTATCAAGTTGTTTTTCTGGAAGGATGCCTTCGCCTTTGCCTCTTACGATCTGGGTGAAGCCCATGATGGCATTAAGCGGCGTGCGCAGTTCGTGACTCATGTTGGCAAGGAAGGTGCTCTTGGCTTTGTTGGCTTGCTCTGCGGCGGCGCGGGCTTCTTCTGCTTCTGCAAAAAGGCGTTTTGTTTCTTCAAACAGCCGCATATTTTGAACGGCAGTTCCCATATTGGATGCGATGGTTTCAAGCAGGTTTAAAGAAAGATCAGTGAAGGCATTCTCTTTTTCATAATCTGCAAGGGAGATTCCTCCAATCACTTCTCTGCCTGCCAATAGCGGGAGCACCACCACCGATTTTGGAACATCATCTCCAACTGAACCCCGCCATCTATGCCAAAATTTTTCCACTTCATCATCTTTGACCACCCATGAAACGCCTCCCCTTCTGACAGAAGCGCGCATCATTATCTTAAAGGCATGCATGTTGAAATCTTCTTTTGAAAGGGTGGTCTGCTCGCCATTACGAACCATATAGTTCGCAATAATGCGTTCAGTTGCTTTATCGAAAACGGAAATGATAATGTTGTTGACATTCAACGCTTCCTGTATTCTTTCGCCCACGCGTTGGATCATACTCTCCAAGTCACCGCCTTCAGTTAAGGTCTGCCCGATGTTGTTGATGATCTGTAATTCGGTGGCGCGTTGCTCGGTCTCTTTGAGCAGGCGCTGGGTCTCGTCGAAGAGACGCGCATTTTGAATGGCAGTGCCCATGTTCGAGGCGATGGTCTCCAGCATGGTAATCGGAAAATCGGTGAACGCATCTTCCTTTTCATAATCTCCGATGGTGATTCCACCAATCAATTTTCCGCCTGCCAGCAAGGGCAGTTGCATAAAAGATTTTGGAATCTCATCTTCATTAAGCAATCCCCCGAGTTTCCGCCAGCTTTTTTCAGAATTTCTATTTACAACCCACGACCTGCCCCCGCCTCTTGCGGAGAGACGCAACCCCAACCTGACAGAGCTTGCTGAAAAAGTCTCGCTTGATGCCGGTTTGCCATTGCGATAATAATATTTTGCAACGATGTGTTCAAGTTTTTCATCCCATAC
>VFJR01000028.1 GCA_009885945.1 Anaerolineaceae bacterium
CGTCTGTGCTGGATAGGGCGTTTAAGGGAGAGTTGTAGCCCCCTCTGTCCTTCGGACATCTCCCCCAAATACGACGGTAGTGCTGTCGAATTTGGGGGAGAACATGGAATTGAGATTTTTTATGAATACGGAAAGCATAGCTAAAATTTTGATTTCAAAGGCAACCGTCCCTCCCCAATTTCGACGTGCTCTCCGTCGCAATTGGGGAGGCTAGGAGGGGAAGAAATGCCGCGTCCGCCCAGAAGCAACCCGAAAACCAGAACCCACGCAATCGAATTGCGAAAGGAACTCACTCCCGCCGAAGGAAAACTGTGGTCACGGATTCGCAACGACCAACTTGGAGTCAACTTTCGGAGACAACACGCTATTGGAAATTACATCCCTGATTTTTGTTCACCCAAAGCCAAACTTGTCATTGAACTGGATGGTAGTCAGCATTTGGAACAGGAAGAATATGATAAGAAAAGAACCGAGTATCTTGAATCGCAAGGCTACAAGGTAATTCGCTTTTGGAATAACGATGTAATGAATAATATTGAAGGCGTTATACTTGCCATTATGTATGCGCTGGAGAAACAGCAGTGAGATTAATGTTAGCTGTAAATGAAAGACTTGACCCTTCGGCAGCGCGTATCATGGCGTATCTCGATAGCGACCAAGCGCGGCTGGCGTCCCACAAGGGGATAATATCGCTGCGGGAGTTACAGTCCGCTACGGGGGAGAATATGGAATTGAGATATTATATATTTTGTTGATAAGATATTTCATAGATATCTGAAAAGGAATGTATATGAAGAAACCACCTTTCAAGTCCACGCTTACTGCAATTCTAATATTCCTGCTGACGACAGTATGCAACCTCCCTGCGAATCTCCCGATTACCCCAACCCAAACATTAACACCAACTGATTACCTTATACCTGACACTACAAAAGTTTTAGACCCAAGCCTTCAAGAATCGCTCGAAAGCGTATCACCTGATGGTATTGTCATATTCAGCCGCACATCACCTGCACTTGAATCCCTGCAGCCAGGCGATATTTTAGTCTCAGATGCTGTTCAAGCCGCACCAGATGGATTACTCCGAAAAGTACGCACCGTCCGAATTGAGGGAGAAAAAGTAATCATTGAGACAGATGACGCCGAGTTGATAGAAGCAGTGCATGAAGGGCATGTATCATTTACGCAAGACTTGAAGGTAGAAGATATCCGCTCAACCTGGCTTTATCCCGGTATTACTTTTAATGGGTCAAGTTATACAAAAGAAACGAACTCTACTCATCTGGCAAGCCTGGTTCCTATTTCGCCAGCCTTAAGTCCTTCATTACTGACTTATTCAATTGATACAGATTTTGGCACAGGCGGCAGAGTGAAAGTGATCGGCAATGCAAGCCTGGAACCGAAGCTCGAAGCAGATATCAATATTTCGTGCAATGACAAGGTCTTTGGCGTGTGCGCCGAAATACCAGATCTAAATTTTATGACCCGTATCGCCATCATTGAAAATGTTTCACTCTCTGTAACGGGTGATGCCACCAGCTTTAACAAAAAAATCGAAATTGCCCGTCACCAGTTTAATCCGCTCACGTTTATGATAGGGCCCGTCCCAGTTGTTTTCACGCCTATTTTGAGCATTTATCTTCAAGGCGATGGCGTATTAACTTCTAAAGTTGAATATGCCATTGGTCAAAGACTCACGCTTGCGGCAGGATTTAAGTACAACTCTGATACCGGTTTTGATGATTTGAGCGAAGCCACTTTCGAATTCCTAAAACCTACCCCAACATTCACCAAGCAGGTGGACCTGAGAGGTGTGATTGGCGGTGAATTCAAACTGCTTCTTTATGGCGCTATTGGTCCATTCGCCAGTTTAGAAGCGGGACCTCGATTCCGCGCGAACATTTCAGGTTTGCCATCTGAGCCCGGAGTCTTGTGGAGAGCCGAGGGATGTGTTTGGCTCTTTGCCGGCATTGACTCGGTCAAGGTGATTAAGCTCCGTTATCAAAAAGAGCTATATAAATCCTGCTTAACTTTTGCAGAGGGACGCAATCAACCGCCAAGTATCGATATAAAAAGTCCAAATCCGGGTACGCAGGTATATCAGGGAGAAACTGTAAAGCTGCGCGCCACAGTTTTTGATGGCGACGGAGGATATATTAACTGTAGCTGGACGAGTAACCAAGCAGGCGATCCATTTCCTATTTCAGAATGCGAGAAAGCATCTGTGACATTTAATACGCCAGGCAAGCGCACATTGAAATTGACCGCAACCGATTCAACCGGCGTGAGTACAATTGCCTCTGTTTCCTTTGAAGTTCTGCCTCCTCCGAATATTTTGGTCTCCATAAACAACCCAGCAGATGGAGGCACAGTCGGGCCCGATGAAATGATCACGCTTTCCGGCTCAGCCAGCGGAGGCGAAGGACCATATCAATTTAAATGGTCTATCATTTATCCCACAGATATTGCTGGAAATGGCGGCTCGGAGCTTGCCATTGGGTCAGGAGAAAATGTCAGCTGGGCGCCTTCGAATTCCATAAGTTTTGGCGGCTGTGAAGTAAATAGCTATGGAAGGCTCGTTCTTAATGCCCTAGATGCAAATGGATTCGCCGGCGTACGAAGTATTGTGATTGCGATCATGCGCTTCTGCTAAACTGAGCATTTGACTTATAGCACCCAAATCGAAGTTATGGCGCGATTGCTGCCGAGTGTTTTCGATAAGGCTTTCAAAAGTGAACAATGATGGAGAGAAACAGTTTACGAATAAAGCTATTAATTCACGAATGGCTGGCACGGGATTCGTGCATTCGTGAAAAATTCGTGGATGGTCTTTGGGCACGGCTGGTGTCCCACAAAGGGATGATATCGCTGCGGGGCATGAGAGTTATCCGCGTGAAATATAAATGGAGAAAAAGATGACAGAAACAAATGTATTGCAATGGATCGCAGTTAATGAAATGATGGATGATGAGTATCGCCAAGTGGTGGTTACTGAAGCGCTAAGTTATCTGCCAAAGGCTCCCGCAGAGTTAAATAAATTTGCATTGGATATTCTCAAGAAGACGATTCAAGTGAACGGATTTCGCTCCTACCAAAGCATTCCCCCGTATTTAGCAAAAAAGCAGATTATTAAAGAGTTCAAGAACAATGATTCTCTCGTCACAGCCATGATCTGTTTGTGGGCAGAAAAACAGCACGAGCTCATAAAGACGCTTGCGCAGGCGGCGCGAGCAGCGAACATTCTTATACCCGAAAAATGGGATTGGCAATCAGCGCGTCATGGTTTTGTGCAAGGTCAAGATACTCCAGAGTTGGATCAATTGGCAACGACACTAGCCGCGCAAAAGTCAAAGCCCGAATCAGATCATACTATTTTGGCTGGCTTATGGTTAAGCAATAGTCTTTTTATAGAATAAGTGCACTACTCTTCCGCCTGATAAATCCTGCCAGGTCTCAACTTAAAGAAACAGTCATGAAAAGCCAATCGAGTGTAAACTTGAAGAAATATCATGACTCAACCTTTATCCCCATCCGCTCAAAAAATTCAAACCTTGCTTACAGAACTGGGCTATTCCTATACTGTAGTCGAGCATAGCGAATCTACCCGCACCGCGCAAGAAGCGGCAGACCGTGCCAATTGTCAGCTTGGGCAGATCGTTAAGTCGCTCATTTTCCGCGGTAAAAATTCCAGCAAGCCCATCCTTGTGCTCACCAGCGGCGCGAATCGGGTTGATGAAAAAAATATCAGCCAATTTGCAAATGAATCGATCGTGCGCGCCGAAGTTGAGTTTGTGCGTCAAGTGACTGGTTTTGCGATTGGCGGCGTGCCTCCGTTGGGTCATCTTGAAAAAATGGAAACTTATATCGATGAGGATTTTCTTCAATATCAAACCATTTGGGCGGCGGCAGGCACGCCCAATGCCATTTTTGAATTGCAGACTGTTGATTTACAAAAAATGACCAACGGAAAAATAGTGAAAGTAAAATAATTACACCATCGTGTTTAAAGAATTAAGGAGAAAGAATGAAAATGAAGAAAAAAAATATACTTTTGAATCTTGTCATTGTACTTGTACTTACAGCTTGTAATTTACCCATTGGAGCATCTACATCTGAGCCTCAAATTGATACTGACCCAACAGATGTGCCCATCACCTCAAATGGCGGCAACATCAGCGGAGTTGTTTGGCATGACTTGTGTGCCTTTGCAGGCGGACCTGCGCCCGCTGTGCTTCCGCCCGGATGTGTGCCACACCCCTCGAATGGCGCATCCGCTAACGGCACGCGTGAAGCGGGCGAGTCTGGCATCTCCGGCGTGCTGGTGGATTTGCATCTGGGAGATTGTGTCAGCATTCCAATTTCATCATTTACAACCGATAGTAATGGGCAATTTATATTTTCAAACCTCACCGATGATGCGTACTGCGTAACCATTGATGGCAGTTCCCCGCAAAACTCAGTTGTTTTACAGCCCGGTATTTGGACAAAGCCTACATCGCCAACTTATTTTATTCAACTAGCCGATAAGATTAGCGGCGGCGATACTCTCGTTTTTGATATCGGCTGGGATTTTAAGAATCAGCCCGCTGTTAATGCGCCTCTGCCTACGTTTGCGCCTGCTACTACCTCCACCCCGGCCGGCACTTACTTTGTAGTAGATACGGGCGCAAATTGTCGTTTTGGTCCAGCCACTTTGTATGATGTAATTACTTCCTTTGAAGCCGGTACGTTTGTCACGTTGGTAGGTCGTAATACAGACAATACTTGGTGGTATGTATTAACAGGCTCAACCAATTGTTGGATCTCTGCTACTACTGGGCATACAACGGGCGCTCTCGGCGCTTTGCCTGTAATTACTGCTCCGCCTACACCAACCCCTGCGGCTGGCGCAGGACCAACATTCAGCGGATTAATTGTGGTCTATCCCAATTTAGATTACCCTTCCACAAATTGCGGTGCAAACATATTTAATGTAGCCATTCGTGTTGCAGATACTGATTTAAATACGGTTTGGCTGCAATATCGTGTGCGCAGTAATGGGGGGTATGTTGGTATTTGGAATGTATTGACGCCTAATGACAACGCCTCTGGCGGGTTGATGGGTTTTAATTATGACCTCAACGCGCAGTTCGCTGGTGAATTAGGCGGTGATGATGGAACTGTTGAATATCAGTTCTTTGCTGAAGATACAGCAGGCAATCAAACATCGCATCCTAATGGAAGCGTCTTAGGAATTCCGTTACAATACTGCCCATAGTGATTAAATGATGTTATGCACTTTTGCGGAAGGTGATTAACTGATCATCTACTGCACTTATAAGGAGAAAAAATGGCAATATCTACAAAACCAACTGAACGACTCATGACCGAGGAAGCCGACTTCCTACAAATTAAATCTGTTGATCATATTCACTTTTATGTTGGTAATGCAAAACACGCCATGTATTACTGGTGGAAGGCATTTGGTTTCAAGCCGATTGCGTACTCTGGGCTGGAAACGGGCAACCGCGATTTTGCTTCCTATGTATTGGAATCTGGGCAGGCGCGCATTGTTGTTTCTGCGCCGTATACGCCTTCTAGTCCGTTGGCATCACATCATATGGTACATGGTGACGGCGTCAAGACCATTGCCCTCGGCGTGGATGATGTCGAAAAAGCCTGGCAAGAAACTACCTCGCGCGGCGGCAAATCTGCTTGGGCTCCGCGGGAAGAAAAAGATGACTTTGGCACTTATCGCACCTCAGCAATTTATACCTACGGTGAAACAGTACATGTCTTTGTAGATCGCAATGAGTACAAAGGCGTCTTTGCGCCGACCTATAAGCCAATTAAATATGAAGCGCAATCCACAGGCTTGGCGGCGATAGATCATATTGTGGGCAATGTGCAATTGGGTAAAATGAATCAGTGGGTTAATTTTTATCATCAAGTAATGGGCTTTCGTCAGCTCATGCACTTTGACGATAAGGATATTTCAACCGAATACTCTGCTTTAATGTCCAAGGTGATGCAAAATGGGAATGGGCGTGTTAAGTTCCCGATCAACGAACCCGCCGAAGGACGCCGTAAGAGTCAGATCGAAGAATACCTTGACTATTATCTTTCGCCCGGCGCACAGCACCTCGCCATTATCACCGGTGATATTCTTGCCACAGTTGAACAATTACGTAAAAATGGCGTTGAATTTTTGCGCGTACCAGAAACATACTACGAAGTACTCTCAGAGCGCGTTGGCAAGATCAAAGAAGATATGAAAGCCGTTCATGACCTTGGCATTTTGGTTGACCGTGATGATGAGGGTTATCTTTTGCAGATTTTTACCAAGCCGATTCAAGATCGCCCCACCATGTTCATTGAAGTGATTCAACGACACGGTTCACAGGGCTTTGGCAAGGGAAATTTCAAAGCTTTATTTGAATCGATTGAGATGGAACAGGAACGCAGAGGTAACCTCTAATCTGTATGGCATCTATTTTTAAACGTATTTGGTGTAATTGGCTTGGAATCAAAATGTTCCTTGGCAATTATTACGATACTAAAAAACGTCAGGTAAATTCTCAGCCTGTAACGTTGCAAAATGGCACAAAGATCGAAGTGTATCAACCTGCAAAAAGGGCGCTAAAAACAGTTTTACTCATTTATGGCTTTAGCGCGCTCGGAGAAACAGACCCGCGCATGATTCGTTTTGCACGTAATTTAACGGCTTCTGGTTTGCGGGTTGTAATTCCTGTTTTTCCGCAATTGAAATCTTTTAAGTTGGATGTGACTGAAATTGAATCTGCGCGTGAATGTCTGCGCTATGTATTAAAAGAATACAGTGAACCTTTGTGTGTAATCGCTTTTAGCGCCGGCGGAAGTATGACACTCAGGCTGTCTGGCGAATCGGAATTTTCTCGCAGTATTCAACTGCTTATGCTTTTCAGCCCTGTTTATGATTGGCGTGAAACTCTGAAAAGGATCTACGCCCAAGAAGTTACTCAGGAAAAAATCAACCAAGACCCCGATAACCTGATCTGGATCCAATTCGTGATTGCCTATCGCAGCTGGCAAGAAATTGGTTTGAGTGAAATCGAAAAAGAAACCTTGCAGCACTATCTAAGCCGCTACTCTATTGGGCTGAGCCTGCCGGAGAAAATCTTGTTTTATAACCAAAGTATTCAACCGCGCCTTGCTGCCCAAAATATACCTTTCGCCGAAGATAACCCCGTTTTTGATGCATTTTCTCCGCGCGAAAAATTACAATCTATTCAAGCTCGTGTCCTGATTGTCCATGATGCCAATGACCCCGTTGTTTTGCCCTCACAGAGCAGTGCAATTGCAAAAGGACTTGCAATGCGAAACCCGCTCAATCATCGCTTGCTGATTACATCCGCTTTATCGCACGTAACCATTAAAAGTGTTCGCCGTTGGACCGATATTATTCAAATGATCGATATGATAGGAGAACTATATTCATGAAATTTGCCACTGTCAGTACGTTGCGCGGCACGACCCAGCCTGCTCTTATAATCAACGACCGAGTCCACACCCTGCCGTATCCAGATATGGACGCAGTGATTGCTGCAGGCGCACAAGCAGCCGCGAGTAAGGCTTCTAAAGATTCGCTTTCAGTGGATGAAGTAAAGTTTCTTTCTCCTCTGCGTCCAAAAACGTTACGAGATGCCTACGCCTTTGAAACGCACGTAAAAACAGCCAACAATAATCGCGGACAAACAGTCCCCGAAAATTGGTATAAATTTCCCGTTTTTTATTTCTCCAACCCCAACAATGACTTCGGCCACGATGATTTAATTCCCTATCCGTCCTACACTAGCGCCATGGATTACGAACTTGAAATCGCAATTGTGATTGGCAAAGCTGGGATCGATATCAAGCCCGAAGATGCGCCAAATCACATTTTTGGATATACAATCTTTAATGATTGGTCTGCGCGTGATTTGCAAGTGCAGGAAATGAAAGTGAATTTTGGTCCCGTCAAATCGAAAGACTTCGCATCATCTTTCGGCCCAGTGATCGTCACGCACGAATCGATTGCAGAGAAAGCCACTGCCCGTCCGGGTGTTTATGATCTATTTATGACAGCAAAAGTGAATGGTATCGAATTATCACGCGGTAATTTCAATGACATCTATTGGTCATTCGGGGACATTGTCGCGCGCGCCTCGCAATCTGTAATGCTTTATCCTGGGGATGTGATTGGCTCAGGTACAGTTGGCACGGGCTGTCTATATGAACTCACTAAAAATCAAGGTCCTTGGCTCAATGAAGGGGATGTGATTGAATTGGAAGTCGAAAAAATCGGGATATTGAGAAATACAATAGGAAATAAAAAATGAACACTCTACGAAAAGAAAAACCCATTGGTGTCGAATTATATTCCCGCGAAGTTTTTCAAGTTCTTTTGGAATACGAAATTAATCGTTCCCGCCGTTATCCAGCTTCAGTGGCTTTGATCAACATCTTGGTTAAGATCGACCCAAATATGCCAGAAACCCAAGCCGGTGCCGATAAAGCGATTAAGGAAATATTCAATGCGAACCTAAGAGGCGCAGACATTCCAGCCAAAAATGGTAATGAGTATTTAATTCTCTTACCTACTATTGACGAAGCAGGCGCCCGTATTGTTTGTGAACGCCTATTGAATCTCATGAAACGCACCCATCAAACCTCCGCTGGAAAAATGTTCAACATTATTGGTCATGCCGGAATAGCGATCCTCGAAAGCTCAGTCGTATCTGGCGCAGTATTAATGTCACAATCTGCGCGTGCTTTATCAGCCGCACGCGCTCAAGGACTTTCCACATATTCTGTATTTGAAGATCATTTAAATTCTTAGGAGGCCGCCATGCCCTTTTATCAAAAACTCGGAAGCATTCCTCACAAACGTCACACACAATTTAAAAAACCAGATGGAAAACTCTATCGTGAAGAGTTGATGGGGCTGGAAGGTTTTTCATCCATTCAATCAATTCTTTATCATCACTTCCTGCCTCCGCGCGTGATGAAACATGAGGATATGGGTTCTGCTAAACCTGAATATGTGGACTTTGGCGCCATACGGCATCGCGCATTTAAAACCGCTCAAACCCCGCTCGGAGCTGATCCTGTTTCCGCACGGATTCCACTGCTCGGCAACAACGACGTCATCCTCGGCGTTTCGCGTTCCAAAGGGAGCATGGATTATTTCTATCGCAACGCCCAAGCCTATGAAACATGGTGGGTACATGAAGGCACAGGCGTTCTCAAATCTCAATTTGGTAATTTATCATTTCGCAAAGGCGATTACATCGTCATCCCCTTTGGCGTTACCTGGCAAATGAAACTGGATGGTGAAGCAAAGTTCTTCACCATTGAAAATCCAAGCCAGATCGAGCCGCCCAAACGATACCGCAATGAATACGGTCAAATGCTGGAACATGCCCCATACTGCGAAAGAGATATTCGCATCCCAGAGTTTTTAGAAACACATACTGAACGCGGCGAATTCGAAGTGCGCGTAAAAGTACGCGATCACCTTAGCAGGCATATCCTTGATTACCATCCCCATGATGTTGTTGGCTGGGATGGCTATTTATATCCATGGATATTTAACATCGAAGATTTTGAGCCCATCACCGGGCGCATTCACCAGCCGCCACCAGTGCATCAAACCTTTGATGGACATAACTTCGTTGTCTGTTCCTTTGTCCCCCGCCTCTTTGACTATCACCCTGACGGCATCCCAGCGCCGTATAATCATTCCAATGTGCAATCAGACGAGATCATTTATTATGCCGAAGGCAACTTTATGTCGCGCAAAGGAATTGAGCGCAGTGATATTAGCATGCATCCATTCGGCTTACCTCACGGACCTCAACCTGGCATGACCGAAGCCAGCATCGGCAAAACAGAAACAAAAGAGTTGGCTGTCATGGTGGATACTTTCCATCCATTACAACTTACCAAGCAAGCTCTGGAAATGGAAAAGCCTGAATATATGTCTACCTGGCATGAAGGTGATGGAGAATAGTCCAGGCATTTATAGTCCATCAGCAAACTGATGGACTTATTTTATTAAAATAATATATATGAATTGGAGATCATGAATGGTAAGAAATAAATTTAGCGCAACGATTGCTATAATACTAATATATGTTTTGTCGGCATGTAATCTTAACTCTTCAGCCGCCGCCGACCCAAATATTTCAGCAGCTTCAACTATTGTTTCCTTAACATTAACTGCTTCTGCTGGGCAGGCTGTATTAAATTCGCCAATTCCACAATCAACATCAACGCCTAACTTCACAACCCTATTGATATCTGATAATACTAATTGTCGTCAGGGACCTGGTGAAAAATTTACCATCGTCTCGGTGATTGCGGGTGGAGCTACTGTTCAAATCGTAGCTCGTGCTGAAGATGGAAAATTTTGGATCGTTGCTGCGCCAAATAACGCTGGCACATGTTGGATCGCCAGCGAATTTGGAGTTGCATCTGGTAACACAAATATATTGCCAATAATTACTCCTTTAGCCGAAGAATCAAATGGCGGTGCGCCAGAACGCCCCGGCAGTCTTTATTATGATTATTCATGCTCTGGCGGCGACGTAACGGTAACCCTGACCTGGGCAGATGCCTCAGATAATGAATCAGGCTTCCGCTTGTATAGATACGGGCTTTTAATCGCTGACCTTTCTGCAAATACAAAATCTTTTGTAGATAATGTTATCGTCGCACCCGGTGCAGTGATCGAGTATGCTGTTGAGTCATATAATAGTTCTGGCAGTTCAGCACAAAGAGTGGGAAGTTTTAGCTGTCAGTAATATTTTGTCTTCATCTTTGGAATAGTGAGGTCCAATGAAACGCAAAACAGTTCAGGTTTTATTGATTTTCTTCATCTTGCTTGTTAGTTGTAACCTGCCCAGTTCGAATAAAAACGAAACTGAAAAAATTATTTCCCCGCCATCATTAGTAAGCATTGTGATTTCAAACCCAGCTGCCGGTCAGACGTACCCCGCGCTGGACTCTGTGCCGATTTCTGTTCAAGTTTCAGGCGCGGTGCAAAGCGTGGAACTGCTTGTGGATGGCGCGGCGTTTGATCAGGCGAAAGCCCCTCAATACAATCGTGCTCAATGGGATTGGTCATCATCTGCTCCGGGAATGCACACCCTTGAAGCGCGTGCAATAGACGACAAAGGCAACCATTACACTTCCAATGCCATTATCGTATGGATATCGGAAAACGCGGCAACCTCAACCACTTTGATTCAATCGGAGGAAGGCGATACTCTCAACGAACTCGCGGAACGCTTCAGCACCAGCCCGCAGTTGATTCATGATCTCAATCCTTATCTACCCGTTGATTTTTCAGCTCCGATCCCTCTCAATAGTCCGGTCAAGATACTCAACACCTATCCAGACGAATTCGAACTTCAATTTCCTAACATCAACTTTAACCCTCCACAATCCAATGAACCTAATGGAAATTCTACTCCGCAAACAAACTTTCAACCGAATGCCAATCTGCTGTTTGAGAGCAATGCCCCGTTATCTTCTGATCTCGTTTTTGTAGACCGCACATACTATTACATCTCCCTCGATGGCGGACCATGGAGCCGTATGCCGCGCAACCAAGGTGAGTTCTTCACTCCCCAAAACGGATTCTTCGACCTCAACGAAGCACTGGCAGGCTGGATGCAGTCTGCTCCAAGCAAAGATATCCACATCACTATTGATGCCTGGGGTTGGCAGGGAGGTGCGCTTGTTTTCATCGGACGTTTCGAGCGCGTTATCAAAGCCAAACAAAATGGTGAACCTTGGGCAATTCTGCCGGGATATTTAGAAATTTGTGATTCAGGAAATTGCACACAAGGGGAAGTTACGGGGAGTTTCACGCTATTTGCTTCATCAAGCGTAGGAGGAAATCGCGAACTTCGCTGGCAGCTACCGCCCGGCGTTACCAGCGGACTGTGGCAAACCTCCACACAGCCATTCGGGAGTTCTTGTGAATTAGAACCGGCTTATCTGTACACCAATGGAAACGTCTCTAGTGAGAACGAAAGCACAACGTTTACAGTCGAATTTCCTCCATTCTACGGCGAAGAGATGATCTTCTACGTCCGCGTTCTACCATTTGTCAACGGACAGCCCGACTGCACGCCAAGCAACACGGTCACATTGACGTTGAAAGCGCAAGACGAAATTGTTATTACCGATCTTGAAGTGCCGCCTGTTCCGCCGGTGGCATACGACATTGAGATCGTGGATTTCAAGCCGATCCATTTTCCGGATTACCAATATAAGCATTGCGTAACCATTGTGAAAAATCCGTACTATCAGACTGAATTTCTTGACTATCTTGGAGTTGCCATCATTTGGTATGGAAGACCAGTCGGCACAAATATTTGTCCCACTCCTTATCAATTTCAAGAGCCGTCTACGTGGGATCAGATCACCGGTTTCTTAAAAGATGCGGTCAATTTTGTTTCTAGTGCCTATAACACACTCAAAGGTTTTATTGTAGATATCATTGCTACCTACAATCCAATATGCTTACAAGCTAACCTGATAACTGAAAGTCAGGCTGTGAAAGATGCCTGTCACGCTGTAGCTGAGGTTGCTGTGAACGCGGCGCTTGCGTATGTGGGTTTGCCGCCCTCGCTGCCGAATTACGATCAACTGATCGAAACCGGCAAAGGTGAATTGACCGAACTGCTCGCCCAGCAAATTGAGGAACAAACAGGACTTCCGTGTACAGAAGAATGCAAAGAACTGATTCGTAAAGGAATTGACACAACAGTTGATGAGATCGGCAAACAAGCTGGAAATGCCGCTTGTGTGGATGTCTACGAAGCGCATGACAACGGCTTTGAGCCATTGTGCATACCTGCCGCGATCAAAGTGAAGCCAATGCATGAGGGTCAACTCGAACCTGCGCTAGTCACAGTTCTAATCACGCGCAAAGCGGATGTTTCTGATTCATCTTTCCCTGATCCACTTTTGTACAATTCTGTTTGTCATATAAACACGAGCGGGTTTGCTGAAAATAATTCATGGGCTGGTCAGCAGATTTTCATCGGACAGGATTATCAGTCAGGAGAGCTTGTGTATTGGCAAGGTACATCAATTAGTGGAGTTATTTTCAATAATATTCACGTCTCTACACCTGTGCTTGGGCTGGGCGAATCATCTACGCTTACTTTCGCGCTTAAGGAAAAACGCGGTGTCTTCCCGCCAGGCGAGGGTGGCTTCTGGTTACCTGGTCGTCTAAAGATCTATACCGATTACTATAACGGTTCACAGCTGGTAAGTTATGCCAGCGAATTCAACGACGATTGGCAGTATCTCTACTTCGGTTCACAGGCGAAAATTACCGCATCGGCAACTTGCTCAACGACATTCATAACTCCGCCTGCTGGGGCATCTTCCGTTGGTTCATCCAGTTCTGCGAGCGACGAATGGATCGAGACTATCCCACAAATAGGTGAGTAAAAAATGATAAAACACTTCCCACTTCAAATTGGATTAATTGTGGCGCTATTGCTCTCAGCCTGCGGGGGAGGCACTCCTATCCCAGAGTCAGGAATCGAGAGCGTCCCTAACGCGTGGATCGATTCTCCGTTAGAAGGAACAACTTTCCCCTTAGGCGAGATCGAGATCATATCTCACACACAAGATTTAAGCGGCATCGCCCGGGTGGAGCTTTCTGCTAATGGTCAGGTAATTCGCACAGATGAAAACCCCGCTTCGTCACTGACCCTGTTTGTGATCGGGCAAAAATGGATTCCGTCTGAACCCGGTAATTATCTTGTGCAGGTCAGAGGTCAAACTACCGGAGGCGCTTGGAGCGATTATGCACATGTCAATATTATTGTGGTTGGCGCAACTGCAGTGCCGAGTTTAACGCCTACCCTAGTGCCAACTTTTACGCCCACGTTTACCCCAACGCCTGTTAGGCCGCCCACATTCACATTTATTAAAAATGCATTTTGCCGCACGGGTCCCTCTGTAGAATTCCCAGACCGCACTGGTATGGCGGCTGGGGAAGTTGTTGATATATTAAATATTAGCGAAGACGGATTTTGGTATTTTGTATATTGGAAAAAATTTGATGTAAGCTGTTGGGTTGCATCCGGTGCCGGAGAAGCTGATGGTGAATTAAGCGGAGTAGCTGTGCTGGCGGGACCGACCTTGCCGGTCCCAAGCGGCATTGCCCCGCCAGCTTGTTTACTAGCGTGTCCGGCCGGATGCGAGCCAAACCCAGCTTGCTCTGCCTGTCAAGCCATCAGTGGCGGCTCTTGCAAACCATGATAATTTTCTAAAAACACATCTGCATCCCAACAAACGCGCTCATGCCGCCTCAGCTATCGCTTGAACCAAACGCACCTTTTTCAATAGCTTGTTTAATGATGCAAATATATATCTTTAGAAAAGCTAACGATCCAATATCGACGCAAAGAGCACAGCTCGAAATGACGAGTTATGTTTTATAAAAATTTAGACCGATTACTTATTTGAGTTGTATTATAATTAAGTAATAAATTACTCAATTCTACGGAGGCAGTTATGAACTTCATTGTATGGATCATCTTTGGCGCAATTGCAGGCTGGATCGCAAGTATCATTATGGGAAAGAACAAGAAAATGGGCGCAATTGCTAACATTGTCGTCGGTATTGTCGGCGCCTTTATTGGTGGGTATATTGTTGACCTTGTTGGCATGGATGTTGAAGAAGGATTTAATGTTGCGAACTTACTCGTAGCAATTTTTGGCGCTGTGGTTTTGCTTTATATTGTAGGCTTGTTCACCGGTCGCCGCCGAAGATAGCATCTATTAAATATTAAAAGTATAAAAAATCCCCGAAACAATACTTGTTTCGGGGATTTACTTTACTCGTCGTTGAACTGTTCTTTAACTTTCTTGGTTTGCTTGCCGCGCTCGTCCGTTGAAAGAATACGTTTGCGGATGCGATAATTTTCAGGAGTAATTTCAAGTAATTCGTCATCAGAAAGATACTCGATCGCCTCATCCAAGCTCATTGAGCGCGGAGGTGTCAATCGGATTTCCATATCACCGCCAGATGCGCGCATATTCGTAAGGTGTTTCTTCTTGCACACATTGATTGGAATATCTTGTCCGCGTGCATTCTCGCCAACTACCATGCCTTCATATACTTCTACGCCTGGTCCTACAAATAAGACGCCGCGTTCTTCCGCGCTTTTCAAAGAATAAGCTGTTGTTGAACCAGCTTCCCATGCCACAATCGAACCTCGTGGGCGTGAAGCCATCGGTCCTGCCATTTCTTCATAGCCGCGGAAAATTGTGTGCATTACACCTTGACCGCGTGTAGAAGTTAGAAACTGATAGCGGAAACCAAGCAAGCCGCGTGTGGGAACGATGTAAATAATGCGCGTCATTCCCTGACCCGCATCCTGCATGTCAGTCATTTTGCCGCGTCTACTTCCAAGCATTTCCACAACAACGCCGACAGTTTCAGCGCTGGTCTCAACGTGCACTTCTTCGAAGGGTTCAAGCAGTGCGCCATCTTCAGCCTTGTGATAAATTACTTCAGGACGTGATACTTGAAATTCATAGCCTTCACGGCGCATGGTTTCGATAAGAATACCCAAGTGTAATTCACCGCGTCCAGAGACCAAAAAGTTTTCAGCAGAATCTGTTTCTTCAACGCGCAAGGAAACATTGGTGCGTAATTCTTCAAATAAACGTTCACGTAATTTACGGGAAGTGCCCCACGTTCCCTCTTTGCCAGTAAATGGGGAAGTGTTTACGCCGAATGTCATACGTACGGTTGGCTCTTCCACTTTGATAGTTGGTAGAGCTACGGGATTGGCTGGGTCTGCAAGTGTTTCACCGATAGAAATTCCTTCCAAGCCTGCCAGCGAAACAATGTCGCCAGCTTGAACTTCGTTAATTTCTATTTTATTTAAACCTTTGAAGGTATAAAGATAACGTGCGTTTTCAGGCAGAATAGAGCCGTCCAATTTCATGCGTGCTACTTTTTGACCCACTTTGATCGTGCCGGCAAAAACGCGCCCGATGGCTGTTACGCCACGATAATCATCATAGCCCAAGGCTGTAATTAACATTTGCAATGGAGCATCAATATCTACTTTGGGAGCAGGGATATGCTTCAGAATAGTATCAAACATTGGTTGTAGATCCGGGCTGAGGTCCGCGGTGAGACCCGCTTTACCAGCGGTGGCTTGTGCGTACACGACAGGAAAATCTGCCTGTTCTTCTGTAGCGCCGAGTTCGATAAATAAATCAAAAGTCTCATTAAGCACGCGAGAAGGTTCGGCGTCTTTACGGTCTACTTTATTGATGACCACAATTGCTTTATGTCCCATTGCCAGTGCTTTCTTTAGAACGAAACGAGTTTGTGGCATAGGTCCTTCAGCGGCGTCGACCAGCAATAAAACGCCGTCTACCATGTTCATAACGCGCTCTACTTCACCGCCGAAGTCGGCATGTCCGGGAGTGTCTACGATATTGATCTTAACTGGTTGATTGCTCACAGGGTCTATCAAAGTAATGGCTGTGTTCTTAGCGAGAATGGTAATGCCGCGCTCGCGTTCTAGGTCATTGGAATCCATTACACGCTCTTCCACGTGCTGATTTTCGCGAAATGTGTGTGATTGTCCGAGCAGTCCGTCCACTAAGGTGGTCTTGCCGTGGTCAACGTGGGCGATAATGGCAATATTTCTAATATCAGTTCTTTCAGTGATCATACAAATCCTTTTTCTATATCATTTATTGGGAAGCCCCTGCGGGTTGACATAATAAAACCCCGGCCCAATATTGGCCGAGGTCGTTCTGTTCGTTCGGCGTGCAGGTTGTATATTATCAGAGAGACACGCTTTTGTGAAGGGAGTAACAATCTGGGGAGTTAGCGCAAAGTTAATATGTCACCCTTTTCCCAAAGTAGAAATGCCCCCTACGCCGAGGACGGCAGATTGAGCGGCATGTTTTTTTCTAAAAATATTTGACCAATTACTTAAAACAGAAGAAAAGCAGGTGTTTTACACAGAATATGCAATGATTGTCTGTTGATATCGCCACTTATTCGTAAGACGTAGTACAATCAATTTGGTTTTCCAAGTAGTTAAAATAAGGGGAATTGCAGCTACTTTTCAAAATACAAGGAGAAAGTTGAATGATGAACAAAGCGGTTTTTGAGGAGAAGTGGAAGCAAATTCGCATCCAATCTACGAATTGGTGGAGCCTGATGGTTGAGTATGACCTTATCAAGGTAGATAAAGCGGATGTTAAGTTTGATAAATTCGTAACCATGCTTCAGGTTAAATACGGATATACCCGCCAGAAAGCCCGTGAAGAGATTGCTAGATTATGGGCAGAACACGAAGCAACAAGCAAATTTAAAGCATAAAGGAAAAATTAATTGGAAACAGAATCAGTCAAGACCAAGGCCAAACGACCCTCCAAAGGGATGCGCAAGCATAATCGCAAAGTGAAACAAGAAGCTCGCAGAGTAAGTGTTCCGGGCAGTGAAGTGAAAAAGAAAAGACGCCCCGCGTAGCTTAAAATAATATAGGATAAAAAAAGTCGAAACTAAATGTTTCGACTTTTTTTATCCTATAAAGCCTAATATTTCGTAAGTATTTTGTAAATTCTCTTAGTTTTCTTTGGCTTTATTACGCCTTATAATTGCCTAAATATAGCCATATGTCGCAGGAAAAAAACTATCCCGATCAACAACAAATAGACGACTTGCTTGCTAATTCTTATCAGTTGCGCCATCAAGATACGCGTCAGGCTCTTGATCTATGCCTGCAGGCAAGGGATTTTTCTTTAAAAATTGATTATCAGATCGGTTTTGCTAACAGCTTGTACCTCATTGCTATGTATTGGTATATTTTGGGTTTGCAGGAAAATACGATCGAAACGCTTCAGCAAGCGTTAAGTTTATTCGAAACTCTACAAGATGAGCGCGGGTTAGGGAACACCTTTAATCTATTTGGGCTGATTTATGCGCGTAAGGGTCAATTTGCCGATTCTATAGATTGGCACCATAAAAGCTTGGAAATCCGTCGTCAAATTAATGACGAATCTGCCCAAGCAGGCTCGCTAAATAATATTGCGATGATCCATATGCAGTTGTCTCAATTTGCAGAAGCTCTTGGATATTTATTTAATAGTTTAGAAATCTCTACTGCGATAGTTGCAATTCCTCAAAGTTGTTATGCGTTATTTAATATTGCACGAGTGTATAGTTATATTGGTGATTATGAAAAAGCTTCAGGTTATTTCTTGCAAAGTCTGGAGTTAAATAAAGGGACTAATGACCGAGCATTGGATAGTTCTATATTGGCTGAATTGGGTAAAGCCTACTCGGCATTAGGTAATGAGGCTGACGCAATGCAATGCCTGCAGCAAAGTTTTATTCTTGCCCGGCAAACAGGCAATTTGCATGATGAGGGAATTGCTCTTGCTAGTTTGGGCGAGGTGCTTCAGAATGTTGGAAAATATACATTAGCAGACGAGAATTTACAGGCGGGATTGAAGATTATGCAAGATGTTGATGCACCCGCCGAGCAAGCTGAGATTTTATGCCTGCTCGGTAAAAACTATTTTCTGCAGCACCGCGAGGACGAAGCAATTACCTTGTTACAACAAGCGCTGAGAATTGCCGAGGAAGTTAATTATAGAAGTGAGCTAAAAACTATCCACGGTTCCCCTCTGTGACTATAATGATGAGACACTGGTACCCAATAATTTAGTGTGTAGGGCGCAGGAGAAAAGGCATGTCTCAAGAACAGAACGGCAAGTCGGAAGAAGCAG
>VFJR01000103.1 GCA_009885945.1 Anaerolineaceae bacterium
CTCTTCCTGCCTTTGCATCGCGGAATCTTTTATGCGTGGGCCAATCGCCGATTTCTTTTAGCGATAAAGAAAATTTCTTCGGCTTGTTCCATCCGCCAGGGACATCAATTACTGCGGCAATCATCGGGGTATCATGGACAGCGGTCTCGACCAACATTGTCGAATAGACAGTCACCACTACATCCGAGTATGCCATCATGGACGATTTCTCGTCCATGTCTTCGCCGCCGTAGTAGCCGAGCGAGCCGCCCAACGCCACCGGCTGGACAACATGCACGTGCGGATATTTTTTCTCCAACTCAAAAACCTGCGCGCGTTCATCTGCAAAGATCTTCGGCTTATCTTGAAAATGACTCGGATGCAAGCGGATCAACAACTGCGAAGGCTCTGCCAGTGAATCGGATGAAACCAGTTTCGCCAGCGCTTCGATGTTCGGGAAGTTCGGCGCAAAATGGACAAAACTACTGGCGTATGAAATTAATTTACGTTGCGGGTCAAGGTTATGCAGTTTGAAATATTCATCGCGCGGCATGAGCCACTGCTTGCGAAAATATCCGTCATAGGATGGGATGCCGCCAATGTTTACATGTTCTAGATTCCAATCCGAGCCATATACCAATTCATCTTTTTGAAGTTGTGACCAGCATGTCGCCCACTGCACATCTGCGCCTGAAATATTATATGACGATGAATTGTCCCAGCCGACGATGACGGTCATGTTTGGGATTCCGCGTCGGGCAGATTCGCGCAGGAGATAACGGTCCATGCGCCAGCCGGGAGTTGAGGCGATGACCATGTCAGGGTTGTATTTATCAAATAAATCAGTGTACAGCCCCGGGGTAGGCGTGAAGCGGTTTTGCATCCGTACTAATAATTTGCGGGCGAAGGAAAAATTCCGCAGGAGGAGAATCATCAGCGCGGAGGGAATCCAAATGCCCAAACGGAATTTCCAGCCGTTCTCCGCCCAGACTTCCCAGATGTGACTGTCCATGGCTTCGGTGTTGATGCGGCGCGAGCCGCCGACGCGGCGCAGGTAGGCGAGCAGCCATTGCAGGCGCGGTTGGATTTTTTTGGCGTACTCATTGGCTTGCTTTATGCGTAAGCCTTCGATGGTTAATCCGTGATGCGCGAAACGTGATTTAAGTTGCGGAACAATTTCGTCATCGGTTAATAGGATGATTTCAACACCTGCATTTAGTAGAGTCGAGACAACGTCGCTTTGCAGGAAGTAGATGATTGCCATGCCGTGGTCGGCGGAGATAAAGATACGTTTGGTCATGTGGTTTGATGGTTGGGCGGTTGGAAGAAACCACTCGCTTCTCTTTCTTAATTTTGAGTTGATTCTGTTTCAAGAGCTATTTTACCCGCTTCAAATACCATACGAAATCTGGGTAATAAAGGTTTACTTCCCCGCTAGAAACCTTTAGGGAAAGGCAAAACGATTCCTGGGATTATATGCGCCAGGGGTTCTTTATGATGTTCTGGTCTCGCATTCAAGTCAGTGTATAGCGAAATCGGCAAATACGATTCTTTCTTTTTATATATATACTTATCGTAAAAGACATATCCTTGCTTAGTTTTCCAAATCATTAAACCGAAATGAATTCTGTAAAAACCTAATGCAACTAAACTGGGCATAAACAATAACAATGCAGAATATATAGTCAACGAAGAAGCTGAATTTTCACTCAAAGCATTAAATACAAAAACGAAGGTCATTAATGGAAGGCCGTTCAAAAGCAATAATGAGAGAAAAAATCTTAACCACGACTTAGTGTGCCCTTTAAACATTGATGGTGTATCAAAAGGCTGCGTTTTTCCAGTTACAGTAATCGCCATCGCTGAGTAGAGTGTATAAAACAACGAAAAGATAGTTTGATAGGTATTGATATCCATTTATATTTACTCCTATTTAAGAATGCTGATAATGTTAATTAGATTCACTAAACCACATTATTACTCTTGCTTCGATTATGTTTCTCGCAAAGCAATTCGATATTTCGTGCGGTATTACTGCCGCCTCTAGAGATTGGCACAATATGATCGTATTCTAGCTTTTCTCTGCTCCCGCATCTTGCGCATTTCCCGCCATCTCGTCTCCAAACCTCAACACGAACGCTCTCTGGTATTCGAGGGCGTTCATAACTAAACTCGAGAGAATAGGTATCATCAAACTTTGTCTTTAATTTTTCAAAACGTTGCCTTTCTTTGTCAAAATCTTCAAGAATGAGCAACCTTATTTGATCTTCTGTGTAATGTCCTTTTATAGAATAATAAAAGCCCTTGAAAGCATACTGTTCGCCATAACCAGAAAATGTCGAACCGATTTTTGTTAGTTCGACATTACTCTGACGCAACATCTTTTTAACTATCTCGGGTGTTAAAACATGACTTGTAATACTATTTGGTATCGAACCAATTTTTGTCGGCTCGATATTGCTCTGACTTAATCTCTTTGTATGATATTCAAACAATATCTCGGGTGTTAAATTTTGACCTGTAATACTATCTGGTATTAAATCTAAATTATCTTCAGGTCTTGCAAATATTTGTTCAATTCGAAATCCCTTCTTCTTCATGTAAATATCCACATCAATGGTTGTGTGATGAAACAGATACATTACATTCCCAAATGAAATATCATATTTTGTTTGGAGATCATCTTGCATTTCATTAATCTTTAATAAAAATTTTGACTTATCGTCTGGACTCAAAGGTTTGGTTTTAATATATTCGGTGTATTTCCATTCCAAAATCAAAATCTTAAAGGCAGCAAGCACTATTTCTCGTTCTGGCAAAGGTGTGATCGGCTTAGTTTTTTTGATTGACGGCATTTTATTTCCCTGTTTATACGGTCTTTGTCATTGGGAGAATCTTAGAAGAAAACGCGGGACGATTGGCAGTGTTCATCGGCAATGTGTGAATTATATGCTACGAATAATACCAATTGAAAATTTTGTTATGGAGGGGTGGTTTCGATACGACGGCGGAGGCGAGAAGTCTTGCAAAGCCGTGATGTGTGCCGCCGTCTACTCAACCACCGCGTATTTCAATGACAGAAGTATACCGTTGGTTGAGCGATGCCCTGAGTCTGTTGAAGGGCGTTTCAAAACCACATTTCTGAATTTCAAGTTTACTATTCATTGCTTTTAAGCAACAGGTTACGGGGTTGAAGTGGGTAGAACAGGAATATTTTTATATTGTGTACGACGAAATTGGTCAAATAGATTGCTAAATTCGGCAATATCAATGCCATAGACCATTTTGAATGCATTCTCAAACTCATTGCCCTCGCCCAAGAGCTTCCAAATCTCAAAACTCTTTTCACCATATGAGCCTGCAAGTAGAACAAATACCTGCTCTCCCTGCACATAAATACAATTGCTGTTTTTGTTTGAATATTCAGCAATGCCCTGAAGGTCAAATGGACGGCATTCAACCAATAATGTTTCCTGTACGTCCAAAGGCTTTATTCCCCATTCAGATTGTATGTGCCGCGCAAAATATTCGGCTTGACCTTCTATAAGCCAAGTCGGGACATTTGAAAATCCACGCTTGCCATGCCCGTAAAGTTCGTATTGTATAACATGCATCATTTCATGCACTACAGTTTTTGTTCTTTCCTTCTCAAGAATTCTCTTCCACCAATTGCCAGTATAAATAATAATTTCCCCAGGCATCGCACCTGCACTAGCATTATCCCGCCAGCCCGCTTCAACTTCAGCATAGGACATGCCAGACTGCGATTGGTATTTTGTGTAATCGTATTGGGCAACTTCTTCGAGCCGACCAAACACTTGCATTTTGGCAGAGCCAGTACCATATCCCGCCTCAGTTATCCAATCCATCGTCATAGTGACTAATCGGATAATTTTTTCGCAATCCTGTGGCTCAATGTCTTTATGAAAAATCAACTTCATTGAACCGATGCTCACTGGGTCAATTGGACAGGGCGGCGGTGTGGTGCTGGGGATTACTGTAGAAGCTGGCGTGTAAGTTGGAGTGATGCTCGATATAATAGCCGGCGTCGAAGTCGGCACAAGAGTTTGCGTAGATAAGGTTTTTTCAGTAAGTATTGGGCTACTGGGATTTGGGATACAGGCGTTTAGTAAGAAACAGAAGAGAATAATGCGGGGTAAAAAGGTTTTTGGTTTCACGGCAAGTGTCCTGCAGGCATCATGTTCATCAGTGATCAAGAATAATACCAAATAAAAAATCTTGTTATGGATGGGTAGTTTCGATACGACGGCGGAGGCGAGAAGTGTTGCAAAGCCGTGATGTGTGCCGCCGTCTACTCAACCACCGAGTATCTCAATCACAAGTGTACACCGTTGGTTGAGTAGGGTTGAGCGTTCTTTGCGAAGCCCGTATCGAAACCAACAGACGGCAGAAATACTCTCCATTTGCTGGTAGTTTCAACTGCTTGCACTCAACCACCGAGTTCACCATTTTCCAAATTTACTTTTTCAAGTTTACTTTTATCAAAGACCTTCTTTGCAAGCGCAGGCAAAAGTTCTGGAGTACCGTTGATCAAAGCTTCGCGCTTGCGCCGAGTCCAGCCTTGCACTTGTTTCTCACGATAAAAGGCTTCGTCAACGCGATCATATTCTTCGCAGTACACCAGTTTCACAGGTAATCGCTTGGATGTGTAGTTTGAGCCAATCCCATCTTGATGCTGAGACATGCGTCGTTTCAGGTCTTTGGTTGAGCCAACATAATATGAGTTGTCACAACATTCAAGAATATACATCCATGCCATAAATAATTTCAATTCCCAATGGTGGTTGAGTAGCCCTGAGCGTTCTTTGCGAAGGGCGTATCGAAACCACATCTCTGAATTTCAAGTTTACTTCTAATGGTGGTTTCGATACGGGCGGGAAAAGCATCCGCCCTACTCAACCAGCGAGGGCTTTCATAAATAAAAAACTAAACCCGTCTTCTGGCGAAAACGGGTTGGATTATTGATCTAATTTTCCCGCATATTGCAGGCAGGCATGAATATCTTCCATTTTCAAATCAGGGTAATAATCTTGAATGATTTGGTCGAAAGTCAGACTTTCATTCACAAGTTCAAGCACATTCTGCACCGTGATGCGCGTCCCTTTGACAATGGGCTTTCCAAAGTGAATTTGTGGGTTAACGATAATTCTATCCATGGGTCACCTCTTTGTTTAATTGTATCATCAGTAATTTAGGAATATACCAAGTGAAAATCTTGTTATGCACGGATGGTTTCGATACGACGGCGGAGGCGATGGATTTTGCAAAGATGTGACAAATCCCGCTGTCTACCCTTCGACAGGCTCAAGACATCGCTCAACCACCGAGTATTTCAATGACAAGTGATTTTCCTCTTCGGGACCATCGAAGATGAAAAATTTTTATATCTTTGCAGGGAACCAGCGTTTGATGTCACGGTAATTCCAAAGAAATATAAAACCCAATGCTATGACCCCAAGGAGGCAAAGGACGAACGGTATTGCCGCGGCAAAACTAGATAATATATTGATTCCGACCGCTTGAAGCTTCGCATCTGCCTGGGCGGAGATTCTCAATTGCCAAAAAAGTAAGAAGGGCATGGATGCAAATCCGAGGGCAGTCCGGTAGAACGATGCGAAGAAGCCAGAACGGGTTGTGATCCCTTGCTGCATCAAGAACAAAAGTGTTGAAAAAATCACTATATGAATACCGAAACTAAATAACGTTCCAATCAGTGAAAAGAATGGCAGATTGAGCAAGAGTATTAAAGAAGTTTGCAAGTATTTGATTGTGCTGCCAATAGTGAACACGCCTAGAAAGTTCAGGAAAAAGTTCATCAATGTAACGGTGGGTGGATAGATCGTTTGCGAGCTGACCGGGCGAATGCCCAAAGCTTTTAACAGTTCGGATGGATTCGACAGGAGTTTGGCAATCACATCCAGCTTGCGCACGCCTGGGCGAAAGTCGATCCACTGTATGCTTGATAATTTTTTATCCATATTATCATTGGTCTGTATGATGACAGGAAAAACAATCTGTTTGTCGGGATCGGCTATGGTCTCGCTTTTATAGCGGGAGATCAGCACAAAAGCCGTGGATGCGTTGTTTATCTCGTTCGTTTGCTGGTGTCCAAATTTTTTCAATTCTGCAGCAAGGTCTTGTGCGGCAACTTGATCCTGTAGAGAATAATCAGTATAAAATGTTGTAGGCTTTGGGGTGATGTTCTCTGTTTGATATGGGTTCGCAAATTTCGGACGGGTTGCTTCTGGCTTGCCCCATCTTTGCAGTCCGCTTGAATGTAGGATCATAAACAACAAGGGAGAAATAAATATTGACCAAAAGATCAGAATAACAGAAAAAATAGTTTGATCAAGAGCTGCTTGAAAGAACATCGCCAACGGCAGCATCACTAACGCAGTTTGCACCTGTTTGTAGTTGTAATTTCTTTTAATGATTCGATAGGGCAGAGGCAGGAGTATCCATGGAATGAAGAGCGTCCACCAGGCTTTAAGAGACAGCCAGGCGCAAGCTATGGATACAAGGCATGCGACCCAGACGATCGGCGGCGCCTTGAATCCAAGCGCGGGGATAGGTTTAGGGGACTGCAAAGGTTGTTTTAATTTCTGAAATAGTTCGGTGATTCCAGATTGGTACCCGCCGCGAAAATCCGCCCATTCGTAATTTCTTAATTCGGTTGGCAGAGTTACCCCTTCAAACACTGCAAGCATGACTCGTTTATTAGCTTGGATAAAATGCATCCATTCCAGTTTGACATGTTCTGAAACAAGCGATGCGTTTGATACTACCAGCAAGACGGTGCCTGAATCGTTCAGCCCCTTTTCGATCTGTTCTTTCCATGGGGTTCCGGGGACGAGGCTTCGGTAGTCCAACCAGACATTGAAGCCTTGTTTTTCCATGTCGCTGACCAAATCGTCCACGAATCCCATTTCACGCCGAGAATAACTGATAAAGATGTTATCTGTCATTGTGCACTCCTTTGTCTTACATGAGAATTAACGCCAATTGAAAATCTTGTTATATACGGATGGTTTCGATACGACGGCTCAAACACCAAGTAGCACTACGAATAATACCAACTAAAAATCCTGTTATACACCGCCAGCAATATCTTCTTAATAAACCCAATCTCCAACACCCGTCTTCCAATACCTACTTTCTTCCCCTTCGCGGATGATGTCTTGCCTCTTTCTTTGTCCTTCCCCAACTCCCCTCTCAAATACCCCAGCGTATTAGACATGTTCATTGCGAGCGGGTCGGAGACCATCAGGCGCAGTAAGCCTGCATCGTTCATGCGCTTGTCCAATTGGCGAACTTGTCCCATCGGCTTGTCCATATCAAAGGGTAGAAATTGTCCCAGCGTGGATTTATAGGAAGTGAATTGCCAGTGAGATGCACCAGCTATTGCAGTTACATTTTTATATTGAATTCGCCTGTCTTTTGTTTCAGCATACACTTTTTTATTTTCTTCCTCAGTTTGCCCCAATGAAAGATTGAACTCTAAAAAAGTATTCCATTCAATAAATTGACCTTCATCAAGAGTTGCATTGTCTTTCGCCCACTTCAATGTGCTTTCATAAAACTCAGGCAGCGTACGAAACGGACGTGCAGTGACCATGCCCACGTTTGGAAAAGTTTCCAGGATTTCTACAGAACGAAAAAGCCAATTCGGGGAAAATAAAACATCCGCATCGGTATAGGCAATGATTTCGCCAGGCGCACCCGTCAGCATCACATTCCACGCACCACCCTTGCCCATATTTTTTTCGGAGAGAATCAAATATTGAATTCGTCCCTCTTCTTTTTCTTTCACAAGGAAGTCACGCACTTCTTCACACGAACCATTGTCAAAAACCATCAAGTCAAATGGCAGCCCCGCATCCTTGCGCATGGATTCTAATGAGACCTTCAACACATCCAAGGTCTCGGCATAAAATCCACTTAAGAAGGGAATGTAATTGAGCAAAGCAACAGTAATTCGTTCTGGCTTGGCAACATCTTTGACGAACTTGGCGGGGTTTTGACCTTTTCTCATCGGGTATCAGGTTCCAGGTATCAGGTTTCAGGTGTCAGGGCGATATTCGAAATTCGTTATTCGGGAGTCGTTTCAAATATCGAATTATCAATTCCCGAATATCTTCTTAATTCTCTTCTTCCATCTTTTTGGGCGGGCGATATTTTCAATGGCATTCTCAGGCAAAAAGAAAAATATAGAACGCAGAAACAATTCCACGCCGCGCATGAAGCGTAAATAAGTTAATCGTGGGCGTGCAAGTTTACCATCTAGGAGTCGGTGGGTTGCATCCAAAATCGTGTAACGAATATTCCCCTGTCCGCCCGCCAGACGAATATTCTCGTTCGTATCAGGATGATCATAATGCGGCTTTCCGCCAGGCAAATGGCTGTAATCATGGTTCTGATGCACGATCATCACCGACGGCGTGCAGTCAATGACAGCCCAGGCTTCTTTGCGAGCTTTATAGATCATCCAGTTATCCCAGCCGGCACGGCCAATAATGAAATCAGGAATATCTTGATAAGCTTTTTTTGGGAAAAGGAAAAAATCGCTTCCTGCAGGACGATGAAGTTGATTCTGTTTTCTGACAGATTCCCGCAGCTGAGACTCCCACCCTGCGGCGAAATCCAGCGAGGTGGCAATGTCATAATCCCAACGCTGGCTGAGTAAAACAAAAGGCTTGTCTTGTAGCAAGCTACAAGACTCCAAAGTCGCCTTTACAAAATCAGACATCAAAATCATATCCGCATTGATGATGCACAGCAATTCACTATTGCTACGCTGACTAGCGTCCCTCGCTAACTGAAACATGGACGAAATTAAAGGCGTGCCATGCGCATTACGTGCAACGTGAGAGATATGCTTCACACCAAGTTCATGCGCAATTTCGGCAAGACCTTCTTCTTCGCCAAGCAAAATGACCTCGAGATCGGGAAGCAGAGTCCACGAGCGAATCGCGTTGCGTTGAATCATCGCAATGTGCGGATTAGTAAAAGGTTTGGGGGCGGAGAATAAAGTAATTAAGGGCATATAAAATTGTTTGCAAGTTTACGCGTTAGAAGGTTTGAACATTCAAACCTTCTAACGCGTAAACGCTCTCTTATCAATATCTTTGAGTGTCTTATGTTGCTCGTCCGCATTGATTTCCATCAACTTGGATTATCGTGGACAAGGTCAAGCACTTCTTCCACGTGAAATTATGTTTATTCTTTTACCCTTCAATCATCTTCTTCAACGCATTCAGCGAAGTTTCGAGGCTTGAGGTCATTTGTGCTTTCATCATGTCTTCCATGCCGGGCATAGATGGCATGCCAGCGGGCAAAAGAACTGCATCCATTTGGGTGGTGAGTTTTGTGCCGTCACCATCTTTTTCAAGGAGGTAGGTATTGGTGACAGGCGAGGCTGGCGGCGCGGCATTGGTTTTGACACCGAACTTTTTGTTGGGCTCTAACGAAACGATTTCATTATCTGTTTCAATGGTGCGTCCCATGCTGGTGGTCTTGATGGTGTAATGCGTGCCGACTTTGATCTCACCTTTGACTTCAACGCCAGTAATGTATTCACTTAATTTCTTGAGGTTATCGAGGTTGGTGATGAACTCGAACACTTTTGCAACGGGCTTGCCGACCTTGACTGAAAATTCAAATGTAGCCATTTTTTTCTCCTTATCTATGAATCGTTGGAACGTTGGCGGGTTCTAACGTTTTAACGCTCGTTGATCAATATCCTTGAGCGTTTTATGTTCTACACCTGCGTTGATTTCCATTAGCTTGGGCTGGTCGTGAACTAGACCAAGAACTTCTTTCCAAGAGAAATCATCGTGACCATTAAAATGATTATAAACCTGTCTTATAAATTCCAAATCTTCGGGCGTGTCCACAGTCCAACGGTAATCACCAAAGTCTGTTGTGTGATGAAGTAAGGCGATATTAAATCCACGAGGAGAAACACCTGTTTCAAGTGTTCGGCTTTGACGTGTCAATTGAACACCTTCATAAAAATATGGCATGGCGTGTTCGCGGTGCTGTGGTTCTTTGGCGCTCTTCCACGCCTTGGCTAATGCTTTGAAGGTGCAGGCTTCCACATCCAAGCCGATAGGATATGTTCTTCCCCATGGCGGCGGTAAACGGTTAGCCACAAAGTCGAATTCCGAATTATCTAATATCGTTTTCACAACGTCGTCAATTAACAGCGGATCAATCACAGGACAATCAGCGGTAATACGCACTACTACATCCGCCTTAGATTCTTTGGCGGCTTGATAATAACGATCCAACACATCGAATTGACTACCGCGCGTGAAGGGGATTCCGCTGAAGTCACAGTACTCTGCCACGGGATCGTCAGTAGAGTCCGTTGTAGTGGCGATCAAAACTTGTTGAACAGAATCAGCCCGCGAGGCGCGGATGAAGACGCGGTTTAACATCGGCTGACCGGCAATGTCTTGCATAATCTTAGCGGGCAAACGCGACGAATTCATGCGTCCTTGAATAATTGCTACAACTTTTGGTTTCATAAATGATTTGCAGGGGCGGATCGCGATCCACCCCTACGCATTTTCTCCTTTAACAGGAATCGGCAAGGCAGTTACAAATCCTTTTACGCGGAATTTTTCGATGTATTCACGCACTGCCCAATAATCCAGCCCAACTTGTTCTGCAATTTCAAAAACAGTTAAGTCGCCTTCAAGGCGCATCATGATCTTTTCAATAGCGCGATTGAGATTCCAATTGACGCGCCAATCCACCCACAAGCCATGACCGCTGAGAAAAATGGGACCGCGGAATGTGCGTTTTGGAATGTAGTTGCTGGCATAAACACGAATCATTTCTTCAATCACATCTGCCGCTTCGCGCAATTTATCTTCGTGAATAATAGAAAGGTTATCGTCAGACGTATGATATTCGGGATAAGGATAACGAGTAATTGAAACACATGGCACATTTACGCCGGGTCCATTAAAGACGCGTTCGTCATTGGCGATCACCTGTGCAAACTCACCTTCACGAAACTCTGCACCGCGTTGTTTGAGCACAAACTGCCCAACCCGATCCAGCAAAGAATTATCTTGACGCGTGTGTTGAAGAGCGATCGTATTATCGTTGCCAGTCATTTCAATAAACATGCCGCCGCGAAAGTTTGGAATCATATCTTCATGATGAGCAAGATACGCGATCGAGCCGATGGTCTCGGGACCAAACCAAAAGCGCACACTCATGGAGCCGGCAGGCAATGGGTTTGCCGCAAGCCGCCGCGCCACTTCAATTTCAGTGACCACTCCAGCGGCATCATCATTGGCTTGATTAGGATGACAGATATGCGCCATGATAAACATTTCACCAGCGCCCGGCACAAGCCCGCCTTTGGGATGAACAACAGCTGTCGATATTTTAAATCCCTGCGCAGGGTCTGTTATAAACTCGGCGTTGATGACAGCGTGATATTTTTTATCGCGCGCAAGCTGATCAAATTGATTTTTGGAAAGGCAGAAACCCCAATCACGGTCATAATATTTAAACTGCCAAGGAATAGTGTGCGGCAGTTTTTCATTGAAATATAAATACGGCTCAAGCTCTGCCCACGCGAGTGTTTTATTAATGGGTAAAGAATAGGAAAGCAAATGCAAAGGATCGTTCTTAAAATCTACAATGCGAGCGCCGTCTTCTGTTTCCAAATAAGCTTCATGAACCACATAACGCTCAGGCACATACCATGTCCAAACAGGTTTGAGCGGATCATAAGTTTCAATTGTATAGTTTGCATTTTCAGGAAGATACGAACCGACAATTTCTAAGGCGGCATCTGTGCCGTCAGAAGCGAGTGTGCGATGCAGCGGAACAATTTCTGCAAGCACATCTTTAAGCGACGAAATAGGTTTCATGTTCGGGACCCAATCTTTGGCTCGGTCAGGGGATTCAATGGTATAGGTCAAGCCCGGTCCTTTGTGTTCCTGCAAGGCTTTGACAGCCACTCGAAAAACTTCATTGCAATCCATCAAGCGCACATCAGCGTCTCCGATTTTTCTGCGAATGACAACTTCTTTATCCAACAAAGCGCCGATAGGTTCAAAATCCAAAACAATGCCGCGCTCCACATCGCGCACGAACATGGTGTATCCATCATCATGCTGCTTGCCTTCAGCGTCAATAGCAATTCCCTTGAATTCTTTTAAATAACGATAATCTACATTGGCGGCTTGTTCGCAGTGATGCAAAAAAGTGATACTCTTGCTGTAAGGCAAACCAAGAATCAGGATTTTTGCATTCCAATCCCTGAACTTCTTAAAAACAGTTGTCTCACCAAAACAATCCAAAGAACGATGAGCCGCTACTTCATCTGCAAGTTTGCCGATGGCAGACATGGAATAAATAGGGTGAAACATTCGTCTTGCGCGCGGGTCTTTGCGCACGATTTCAGTTAACACGCCCATTTGCGAGGGCGTACTACGAATATCCCAAGAAATGCCTTTGAGAAAATCGTAGTTAAAAGTTGGCATGATTAATGTGCCGTCTTTTCCAACACTATTTAATAAAGCATCTATCACCGCTTGAGGTCCACCCTGTACCCTGCCAAAGGCTTTATAGGAACTATGAATAAAAATTACATCCCCTTTTTTTATCCCAAGAGTTTTAAATTCAGAAATTAATTTTTTGCTGTCGAGCATGTTGGTTCTCCAAAAGTATTTTAACCAGAGATGAACTAGATAAACAAAAACATGTCATTGCGAGGGCGCACTTGCTCTTTGCCCGAAGCAATCTCCTCGCGAATACCGAGATTGCTTCGCCGCCGAAAACCAAAATCGGCGGCTCGCAACGACATATGTGCGTAGAAAAATTAAAATCTATGTTTATCGCCAGTAAAGTTTTTTTTGTAATTTCATAATAACAGCATATGTATCAAATAATACTTGGGCATTCTTCGCCCAATCCGCTTTTTGCTCGGCGGTTGCGCGGGCGGCTTTGCCAAGTTTAGGAAGTGATTTTTTATTTTTCATTGCCAGCAAAATCTTTTCAGCCAGATCATTCACATCCCCATCACGAAAGAGCCAGCCATTTTCATCACTTACCCATTCTTTATTCGCAGGAATATCCGAAACAAGACAAGGCAAACCACAGCCCAACGCTTCCATCAGCGAAACGGAAGAACCATCTACGTGCGATGGCGAAATATAAAGGTCAGCTTGATGATACCAGTATGGCAGATCCTTCTGCGCAACATGCCCGCCAAAATGAACTTGATCTATCATCCCGCCGCTGGTGAGGATCTGCCGAATCAAACCGCCCTGTGAGCCGCCTCCTAATAAAATTAATTTTATCTTCGGGTTGGCTTGAGCGGCCTTAACGAACGCCCGCGCGAGAACATCTACGCCATAACGAGTTTCCCATGCGCGATTGCAAAACAGAGTAAACGTTGGCACGTTTGAACGTTTGAACGTTTGAACGTCAAAACGTTGAAGATCAACGCCCCACGGAAAGACAACTGTGCGTTCGGGATTCATTCCATATTCAACAGCTTTATTGCGCGTGATGTTTGCATCGCTGGTAAAAAACGTGGATCGTTTCAATGTGTAACGTGTAACGAATTTCATCCACCCGTTTTTATGCACATCATCCATGAGATCAAAGCCCCAAGACATGGTCAGGACGGGGCGAAAGCCCGAGAGCACAGCGATCAAGGCACAGGTTTGGATTGGACCCGCATGAATGAGATCAGGTTTGATTTCTTTGGTCAAACGTCGAAAATCCAAGGTCAATTTTGGCAAGTCGCTCCAGCGAAATGGTTTTTGCCCGCCTTTCCATAACACTTGCTGTACGTTTTCTGGAATAGAGCGGTCTTCCACTTGGCGCGCGTTGCTTTCAAGCCGCACATAAAAGAGCTCATGCCCGCCTTCTGAGATCGTTTTGAGAAAGCGATGATCGTGAGTGGTGTACCCGAGGGAGAAATATAATATTCGCATAAGTCCTTTTAACGTTTTAACGTTCGAACGTTTACACGTTAAAACGTTTACACGCCCAAGTCTGTCCAGCGTAACTCTTGACCGTATTTTAGATCGCGCAGGGATTTTGTGCCAACTACGTTAAAGATTTGGTCAGGCTTAATTGCTCCGGGCGCGGCAGGGCGCAAGACATCAATCATTTCGCGCGTAAAAACTTCTCCAGCTTTAATATCGCGCGCGGCACGCAAACAACGACGCTGTACTACTTTTGTATCCTGCTCATTGCCTGCAATAAATTTATCTGATGAACCAAGCGCACGTTCAAGCTGGCGTGTTTCAGCAACCATATGCGCCCACGCTTCGGGATTCATCGCAAATTTATGATCAGGACCTTCACGATCGTTGCTGTCTGTAAAATGACGTTCGATCATACGCGCGCCAAACGCAACGGCGCCCAGCACTGTGGCATTGCCATGTGTGTGATCAGAGAGTCCCAGCACAACATCAGGGAACATGACTGCATACGTCTTTAAGACATTTAAATGAATATGATCAAAGTTCTCGGGGCTGGCGGTGTAATTGGTATTGCATTGCATCAAACATAACTGCTTATTAATTTTCAATATCGCGTGTACTGCACGCTGCACATCGGCAATATCTGCCGCTCCCGATGCAATAATCATTGGCTTACCCTTACTTGCCATATACTCCAAAGATTCGATCCAGTCAATTTCACCGGAGCCTGCTTTAAAAGCAGGGATGAATGGATTGACATGCTCAATCGAATCAAAATCATATGGGGATGTAAAAAAATGGATACTAACCTTATCGCATTCTTCTTTTAAAGCGGCAGTCCAGCTTTGCGAAACAGATGCAGCAGCATACACCTCTGTTACAGTTTTTTTCCACTTTGCCTGATGACTCACTTTGGAATTCATATGCTCAAAGCCGTAATCCGACACGATCTTTGGAGCTTGGAAATGCTGAAATTTTGCCGCATCCGCCCCGGCATCTTTAGCGAGGCGAATTAATTGTTTGGCGCGTTCCAGATCCCCATCATGATTCGCGGCAATATCCGCAATAAAGTAAGTGGGGTGATTTAATCCAATTGTTTTATCAAGTATTTTAATATCCATTTTGACTCCTGTAAGAGTTAACAATACCATTTTATCAAAAGAAAACTCCGAAGTTTTTATCTTCGGAGCAATTCATTTTTTTGCCTTCAATCAACAAACCTTTGTATTCTTTGTGGTAAAAGCCTTTAAGAAACACTCTCTTCGTGTTTAAATAAATTTTATTCGTTAAACATCTCTCCCACACTGCGCCCCTCATGTGCGCGCCGAATCACTTCGCCTAATAAGCTAGAGACAGAAAGAACGGTAACCAATCCTTTAAGATGCTTCATTTTTTCTTCACTAATGGGGACGGTGTCTGTTGTAATGATCTGTTTAATGCCCGCAGAAGCCAATCGTTCGGCGCCATTTGCAGACAGAATGGGATGCACGAAAGCAAGATAAACATCCCGCGCGCCATTCTTCTTCACAGTTTCCACCGCTTGCACGATCGAACCGCCGGTATCCACTTCATCATCCACAATGATCACATCGCGGTCTTGCACTTCACCAATTAAGGTCAACGCTTCAGCCTTGGCTTCATTTCCAATTCTGCGCTTTTCAATAAACGCAATCGGCATATCCATATCTGCCGCGTAGTTTCTGCCTTTTTTAGCAAAGCCCAGATCAACAGAAACAACCACAGGGTCTTTCATTTGCGGGCGCAATACCTCATTAATATGATCAATGATCAAGCGCGACGAAGTTAACACGTCACCAGGGATAGAGAAGAATCCCTGAATTTGCCCGGCATGAGGGTCCAATGTAATATAACGATCTGCGCCAGCCACTTCAATTAAATCTGCCACCAAACGCGCCGAGATAGGCACACGCGGCTGATCTTTTTTATCAGAACGTCCATAAGCCAAATAAGGAATCACCGCTGTAATACGCGCCGCAGAATCAAGGCGCAGGGTTTGAATGGTGATCAACAACTCCATTAAATTGCGGTGCACAGGCGCAGCCGTGTGTTGAACAATATACACATCCTGCCCGCGCACACTTTGCTTAAGTTTAATGAATAAATTTTCATTAGGAAATTCAATAAACTCACGCTCACACATCTTAATATCCAAATACTCTGCGATCTTATGCGCCAGCTCAGGCGAGCCCTCCCCTGAAAATAACTTGATATCGCCATATACGCGCATTTCATTGTGATGTGGATGTTTGGTCATTTGATTGATTCCTTTACCAGAAGTTTAACGGCTTCCCAGGGAGAAAGCTCACGCGTAAAGACACGCTCCATTACTTGATTGAACTCCGCCTCGGGCATACGTGAACGGAATTGATTCATCAACTCATCGCGCAACAACGCTTCCATCTCGGAACTGAGGCGGGCTCGCTCGCGAGAAACCCAATCTCCACTGACGCGTAAATGTTCGGCGTGCTTGGCGATCAACCCTGCAAGTTCTTCAATCCCCTTTGCATCCGTAGAGATCGTTCGTTGAATCGGAGGAATCCACATGGCTGTATTTTCTTGAACAGGCACAGCCACACTCATATATGCACCATGATGTTTAAACACGCGCGCAGTCGGGTGCGCCAATTCCAGCATAGACCTCAACGCCTTTTCAGTATTCTCTACACCGGGGCGGTCTGCTTTGTTCACTACTAAAATATCTGCAATTTCCAAGATGCCAGCTTTGATGGCTTGAATATCATCGCCAAGCCCGGGCGCTTCTACTACTAATGTAGTATGAGCCAGCCGCGCGATATCCACTTCACTTTGTCCCGCGCCTACTGTTTCTACAATAACAATGTCATACCCAGCCGCATCAAAAACTTCCACCATCCCAGCAGTAGATCGCGCCAGCCCGCCGATCGAACCGCGCGAAGCCATAGAACGAATGAAGGCGCCGGTATCACCGCTTAAGTCTTTCATACGCACACGATCCCCTAAGACCG
The DNA here is from genome assembly GCA_009885945.1 of Anaerolineaceae bacterium. Lineage (GTDB taxonomy): Bacteria > Chloroflexota > Anaerolineae > Anaerolineales > Villigracilaceae > VFJR01. The sequence goes on from VFJR01000103.1 coordinate 16,970, forward strand.
CGCCTCCAGTAAACGGGCTGGATGGGTCCACAGCGATGATGGCAACGCGCTTGTTTTCATTTTTGCGATAGTGCAGAACCAGCTTATTAACGAGAGAAGACTTCCCAGTACCAGGAGCGCCCGTCACACCGATCAGATGCGCTTTGCCGGTATAAGGAAACAATTCAGCCAGCGCGGACTTCCCCTCAGGCGTATTATTCTCCACTTGAGTCAATATGCGCGCCAAAGCTAAACGATCGCCATTAAGAATAGATTGAACAATAGACATAGGTATTTGTATAAGAACGAAAAAACGGATTACGCTATCACGTAATCCGTAGGTTCTTTATCCAATAATTATTTCTCGAATTTCTTTAACGATATCTTCAGTAGAAGCGCCGGGACCATAGACTCCGCTGATGCCCATTTTTTTCAGTGTGGGTACATCATCATCAGGGATGATGCCGCCGATAAATACCTTTACATCTGTTTGCCCATTATTTTTTAGCAATTCCAAGATGCGCGGCGCTAACGCCATGTGCGCGCCAGAGAGAATCGAAAGCCCAACAACATCCACATCCTCTTGCAATGCGGCATCGGCGATCATCTCTGGGGTTTGGCGTAAGCCCGTGTAAATAACTTCCATGCCGGCATCACGCAAGGCACGCGCCACAACTTTTGCGCCGCGATCATGCCCATCCAAACCTGGCTTTGCTACCAGAACACGTATTTTGCGTTCGGTCATTGTTCCTCCAAAAGGGATTTCTAAACGAAATTATACTTGATGATGGTTTGTAACCGCAGATAAATAGGGCAGTGGTTTTGTCTTTACAAAGTCAAAAAACATTTAACGCGAATTCCGCGAATAAACGAATTATGCCAATTTTCTTTTTTGCGAGTTGTTGAGAAAAAAAACTACATATCGCCCTTGTTACATAAATCTTTACAAATCAGACCTTATTGGTTATAATAGTGAAAAATATCACAATTGAATGAGAGGCGAAATGAACCCTAAAACTCTTCCCCATATCATTATTGTTGGCGCAGGCATGGGCGGACTTGAAGCCGCCAAAGCCTTGAAGAATGCGCCGGTACGCATCACCTTGCTGGATCGGCATAACTACCATTTATTCCAACCCTTGATGTATCAAGTTGCGATCGCAGGCTTGCTCCCCTCTCAAATTGCCTACCCATTACGCACAATTTTTCGCAAGCAAAAAAATCTTACATTTCAAATGGGCGAAGTTCATGCCATTGATCTTGATACTCGTTATGTAAAAACAAACGGCTCCGTGATTGCCTATGATTATTTGATCCTGGCAGTTGGCGGGCAAACGAATTTCTTCGGCTTGAAGAATGTTGAAAAAAACGCCTTTGAATTAAAAAATATAGAAACTGCTGTTGCCACGCGCAACCACTTATTAAAAATGTTCGAGAAAGCCAGCCATGAAGCCGATGCCGAAAAACGCCGCGCTCTTTTAACCTTTGCAGTGGTTGGCGGCGGTCCTACCGGTGTAGAAACCGCAGGCGCGCTTGCCGAATTAATTCAACATGTAATGACCAAAGATTACCCGCACATGAATCTCAATGATGTGCGTGTGCTATTGATCGAAGCGGGCGCAAGTTTAATCGCCACTTACCCGCCAGAATTGCGCAAGGCTACATATGATCTATTACAAAACAAAAATGTTGAAATCATGCTCAATGCTGCGTTAAAAGATTTTAGCGGCACAGAAATATCTTTAGGGGATAACAGCGCCATCAAAGCGCACACCTTAATTTGGACAGCAGGCATACGCTCCGCTCAAATCTTAGACAGCTTACATGTGGAACAAAAAAGCGCAGGCAGAGTTGTAGCCAGTGAGACACTACAATTGACAACCCACCCAGAAGTTTTTGTGATCGGCGATGCGGCATACCTTGAAAATAACGGCAAGCCTCTGCCCATGCTTGGCACAGTGGCACAACAACAAGGACGCTTTGCGGCGAAGAATATTTTACACATCCTGAAAGGAGATGAACCTCGCCGCTTCATCTACAAGGACCCGGGCTTGCTTGCCACCATCGGCAGGAACGCCGCTGTAGCACGCATTTGGGGACTCTCCTTCAGCGGGTTCATTGCCTGGCTGATATGGGTGGGCTTGCACATCTTTCGCTTGATCGGTTTTCGCAACCGCATCTTGGTGTTGGTCAACTGGGCATGGGATTACTTCTTTTACGAAAATCAAGTTAGGTTGATTACAAGGGATTAAAAAACTCACCTTACGCACCGCAGGGGCGACCCTACTAGCGGGAGAAAATTACTCGACGATCCTGACGGGTCGCCCCTGCGCTTATCAAGAACTTTGCGGTACAATCTAATTCGATAATCATCAAATTAGATAGACAGGAGTAAATCATGGAAAATCAGCCAGCAATGCTGGATTTTGTCAAAGCCATGGCAGATGTAGAGAGATTACGCGTCATTGGCGTGTTAACGCGCGGGTGTGGCAGCGCTTCTGAGGTGGCTGTCAGCCTCGGGGTTCCGCCCCGAGACGCGTTTGATCATCTCGAATATTTGGCGCAGGTGGGCGTCGTCAAAATCATACCTGCCGAGAAAAAACAAGACGATCTTTATGAATTAAATGATCAAGGTCTTGCGAATCTTTCCCGCCAATTTTTTGCAGGTCAGCGGGATGTATATATCCCATCGCCAAAATTGGATGTTAAATCGCAAAAAGTACTTGCGGCTCATTTAAATGCAGATGGTTCTATTAAACAAATTCCTCTTCAACCTGCAAAACTAAAAGTTCTGCTTAACTACCTGCTGGCGGCTTTTACGCCTGAAGTAAATTATACAGAAAAAGAAGTGAATATGATCCTGCGTCGCTTCCATTTGGACACAGCAGGTTTACGGCGCGACTTGATCGATACAGGCTTGTTGGAGCGCGAGAGCAACGGCTCGCGTTATTGGAGACCCTCATGAGCGAAGAATTAGTGGCATTATTTAAAGCGTTGGCAGATGCAAGCCGCGTTAAGATCGTTGGCTTGCTGGCAAACCAGCCTTACAGCGTAGAAGAACTTGCGGCATTATTAAACTTAAAGGCATCTACTGTCTCGCATCATTTAACAAAATTATCGAAAGCGGGCTTGGTCAGCGCAAAAGCAGATGGGTACTATAACGTCTATCAGCTAAACCAAAGCGTCTTAGAAGAAAAAACCCGCGACTTGTTTTCACAACAAAATATGAATGACGCAGTAGCCGACTTAAATTTGGATGCGTATGACGATAAGGTGCTCAAAGATTTTTCCAAACGAGACGGTAGTTTAAAGACCATCCCAGCACAGAGAAAAAAACTAGAAGCAGTTTTACGGCATATCGTGAAGGTATTTAAGCCAGAGAAACAGTATAGCGAAAAACAAGTTAATGAGCTTTTATCAAATTACCATGAAGATACAGCCACTTTGCGGCGGGAACTGGTAGGGAATGGGTTGATGAACCGCAAAGATGGAGTCTATTGGAAGAAGTAGGCTGTGATTTTGATGAAATAAAACATGCAACAAACATCAACTTTTGAGGCTGAGATTTGCTACACTGAGAACATTGCAGCAGGCTGAAATCAGCCTGCGCCATTCAAACAAAGGAGTGTCCAAATGTTCACAAAATTTTTCACAAAAAACGTAGAGATAATTTTGTTGCGCGCCATGAAGGAAGCTGATTTTGCCAAATTGATCATCAGCAACCCAGAGCTTGCATTGCACGGCTACGAACTAACCAAAGAGGAAGCCAACCTGATTATGGATATGTCTCTTTCTCGACAGGAAGTGCTTTTAGAGACCTTCCCTGAAGAGCGCAGATCATTCGGGGTTATGAATCATAACGAAGGCATTTTGCAATGTCGCTAAAAGCAATTGAGGCTGTGCTGACACGTGCCATGAGTGATGCTGTGTTTGCAAAGAGCCTTTTTGCTAATGCAGAAACCAGCCTCGCGGAGTACGATCTGACCCGAGAAGAAATAGCCGCCTTCAAAGAAATGTCGATCAACGAGTTAAATACTTTGATGCAGGCTTCGCCGGAAGAGCGCAAGTCCTTCTGGGTTGTCCTAAATCATACTGAAAAGATATTACTCATACACTAGTAAACGCACATTAGATCATTTTCATCAATTCGAGCCATCAAAGACGTTTCTTTCGAGAAGGTCTATTTGATGATGTCGAAAAAAGAGACAATGGCGCACATTGTCTCTTTTTGTATTAACATAGAAAAATATTGATGATTGGAATTATTATATGACAGACATTAAACAGGCAAACAACTTACAACATCTGGCTGGGCTGATGGCAAAGCTGGGAAATATGGAACGCGCAGATGCGTTGTATTTGGAATGTGCAGAACTATATAACCAATTGGGCTCTGACTATCTCCTAAACGCGGCAGATGCGCTGAATGAACTTGCGTCTCTACGACAGAAGAGAGATGACCACACTGGAGCGCTGAATGCGGCTCAGGAATCTGCTCGGATGATGGATACTGTTTCTGGGGGGCAGCCAAGCGCGGGCGAAATCTTGACGCGTTTACAGGCTTGGGCACTGCTTGGGAATAGTTATCGTCATTTGGCACGCTATACGCTGGCTGAGCCGATCCTCATTCGCGCAGTTGACTATGCAATTGAACATCTAGGGGAAACAGACACCGAAACATCCATGGCGCGCAATCATTTGGGAATTCTTTATAAATATACCGGCGAGTTTGATAAAGCTGAAATACTATATCGCGCGGCTCTGTCTCATTTAATGGCAGAGCATGGCGAGGAAAGTTCATTGGTGGCGGTTATCTATCATAATTTAGGCGGGTTGGCGCACTCACGCGGGGATTTCGCTAATGGAGAAGCGGATGCGCGCAAAGCCTGGGAGATCAATCGCCGCTTGTTGGGAGAGGATGCTGCAGTTACTTTGGCAGATGCCGCGGCATACGCGGGCGTGTTGGATGGGCTGGAGCGCTATGATGAATCTGAGCCGATCTATCGGCATGTGCTAATCGAGTTTGAAAAAATATATGGTCCTGAGCACTATGAAATTACGGTCAATTTAAATAATTTGGCAAATGTGCGTTATGCGCGCGGAGATTTTCAAGAAGCGGAATTATTATTTCGGCGTTCACTGGCTATTAAAGAAAAGACGCTGGGAGCGCATCATCCAGATACTGCTTTAACTGCCAATAATTTAGGAGTATTATTACATTCGCTGGAAAGAAATAATGAGGCGAAACAGCTTTTTCAAAAAGCGCTGAATATATTTCGCGAACAATTGGGGGATGACCACCCAAAAACAAGGATGGTACAAGGCAACTTGGCAAAATTGCCGCCAAATTAAATATGCAACAAACAGCAACTTTTTTTGACTGAAATTGCTATACTATAAAAAGATAAGCAAACCGTGATCGGTTTGCAAACCAAAAGGAGAAATAAACCATGTCCACATTAGAAACAATTCTTACCCGTATGATGTCTGATTCCGCTTTTGCGGACGCACTCTTTGCCGATGCCGAGAAGACTTTGGCTGAATACAAACTCTCTGCTGAAGATTTGGCGAAATTCAAAGCCATGTCTCGCGCGCAGTTTGAGTCCATGAACCCCGAAGAGCGCAAATCGTTTGGATCTTTTCATGGATCTGGTGGGGTTAATCACAACCAGACCACCCTTCGTATTTATAACTAATCATTCAAAAGGAGAAATAAACCATGTCAATACTCGAAACAATTCTTACCCGCATGATGTCTGACTCCGCGTTTGCGGATGCGCTCTTTGCCGATGCCGAGAAGACTTTGGCTGAGTACAAACTCTCTGCTGAAGATTTGGCGAAATTCAAAGGCATGTCGCGCGTGCAGTTTGAGGCGA
>VFJR01000109.1 GCA_009885945.1 Anaerolineaceae bacterium
ATCTCTTTATAAATAAATGTATACGCACCCCATAACCCTGCCACCACAATCACAATGAATTGAAGCCACTCTCTTACATTTTCAGCAGTTAACTTTGGGGATTGTATTTTCATTTTTACACCACACTCTCTGCCACTTTTTGCCCGTAGCCCAGCAAAGCTTTCACCATTTCATTGTTTCTGCCTTCAGCATAAACACGCAAGACAGGCTCCGTACCAGACGGACGAATTAACAGCCACGAATCATCCGCCATAATATATTTCACGCCGTCGCGCTGGCTGATCTCATCCACTTTTTGAGCCCCAATTTCGCTAGGCGCTTGCTTCAAAAGAAAGTCTGTCATTTCTGCTTTAGCAACGGGGCGACTCAAGCGTAAATCCACGCGCTCATAAAAAGCAGGACCTACATCTGCGAGCAATTCATCCACCATTTCTGCTAATGATTTTTTAGATGCGGCGATCATTTCCACTAGTAACAATCCCATTAAGGGACCATCGCCTTCTGGAATATGTCCTTTGAATGAGATGCCGCCCGATTCTTCACCGCCAATCAGTACATCTTCCTTCATCATATAATCTGCAATATGATTAAAACCAACGGGGGTTTCATACAATTTCAGACCATATCTTTTTGCAAGTCGATCGATCATGCGCGTGGTGGAAACCGTGCGCACCACCGCGCCAGTTAATCCACGTTTTTCTACAAGATATTTCAAAGAGAGCGCCATGATCTTGTGCGGGTCCACAAAAACGCCGCGCTCATCCATCGCGCCGATTCGATCTGCGTCACCGTCTGTTACGACACCAAAATTTCCCATACCAGTGCTGACTGCGGTTGCTAAAGCGCCGAGATTTTTAGCAATGGGCTCTGGGTGAACGCCGCCAAAGCCAGGATTCATATCACTGCGAATTTCTGTAATATCACAGCCTGTGCCTTGCAGAAAAGATTTGATCACGCCGCGCCCAGAGCCATACATCGCGTCTACTACGAAGCGCTGTGGATGCTCGGCAATCAGGTCTGTTCTAATCAATTTGTGCATGTGCTCAAAATAAGCAGGCAACGGATTAAATTTTTGGATTAAGCCCGCTTCGCGCGCCTTGTTAAAATCCATCAAATTCGGTCCACGCGCCTGCTCTTCGTTATCGTTGATATACACTTCTACGCGGCGACATTGTTCTGAAAGCGCCGAGCCCCCAAATGAGCCTTTGAGTTTAACGCCGTTATAGCGCGGCGCATTATGTGAAGCTGTGATCATAACCCCAGCGGCGGCATTGTTATGCTTCACTGCAAATGAAATAGCAGGTGTAGGCGAATCCGCTTGGGCGAGCAACACTTTAAATCCGTTGGCAGCTAAGACGCGTGCCACTTCTCCTGCAAAACGATCGGATAAAAATCGAGTGTCAAAACCGATCACGATTTTGTTGGGGTCAGCATTCCCGCTTTTATCCCAATGATCTGAAGCAACCGCATCTGCGATGGCTTGTGCGACGATGCGTAAATTATCAAATGTGAACGTGTCTGAAATAACGGCTCTCCAGCCGTCAGTGCCGAAATGAATAGGCATGGAATCTCCTTGAGGATAGGTCACGTAATACGTAATACGTGATACTTATGGCGTTGGTGAAATTTCCCAATTAGGAAGAGGTGTAGCGGTATTTAAAACAGATTGCAAAACCCAGCCTTCAAGATAAACCCCATTTTTTGGCGCGATGACATGCACCCACGTGACACTGTCGACTTCTAAAATATCTGGCAATATTTGAACCAATGTGCCATTGTCAAGCGTCGCAACAAATTTTCCATTTGGCGTGTTACGCAAATTTGCGCCACCGCCTTCTGGCGCGTTAATCTTTGCGTAGACTGGTGTGGGCTCAATTGTTAATGTGATGGTGGGAGTTTCTGTGATGGGCAGTGTAATTGTTAATGTTAAAGGAACAGGTGTAGGCGTAATGGGAGTGAATGTAAATGTTGCATCAGCGCCGGCTTGAGGAGAAACAAGTATCGGCGCAGGATTCGTTGACGAGGGGATGATCAAGCCCAAGTCGGGCGCTGGAAGCGTAGGGGTTGATTCGACAACAATGGAAGTCGGCGCTTCATTTTCCGCGCTGGTATCTGGTCCTGCAAAAAGAACAAGCCCAACGCTGACAGCTAAGATCAGTACTGCGGCGCCCGTTAATAACATGCCGCTGGTTGAGGGTCGAATGCGCAATGCAAAAAGTGTGAGCAAACCAAAAATGGATGCCAGCCCAAAATGCACAAAGAAGACCAGCACACCCTGGGGCCAAAGCCCCGGCACGCCCGCACCCAGCCCAAAGCCCGCCGCGCTCAATGGTAAATAAAATGTAAATGCCACTACAAGGCTTGGCAAAAATGGTTTTGATTCTGAACGAACGAAAGAGGCTGTTAGCAATATTGCGCCGAGTACAACCACAATTAATTGCGGAACCCATAAGCGTGCGAAATAAAATGCATTGTCGAGAGTGCGGTCGGCAAAGAGTTGCGAGGCAAAACCTGTCAGCACGCCAATCAGCAAAACGATGACCCCGCTGATCATGAACGCCATAAATGTTTCGAATAAATATTTAAACGAGCCTGCCACAAACGCCAGCAAAAAGCCCACCCAGGGAGTTAAAAGCGGAGTAAGCAAAACGCCAAGGAAAAGAACGGCGGGGGCATCCAGCCAAAAACCAAGACCAATGATCGCGCCGCTTAATAAAGCATAAATGAATAATTCAAAAGATGGGTGCGCGCGCCTTGAAAGGGAGGTGAGCAGTTCTGCCTGCCCCTCGGCATCTGCGGGCACATCTAAACCGCGGGTGCGGCGCCTGCGCACGCGCGAGCCTTCAGATGTGAATTCTCTTTGCGAGTGCCGCTCAGGTTCGGGGGGGGTATTCATTGGGTCATTGCTCATGTTTCAATTATAACGTGATGTATAGAGGCTGGTAAAAAGATTAACGCGAATATCGCCAATTAGCTAATTTCTCGAATTTTAAAAGATTTATTCGCAGAATTGACAGTGCTTTCCTTTAAGGTATAATTTCGCCCGCAAGTAAGGTCAATCAAGATTGACTCCGTAGCTCAATGGCAGAGCAGTTGCCTCTTAAGCAATTGGTTGAGGGTTCGAATCCCCCCGGGGTCACAAAAAAAGGTTGGGCATATATGCCCAACCTTTTTGATTCACTATTACCCAATCTTCTCCATCCTCAACAACCACTCTTTCGTCTTCAAACCTCCCATACCGCCATAGCCGTGTAACTTTCCATCTGTGCCTAAAACTCTGTGACAGGGAATCACCAGCGGCATGGGATTCATTCCGTTGGCGGCGCCTACTGCGCGATAGGCATTTGGATGCCCAATTTGAATCGCGACCTGTGCGTACGTGCGCGTCTCGCCATAGGGGATAGCTGATACTGCTTCGAGAGCTTTTTTCTGAAACGGAGTGAAGAAAGACCAGTCAATGTTAAAAGTAAATTGTTTACGCTTGCCGTTGATATATTCGCGCAGTTCTTTGACATAAGGCGCAAGTTTAAGCGCGTTACGTTGCGGAATCAATTTGTGGCGCGCGAGATACACATCCAGCTCAGGCTGGGATTCTGCCCATTCAACGGCGACCAAGCCCAAGGCTGAGACAACGAGGCGGAAATCTCCAAGAGGCGTGTTGTTTAATTCGCTGAGGTAGATGGTCATATCCATTTTTTAACCAGAGATGAACGGGGATGAAAAAACTTTGCTCATATTGCTTTTATCTCTGTTCATCTCCGTTTATCATGGTTAATAATTCGTAGTCATATCAATCATGCCGCGTTCGCGGGCAATGCGGTCGCAGATTCTAAATACGAATATGCTCAATGTGCCAAACAAAATACTTAAACCGAGCAAAATGCCCAGGATTTGCAAATTGCCAAGGCTTGCCAAAGTGGGATACGCATTGGCAACATTACCGATCAGCGAACGGCGCATTAACTCAAGCCAATAGGTGGTTGGCATCCAATAGCCAATCGGTCTCAGCCAATCGGGCAGAACGCTCAACGGAAAAACCGCGCCGCTGAAAATATATAACGCACCCGCTGTGGCTTCACCGAGAAAACCTTCATGCCGCGCCGTGATCAATGTAACACCCGCCAACAAAAGCCCAAGCATGGCAAGCATGAGGATGCCGAGAATCAAAGAGACGATGAAGAGAATCCAATTCACTTCAGCAAGCTGTACATTGACATTCAAAAACAAAATGCCCGCCGCAAGCGTGATGAACACGGCAATAGAGCCAGTAATAAAACGCGCAATGCCGCGCCCCAAAAGATAAATGGGAATATAAATGGGCGCAATGTACATATATTTGAGGGTCTTGTAATGCTCGCGGTCATCTACCACCGCCCACGAAACACCCGTCATCACCGCCGCGACATAGATATAAAAAGCGTTGCCAAGATAAATATAGGGAAAAAGATTGCTGTCATAATTCCCTTTGGTAATAACGCCATACATGATCACCAGAATCGCCGCGCCCGAAAGCGGCTTGATAATGGAATAGACCGCAAAAAGAAACGGGTCTGTCCAATTGGATTCGATCATCCAACCCAGCCAAGCCGCCATGCGGAAAGAACGCCATGATGTTGAAATTTGCATAAGTTCTCCTGTTGCGTCATTGCGAGGGCGCTAGCCCGAAGCAATCTCCCACTGATACGGAGATTGCTTCGTCGCGAAGAGCAAGATCGCTCCTCGCAATGACATAGCTATCTTCTACTTTCCGTAATTCGTCCCTCGCGCACTGCGAGCTTCTCTACATACGCCAGCAAAAACTTTGAGGATGCGACAAACACCACAGCCATCACAGCCAAGGCATATATTTCTGCTTGCACGCTAAAAAGACCAAATTGAAAACCACCAGAAAAAATAAGCTGACGCATGGCGTCCATACCCAGTGTTAGCGGAATAAAGGATGCGCCCGCCGCAACCCAAAACGGCAAAAACTTAATCGGGAAGAAAAAGCCAGAAGCAAGAAAAACGGGTTCCTGTGCTAGGTTTGCCACATGCCAAGCCTCGCGCCCAAACAATAAAAATGTAGAAGCCATCATCATGCCCATGCCATATAAGGCGATCATCGCCAGCATGAATACTGAAAACAATTGAAAGAAACTCGATATTTCATAAGTCACACCAAACATAAAAGAGCCGAGCAATGTCACTGTCACAGCGCGCAATGCCGTTGCCAGCAAACCACCCAATGCCATGCCCAGTAAAATCGCCATCATCGAATTGGGAGCCATAATATACAAAGCCAAATTGCCTGTTTCTTTTTCCCAATACAACTGACTCGACATGCTCCACAACACATTTAACCAAAAAGCCGACATCGCGCCGCCCATCACCACAAAGCCAATATAATCTTGGGGCGCTTCCAATGCGCGATAGACAAACACATAAGAAATGACAGCCAACATAGGCATCACCACTTCAAAAATCACCCATGACATTTCGCGTTGTTGCCCAATAATACGCGGATAAGCGCGCGCAACGATGGTCCTCAAAAATAATCGCCAGCCTGTATCCTTGCGTGAATATTTTGCGCTAACTGGATTCATGCGACTCCTCCTCCGCCATACTACGCCCTACCAAATCCACAAAGACATCTTCAAGGGTCGGCTCACGTTTTGTTAGATTCATCACCTGCACATCTTTTTGCGTAAATAAATTGATGACGCGCGCCAATGCCGCATCTTCTACTAATGAGACTTGCAAACGAGCGCCGCCTTCAATATCAGTCACGGTCACTTTCTGAACTCCAACTTGGTCCTGCACCATTTGCGGAGTCAACCCGTTGAGCGGGCTGGTGTCGATCACAAACAGCGCATCCTTTTGCAATTTCTGTTTGAGCGCGGCGGGCGTATCACAGGCAAGCACCCTGCCTTTATTAATGATCGCAACACGATCACACAATTCATCGGCTTCGACCATGTAATGCGTCGTTAATAATAAAGTACGTTCTTTATCCGCCTTCAACCATTCAATGATAAATTTACGCACATCGCGTGAAGCGCCTACATCCAAGCCAAGAGTCGGCTCATCGAGGAAAAGCACCTCAGGGTCAGTGAGAAAGCCGCGGATGATGTTCATCTTTTGGCGTAAGCCTGTGGAGAGGTCTGATGATTTGGTGTGTATTCTGTCTTTCATGCCGACCATTTCTAGCAAGGCTTCAATGCGTTCATTGGCTTCATTGGATGGCACACCATAAAACTGTGAGAACATCCATAAGTTTTCACGCACGGTTAAAAGCCCATAACCAGAAGATTCGCCGCCAGAGACCATGTTAATGCGCGGGCGCGCTAGGTGCGGCTCACGCTGTATATCTGCCCCTGCAACGCGTGCCCAGCCCGAGGTAGGGGAGAGAAGCGTGGTCAGGATTTTGATCAAGGTCGTTTTGCCGGCTCCGTTCGGACCGAGTAATCCAAATAGTTCGCCGCGTTCTACAGTAAGGTTGACTCCCTGCAACGCAATCAATTCTTTGCGCATTTCTTTCTTACTGCCGCGCAGTTTGTAGATTCTGCCCAGGTCTTGTGTTTCAATTGCTAGGGTTTTTGACATATTTTCTCCTAAAATGACTTGCAAATTCGTTAGTTAGTGCACAATCGTAGGGGTAGCGTAGGTTTGGCGTCAAGTAGTATTTTGATAGTAATAGTATATTTACAGCCGTAAGGTGATTTCTCTTCTCCTCCTTATGAAAGAGAGCCACGGTCGGCGTCCGTGGCTCTCGTAATTTAAGGGGAACCAACAGCGGGGTATATAGAACAATAATTCTATTTTACTACAACAATTTTCTTGAGGGGAGCAAGTATAATCCTTCAAAACTTGCATGAGAATAATACAGGCGTGCAAAAAACGCACCCTACCAAAGGATACTTATGAGCATTCAATTCACAATTTTAGGACTCGGACAGATCGGCGCATCCATTGGGCTGGGGCTTGCCAGCCAAAAAGAAAATGTAACTCGCGTAGGACATGACAAAGCCCTGAATATTTTAAAAGCCGCTCAAAAAATGGGTGCGCTCGACAAAACAGACTACAACCTGCCCTCCTCGGTTGAAAATGCAGATGTTATTTTATTGTGCATCCCAGCGAACGAAATACAAGATACGCTTAAATACATAGCCCCTGTGCTTAAAGAAAATGCTGTCATTATTGATTTCTCGCCTATCAAAAGCGCGGCGATTGGTTGGGCAAAAGAACACCTGCCTGCCAATAGATATTATATTGGGCTGACGGCAGGCATTAACCCCGAATACTTACATTTGAGCGCGGAGGGTGTGGACTCTGCGCGCGCGGATCTTTTTCAACATGGAACCATGTTTATCAATGCGCCGCAAGGCACGCCTGAGTCGGTTGTCAAACTGGCAAACGATCTTTCTAATCTACTGGGGGCAAACGCCCTTTTTGTTGATACAGAAGAAGTAGACAGCTTGATGACCGGCATTCATATTCTGCCTCAACTTGCCGCCGCTTCATTATTAGAACTGACGGTTGACCAGCCCGGCTGGCGCGAAGCACGCATGGTGGCGAGCCATGTCTTTGCCCAAAACGCATCTGCGCTAGTGGATGAAAACGGCTTGAGCGCATCCGCTATGTTAAATAAAAAAAATACATTACGGATGTTAGATGCTTTCATAGAGTCTTTACAAACTATGCGCACAGAGATCGAAGCAGAGAATACAGACGCGCTAAAGAAGAAGTTTGTGAAGGCGCGTGAGAGTTTTACAAACTGGAAAGACGAACGCTACAAAAACGAATGGCAAAACAACTCAATGCCAAAGCAGGAAAATATTAGCTTGGCAAAACTGGCTCAACATTTTTTTGTGGGCGGGTTATTTAAGAAGAGGGACGAACAGTAGATTTTATTTATCCGCCGATTACAGAGATTTTCGCAGATTTTTTCTCTTGCAGATTTAAAATCTGTGAAAGTCTCGAGAATGGTTGTGACATTAGCTCTCCGTAAAAGACCAATGTATTTGGTCGTTATAGCAGTTAACATAAAAAAAAGCGATGGCAAATTTGCCATCGCTTTTTAATTTAAGCTGTTTCTTTTATTTCAACATAACGGCTGTGCTAGCCAACACAAACAAGAATTGCGGCGCAAGGCTGACGACTACTGTGGCAATCGCGGTGATGCTCCAGGTAAGGTCAAGCCAAAGATCACGCGCAGGGGTTGGGTCGCCTTCGCGCATGTACATATTGACAATGACGCGCAGATAATAAAAAGCGGAGACTAATGATGTGATCACACCGATCAATGCGAGCGTTGTGTATCCGCCTTGCAGGGCAGCGCGGAAGAGATAGAACTTTCCGACCATGCCAAGGGTGGGCGGGAAACCAATCAGCGAGAGCATGAAGATGGTCATAGCTGCGGCGATGGCAGGATATTTTTTGGCGAGACCAGAATAATCGCTCAACTCCAAGCCTGAACCTGATTTTGTTTCAAGGGCAATCACCACCGCCCAAGCGCCGAAGTTTGTGAGCATATATGCAACGAGATAAAACAAGCCAGAGGCAATCGCATCTGCAGAGACTTGGGCATCACCGTAAGGCACGAATGCCATCAAGATATATCCCGCGTGAGCAATGCTGGAATATGCCAACATGCGTTTGATATTCGTCTGTGAAACCGCAACGATATTACCAACAATCATGGTCAACGCGGAAATAGCGGCGAGCACAGGAGCCATATCCATTGAGATGTTTGGGAAGGCAACTGAGAACACACGTAACAACGCGGCAAAACCTGCGACCTTGGCGCCTGATGACATAAAGGCTGTCACTGCTGTGGGTGCACCTTGATACACATCCGGAGTCCACATGTGGAAAGGAACCACCGCAACCTTGAAGGCGAACCCGACTAAGATGAGGGCGGCGCCGATGGTGAGCAGCAGGCTTGGGCTTGAGGATGAAGCGAAAGCAACTATCTCATGCAAATTCGTTGAGGCAGTCGCTCCATAAACCAAGGCAATTCCGTAGACTACAAATCCAGTTGAGAAAGCGCCCAGCAAAAAGTATTTGATACCCGCTTCTTCTGATTCTGTGTTACGGGTGAAAGCGGCGAGCACATACAAAGGAATGGACAAAAGCTCGAGCGCGATAAAGACCATGATCAAGTCATTGGATTGCGCCATGAGCATCATGCCAATCACGCTAAAGAGCAGAAGAGTGTAATACTCACCACGCTCACTGCCTGTGCGTTTGATATAAGCATGCGCAACCGCAACGCCCAGCAAACCACCGACGAGTTGCAAGGCATTAATAAATGTGGAGAATCCATCCTGCACCACCATGCCGCTAAAGCCGTCATTTGAAGCGCCGACTTGCATAAAGGTGAGTCCGAGCGTGAGTGCGAGACCAAAGGCAGTCAGTACTGCTGTAATGCTTTTGCGTTTGATCAAAAATACATCAAGCAACAAAAGTACGCACGTCCACACGCTGAGGACGATGACTGGTTGAAGAGTTGCGAAATCTAAAGGTTGGGGCATAAATATCCCTTATATATATTTCTTTTTACCACGAAGGGCACAAAGAGCACAAAGGTTTGTTTTGTAAGAGGAAAATCCTTGTGCATTCGTATATTTCGCGGCTCAAACTTACTCAAAGTAATTCATAAAATCTAACTAGCATTGCGAAAAGAGTATTTCATGGACGGGTGGTTTCGATGTGGGCTTCGCAAAAACGCTCAGCCCTACTCAACCAGCGGGCATGTCACAATGACATAAGTTATAGTGGTAACAGTGCAATAATTTTATCAATGGCAGGCGCCATGATATTGAAAAACGGAGCAGGGTAGAGACCGATCCAGAAGATGAAGATCAGCAAAGGCAAAACAGTGATGATCTCGCGCCAATTCAGGTCACGGATAGGGTGACCGTGTTTCTTTGCATCTTCAATAATTTCTCCTTGTGGTCCCAAGAACATCTTTTGGAACATATAAAGAATATAGACTGCCGCCATGATGACACCAAGCGCAGAGATGCCTGCATACCAAGGAGAGCCTATAGCTTTGGACCCAAACGCGCCAAGCAAAATGGTGAACTCACCCACAAAGCCGTTGAGACCAGGCAAGCCCATGGAGGAAAGCGCTACGATCAACATGATGATGCCATACAGCGGGGTAATCTTCCACAAGCCGCCGTACACTTTAATTTCGCGGGTATGAGTCTGTTCGTAGATCATGCCGACGAGAAGGAACAAGGCGCCAGTGCTGATACCGTGATTGATCATTTGCAGTAGCGCACCTGCAATGCCTTCTGGATTCAAAGCGAACAAACCAAGCATCACAAATCCTAAATGGCTGACAGATGAATAGGCTACAAGTTTCTTCACATCTGTTTGGGCGTAGGAAACTGCCGCACCATAGATAATGCCTATGGTGGCAAGTAATGCAATGGTTGGAGCGGCATCTACAGCGGCTTGTGGGAAAAGCGATAAATTGAAGCGCAGGAAACCATAAGTACCCATCTTCAACAAGACACCTGCTAGGATAATTGAGCCGGCAGTGGGCGCTTCTACGTGTGCATCGGGTAACCATGAATGCAGGGGCCACATAGGAACTTTGATAGCAAACGCAGCCGCGAAGGCAATGAAAAGTAACATTTGCGTACGCGGGTCAATTGCACCTGAGGCATAAAGATCAGGCAAACGCGCAAGCATCTCGGGCATGTTGAATGAGGCGGTCTTGATGCCCAGCCACAAAATAGCAAGCAACATCAAAATGGAACCCGCCATTGTGTATAGGAAGAACTTGACCGCGGCATACAAACGGCGAGGTCCGCCCCAGATACCGATCAGGAAATACATTGGCACGAGCGTAAATTCCCAGAAGATGTAGAACAGGAATAAATCTTGCGCCAAGAACACGCCAGACATACCCACTTCCAACAACAAGAAGAAGATCATAAAATCTTTGACGCGATCTTCAACCGCAGTCCATGTGGAAAGGATTGAAATGGGTGTTAGGAAAGTAGTGAGCAAGACCAGCAAAATGCTCAAACCATCCACTGCCAGATAATAATAAATATTCCAGCCAGCCACTTGAATCCAGGCGTACTTGGCATCAAGCTGTAAATCGGGATTGGATGATTCGAATTTTGAAAACACCCAAAGCGAAATAACGAACGTGATCAATGACGTGACCAGCGCCGTCCAACGGATGGCAGATTTCTGTTCGGGATTCATAAACAGAATCACCAGCACGCCCACTAGCGGGAAGAAGGTCATCAGGGTAAGAGGTTGTAAAAGAAATTCCATGTTCAGTCCTCGAGTACAAGATCGTCAAAGGTTGAAGGTCTAAAGTCACAGGTCAGACCTGTGACTTTAGACCTTAGACTTATTTTAATAGTAAATATCCTAAAATAAAAACAACGCCAAATAAAACAGATAATGCATAGGAACGCACAAATCCGTTCTGAATTTTTCGCATGGCGGTCGAAAAGTTTTGCGTCCATGTGCCCAAGCCATTCGCAAACGCATCAATGCCTTTTTGGTCGGCATAATCATTCAACGCAATCGAACTGACCCAGTTGTATGTTCCGAAAATAATTGTGTCATGCACAAAATCATGCCAAAACTTCCAATCAATTACATCTGCAAGGAATTGAGATAATTTTTTGAAGGGACTAATGATCAGCGCAAAATAGCCTTCATCCACAAACCATTTATTTTCCATACCTGTAAAGATGAAACCCAACGGCTTCTTCAATGGATCAGGCTGACCGATCTTCAATGGCTTGCGTCCATAAATGAGCCAAGAGATGAAAATGGCAGACAACGCTAATGCTGTGGAAATTCCTGCCACTTGCAAATTCAACGGTAGACCTTCCACTTCACCGAGCGTATATCCTAACCAATGACCGAGATTATGATAGCCCTCAAATGGCAGATTTAACGCGCCTCCCGCTACCGATAAAACTGCCAGCGCCACGAGGGGCAGAGTCATCACCTTGGGGCTTTCCTCGGCATGGGCGGCGGCTTCGTGCCGCGCTTCACCAAAGAAGACCATCCAAATTTGACGACCCATATAGAAAGCGGTGAAAAAGGCGGCAATCGTTAACTGCCAGTAAATGCTGGTGAAGTGCAAACTCGCATCCAATAGAATTTCATCTTTCGACCAAAAGCCTGCAAACGGAAAGATGCCTGCCAAAGCCAATGTGCCGATCATATACAACCAGAAGGTTACTGGCATAGTCTTGCGAAGTCCGCCCATGTTACGCATATCACCGGGGTCAAAGACCTCATGATGCTCGTCATGGTGTTCTGCTTTCTTATGTTTACCCTTAGGCTCTTCAGCGTGCCGAGCATGTTCAGCGTGATGATGCCCGCGTTCGAGACCGAGAATCACAGAGCCAGCAGAAAGGAATAACAAGGCTTTGAAGAATGCATGTGTAATGAGATGGAACATCCCAGCTACATACGCGCCCATGCCCACTGCCGCAACCATAAAACCAAGTTGTGAGATGGTGGAATAAGCGAGAACTTTCTTGATGTCATATTGCCCGACTGCGATAGTCGCCGCAAAAAGAGCAGTGGCGGCGCCGGTCATTGCAACAATATATTGAGCCTGAGGCACAAGAGAATATAAAGGCGCAGAGCGAGTGACAAGATATACACCAGCCGTCACCATGGTAGCGGCGTGAATCAGAGCAGAGACCGGGGTAGGACCCGCCATCGCATCTGGCAACCAGATATAAAGCGGGATCTGAGCCGACTTCCCGGCGACGCCGATCAGCATGAAGAGGGTGATCAACACAATGACCCAGGGTTCGGCATGAGTGGCATTTTCAAATACGGCATCAAATTGAAATGAGCCGAGATGCCAGAACATCAAAAAGCCTGCAATGAGAAAACCAAAGTCGCCGACACGATTGGTGATGAAAGCTTTTTTGGCGGCGTCTGAATTTGCCCATGACGGACGTGCGAGGGTGTCCATCTCAAACCAGAAACCGATTAAGAGGAAGGAGCACAGCCCCACGCCTTCCCAGCCGACAAAGAGCATCATGTAAGAGTCGCCGCTGACAAGAATCATCATGGAAGCGATGAATAGGTTGAGGAAAATAAAGAAGCGGCGGAAGCGATTCTCTTCATGCTTGAAGCGCACATCTTCGTGCATGTATCCAATGGCATAGATATGAATGAGCGTGCCAACGCCTGAGACAACCAGCATCATTGTTGCAGAAAGCGAGTCGACGCGGAAGGTCCAATCGAGGCTGAGATTGCCGATGTGCATCCACTCGGCAAGTTTCCAGCGCAAGACTTCGCCATGATTTATGGATACAGAATATGCCAGCAAAATAGAAACAACAAATGCCGCGCCCGATGCCAAACTTGCAACTGCACCCACGCCCCTCTCGCTGAACTTGTGACCAAAAATAGAATTGATCAACAAGCCCACCAACGGCGCAAACACCAGCCAAGGTGCTAAGAATAAAAATCCGTTATTTACTACTTCGGTCAAGTGCATAAAAGTCTCCATAATTCGACATTCAAATTACTACTATCGAATTATCCTTTTAGAGAATTAATATCGTCCACGTTGATGCTATGCTTTGCCTTGAAGATTTGCACGATCAAGGCGAGACCTACAGCCACTTCTGCGGCGGCAACGGTCATCACAAAGAAGACGAAAATTTGCCCGTCAAGATTATTATGCATATTCGCAAACGCCACAAAAGCGAGGTTGGCGGCATTGAGCATCAATTCGACGGACATGAAAATGATCAGCGGGTTGCGGCGTACAAGCACGCCCAGCGCTCCAGTGATAAACAAAATGGCGGATAAGATAATGTAGTAATCTACTTTAACCATTATTTGGCGCCTCCCTTTTCATTTTTATCTTGCTTCGATAAAATAATTGCACCGACCATTGCCACTAGCAACAAAATGGAGGTTGCTTCAAATGGCAAAAGATAATCTGTGAATAAAGCCATACCCAAGCTTTGCAAACTTCCTATTGTATTTATACTGGCATCAGGGGCGTTTACCATAGCAGTTGGGTTTGATTTGAAAATCAGCAAGTACCCTGCTTCAACAGTAAGGATGACAGCCAAGATAATTGCCAAAGGTCTTTGCCAAGGCAGGATGTTTGCAGAGTTAAGTCTCTCTGTGCCAAGCAACATGATCACGAAGAGAAATAAGACCATGATCGCACCCGCGTACACAGTGATCTGCGACATGGCGATAAACGGCGCGCCCAGCAAAATATAAAAGACAGCGACGGTTGCAAAATTCAACACAAGGAACAAGGCAGAGTACACTGTATTTTTGCTGGTGACCATGCCGAGGGCAGTTGCAACAGCAACAAGGGCGAGGGTTAAGAAGAGCAGTAGGTCAATGGTCATAAATACCTTTTACTAATCTCTTGGATCTTTCATTTCTGGCACAGAGCGGGTAAAGACACCCGCATCTACTTTTTGAGGGGTTAGCATGGTGTGAACATGTACAGGTTCAAGCAGCATATCTTTAGGATAGATCGCCTGTCTGCGGTCCGTGAAGGACAGCTCGTAATTATCGCCCATCACAATCGCTTCGGTCGGGCAGGCATCTTCGCAGAAGCCGCAATAGATACAGCGCAGCATATTGATCTCGTAGGTAGAAGCATACCTCTCGCCGGGTGAGAAGCGTTTTTCATCCGTATTTTCAGAAGCTTCAACAAAGATCGCATCTGAAGGGCAAGCCGCGGCGCAGAGTGAACAGCCGATGCATTTCTCCAAGCCATTGTCATAACGCTTGAGTACATGCCTGCCGCGAAAACGCGGACGCACTGTTCTTTTTTGTTCGGGATATTGAACAGTAACGGGTCTTTCAAACATATAGCGGAAGGTCTGCCCGAGACCGCGCGCTAATTCAACCAAAGGTTCAAGAACGCCCATGAAATTTGCTCCTCAAAGACCATTGCACTACCGCCACTGCAAACAAACCTAGCATGATGGACACAACGGGAATTGACCAAAAATACAAAACACTTTTAAGTACATCCGCCAGCACAATGCCCACAGCGGTAATGAAGACCAACGCCAAAGATAATGGCAATAAAACTTTCCAGCCAAAAGACATCAAACGGTCATACCGAATGCGGGGCCAGGTAGCGCGAGTCCAGATCATCACAAACAACAAAATAACTACTTTGATCAACAAATAGACAGGACCCAAAAACCAAAAGCGATCTACACTTAATGCGCCGTTGAACCAATCCGTCATGAACCATAATTCACGATAGCCGCCAAAGAACAAAACTGCCGTGATCATGCTGACCACGATCATCTTTTGATATTCTGCCATAAAGAATAAGGAAAACTTCATGCCTGAATATTCAGAGTGAAAGCCTGCGGTTAATTCCTGCTCGGCTTCGGGCATATCAAATGGCGCGCGATTCACTTCTGCCAACACTACAATAAAAAATAGGATTGCGCCCGTTGGCTGAATCACCGCAAACCACATGTCCTTCTGCGCGACCACAATTTCATTTAGGCTCATCGAATTGCCTAACAGAATCACCATTACAAAACAAAAACCCAAAGCAAGTTCATAAGAGATCATTTGCGCCGAAGAGCGCAAGCCGCCCAGCATGGCGTATTTATTATTGCTCGACCAACCCGCCAGCACAATGCCATAAACTGAGATCGAAGCAATCGACATCAAATACAAAATACCTACATTGATATCCGCCACCGCGAATGAAATGGTACGTCCGAACAACTCAGTAGTCGGCGCAATTGGAATGACCGCCGCAATGATCAAGGAAGGCACAACGGTCAAAATAGGCGCGAGAAAGAAAACTATCTTATCCGCGTGAATAGGTGTGAACTCTTCTTTAAAAATAAGTTTGATCGCATCTGCAAAAGGCTGGAACAAGCCAAAGGGTCCAGCGCGATTCGGTCCAATGCGTGTTTGCATACGAGCCAATGCGCGTCTTTCAAAATAAGTTAAGAAGATGAACCCGCCCAACAGAGCAAAGATCATTACCAAACTTTTAATCAGCCACTCAAGCCAGAGAGTCCAATCAGAGATCATAGCTTCACCTTCGCCACTGCAGGTTCACGAATAGCAAGCCCCATCCCGCGCGGCACCAACATCACACCAGCAGAAACGGTCTCATCAATTTTCACTTTTGCTTCGCCGCTCACGCCGTCAAAACTAACTTTCACTTGCGCGCCTTCCACAACACCCCATTGCTCAGCAGTGTCAAAATTCATGGAAACGGTTGTTTTCCCAATACGTTGATTCAACAACTGAGCAGATTCAATGGTCGCGCCGCGATGATACAACTTGGAAACGGGCACTGCCAGCAAATCTGTATCTTTGACCTTGGGCAGCGCTTCTTTTTGCGCTCGAGGGATGCGTACTGTTTCTCCGCGCGTTGCCCCCGCTGATAAATGTACGCCAAGACCATGAGTGTTCTCATAGGTTGTGCCGCCGTAATACATATCACCGCGCCCGATCATGGGCAATTGCACGCGCACATTCGAGAGTTTTTCGTAAGTCAATCCTTCAAAGGGCTTAAGCGTTTCAGCTAAAATTTCAAAGACAATATTTGCATTCGCGCTTTGCATAATAAAGTTCATGTGTTTTGCAATTTGCGCAGTAATAGCATAATCTGCGCGCGCATCACCCACAACCGCAACTGCGGGATAAAAACGCTGTACGCGCCGTTCTCCAGAAGTAAACGTACCCTCACGTTCTACATGAGTTTGAGCAGGCAAAACCACATCTGCAATTTCAGTGGTCGCATTTTCAAGAATATCCTGCACCACAACAAAATCTGCGCTCTCCAACGCTTTCGCAAGCTTCGGATCATCCCCTACAGGATCGGCGCCAGCGATATACACCACTTTGCCCTTAAGCGCCGCGGCGAGATCATCTTCTGGTTTGAAGCCCATTTCCCACGCGCCCTGATCGTTCGCGCGTTCCCAGACGCCGATCAAACCATTATTGGCTTTGCCAACATGTTCTGTTTCATTCAAAGCTTTTGCGCAAGCTGTGGCAAGGCTGGCTGAACCCGCAACCCCAAGCCCTTCACTGCCATAAATAATAATGGCATTCTGCGCCTTCATAAAAGCGTCGCCAAGCTTACCTTTTTTCGTTAATTCTTGAACGCTCTTGATTTCCTGTCCATAGTCATAACGCTCAACAAAAGAAGCATATTTATCCAGCTTGGTCTCGCGTGGATTCATCACAATTAAAGTTGCGCCGCGTTCCGCCGCTTGTTTGACACGCAGATACCAAATAGGCGCTTCTTCATATAAATTAGATGCCACCACTACGATCGTAGAGCCGCTTCCTAACACGCCGAGGTTTGTGCCCGCGCTAACGCCGACTTGCGCTGTCAATTCACCGCCGCCAATATGAGAATACAAAACAGCCTTGCCGCCAAATTGATCCGCTAATGTTTTTAAGTTGAATAGATCTTCATTGGCCAAACGTCCAGAAGCCAACACAACAAAATTCTTCTTGGCTTTGAGGAAGTTCTCACCCGCAAGTTTGGTTGCCGCTTCCCAAGAAACGCGATTCACTTTGCGGTCTTTGCCTGTGCGCGTCAAAGGCTTGGTCAATCTCTTTTTGCTTTCAGTATAGTGATACGCAAAGCGTCCTTTATCACATAACCAAATTTCATTTACTTCTTCATTTTGCCTTGGCATCACACGCTTGATAACAATATTCCCGCCGGCTTTGGCTTCGCGGCGAGTGTTCAAAGTAGTGTTACAACCCACAGGGCATTGTGAACAAACAGAAGCTTGCGCGTCCAATTCCCAGGGGCGCGCGCCAAAGCGGAAGTCCGCAGTGGTTAAGGCGCCAACAGGACAAATATCAGTGGTGTTGCCCGAGAAAACAGAATCAAACCCGGGCTCCGAAAATGAAACGATCTGGGTGCTGCGTCCGCGTTCGTCAAAACCGATCACCGAGTCGCCAGCAACCTCATCTTGAAAACGAATACAGCGCGCGCATTGGATACAACGCTCGCGGTCAAGGTAAATTAATTCACTGAGAGGCACTTGTTTTTCAAGATGTAATTTTTCATCATAGATAAAGCGACTCTGAGAGGATCCATGCGCCATAGTGAGATTCTGTAATGGACATTCGCCGCCTTTGTCGCAGACTGGGCAATCGAGCGGATGTGAAGTGAGCAAAAATTCAACGGTACTTTTTTGCCCGGCATTTGCCTTCTCGGACTGAGTCAACACAACCAAGCCTTCTTCCACACGATTGGTGCAAGAAGTTTCCAACTTAGGCATGAACTGAATCTTGGGCGCGCCATTTTCCATGACGATCTGACCAGTAGCGCGGTCGCGCATCGGTCTGCCAATTTCCACAAGACACATGCGGCACATGCCCACGGGTTCAAGTTTTGGATGATGACAAAAAACGGGAATATCAATCCCCGCCATCTTTGCGGCGTCTACAATCAACGCCCCTTCAGGAGCTGTTATTTGCTTACCATCAATTGTGAGTGTTACTTGTTTACTCATTAAATCTCCGAGAAAACCGATATTCAAATATCGAGTATTGTCTTACACTTTCACTACTTTATCAAAATCGCCTTTGAATCTTTCGATGCCGGTGACGACTGCCATCGCAGAAAAATCACCGAGGGCGCATAAGCACTTGCCTTGCATTTGTTTTGCCACATTGAGCAAAAGATCAACATCACCTTGTTTGCCGTCACCGCCATGAATACGGTGGACAATGTTTTGCATCCAATATGTTCCTTCACGGCAAGGCGTACATTTGCCGCACGATTCATGCTTGAAGAAATGAATGGTCTTGTTAATGACCCAGTCAATACTAACCGTATCATCAATCACGATCACGGAAGCAGAACCCAGCTCAGAACCTAGCGTACGCACTGATGCGTAATCCATGGGAGTATCTAAAATTTTATCATCGCCGTTAACCACGATCAGCGAGGAAGATGCGCCTGCGGGCATCAGCGCTTTCACTTGGCGGGCATCCTGCACGCCCGCGCCATTTTTTTCACCATAGATCAATTCGCGGAAAGTTGCGCCAAAGGGCAATTCATAATTTCCAGGACGGCGCACCCGACCAGAAAGTGAAAAAACTTTCACACCAGAGCTATCTGCCGTGCCCATACTTTTATACCAATCCGCACCATTGGCAAGGATCATCGGTACATTGGCGAACGTTTCCACGTTATTGATAATAGTGGGTTTGCCATATAAACCAAAGGTTGGCGGAAATGGTGGACGTACACGAGGTTGTCCGCGTTTGCCTTCGAGAGATTCAAGCAAAGCAGTCTCTTCACCGCAAATATATGCGCCTGCACCCAAGTGAGTATAAATTTTGAGCGAATAATCTGTGCCTAAAATTTTATTTCCAAGCAATCCTGCTTCTTCCATCTCTGCGATTTTTTCATCTAGGAAGGCGGCTAATTGCCAGAACTCACCGCGCAAATAAATGTAAGCAACATTTGCTGCGACTGCGTAAGAACATAAAGCAAGTCCTTCTAAAAATTGAAAGGGGTTGCTTTCCATAATCTCGCGGTCTTTAAATGTACCGGGTTCGGATTCATCGGCATTGGCAACCACATAATGAGGCCAATTCTTATTATCAATGAAAGACCACTTCATGCCTGTGGGAAACCCCGCCCCGCCCCGCCCGCGCAAACCTGAATTCTTAACTACATCGGTAACTTCGGTCGGCTGCATCTTTTTGACAGCGTTCTTAAAAGCAGAAAAGCCGCCGTTCTTTTTATAAACATCAAATTGATTTAGGTTTGGAATGTCGCGGTGACGAAGAACTACATGTGCCATTTACTTAACCTCCTTGCCAGCATACTTCAGCCCTGCGATCACTTCCATTGCTTTATTAATGGTCATGTTTTCGTGATAATTAATACCGTCTGGTCCCTGAGTTTGGAACATAGGCGCCTTATCACAGGCGGCAAGACAGGTCACTGTTTCAAATGTTACCAAACCGTCTGCGGTGGTCTCGCCTACTTTGATACCGACATTGCCGCATAATTCTTCAAGGAATTTGTCGGCGCCGCGCAAGGCACAGGGCAAGTCGTTGCAAATTTGGACACGATATTTACCCGCCTTTGCATCATGATACAAAGTATAGAAACCTACAACAGAAGCTACTTCTGTTTCAGTAATATCTAGGATTTTTCCAATATCCTGCATGCCGGCTTTGGTGATATAGCCTTCCTCGCGTTGAGCAAGAAACAGCAATGGCATAACCGCTGAACGTTTGTGCTCAGGCGGATATTTGGAAAGGATCTGTTTTACTTCTTTTGGATATTTTTCTACAAGACTCATCGGTCAATATCTCCGAGCACAATATCAATGGAAGCAAGGATAGCGACTAGGTCTGCCACCAAATGCCCATTTACAATTTTTGGCAAAACCGCCAAATTATCAAACGAGGGTGTACGCATATGGATGCGATGCGGCTTGGGACCGCCATCCCCTTCAAGGTATACGCCTAATTCGCCGCGCGGAGATTCAACTGCGCTGTACACGGATGCTTTGGGCGCAAGAAAACCTTCTGTCCATAATTTAAAATGATGAATCAGAGATTCCATGCTGACGCCGATCTCGGAACGCGGCGGCGGAACAAACTTGCGATTCTCACTACGCACAGCGCCCATCGGCAATTTATCCATCGCCTGCTGAATGATCTTTAATGATTCGCGCATCTCTTCCACGCGCACAATATAACGATCAAATGTATCGCCTGTTGTGCGAATGGGTACATTGAAATCATATTGTTCATAGCCTGAATAGGGACGTGCTTTGCGTAAATCCCAATTGACACCGGACGCGCGCAGGTTGGGTCCGGTCACTCCATATTGAAGCGCAGTAGCCGCATCCAGAACGCCGATTCCAGCCAAACGGTCAATCAGAAGCGGGTTCTTCGTCAATAATGCTTCATACTCATCAATTCGTTTTGGAAAAGTCTTTAGAAAATCACGCACAGCTTTTTCAAATTCAACAGGCACATCGCGCCACAAACCACCGGGGCGAATAAAAGTGGTCATCATACGCTGTCCTGAGACCAACTCAAAAATATCAAGGACTTCTTCGCGCTCACGGAAGCAGTAAAGGAATACAGACATTGCCGCAAGATCAAGCCCGAAGGCGCCGAGCCAAACCAAATGCGATGCGATGCGTTGCAATTCCACCAAAATCACACGCAAGGCTTGAGCGCGCGCGGGCACATCCAAATCTACGAGTTTTTCAACTGCCATCACATAAGCAAGATTATTGCCCATCGGATTCATATAATCGAGGCGGTCGGTCATCACCTCTGCCTTCTGATAGGTTTTGGCTTCCATATTTTTTTCAATGCCGGTATGGAGATACCCAATATCAGAAATGCAGTTGATAATTGTTTCGCCGTCCAACTCTAACAACAGGCGCAAAACGCCGTGTGTGGATGGATGCTGAGGACCCATGTTCAACAACATGGTTTCGCCGCTAATGGCGCGTTCTGACACCAAATGCCTAAATTGATCTATGTTTACTTCTTCAAGCTGAGCCATAATTATTCCTTTGGAAACGGCTTCTTCAAACCGATCTCATCAAAGTTAAAAGAAAACTGCGGTTCTTCATAGCCAAGAGGAAAATCCTTACGCAATGGATGACCTTCGGTATCATCGGGCATCAGAATACGGCGTGGATCAGGATGACCTTCCACTTCGACGCCGAACATATCGAAGAGTTCGCGCTCACGCCAATTTGCCGCTTCATATACACGCGTCACAGTCGGAACTTTGGGGCTGGTCCCGTTTACTGGGACTCGCATCTGCACTGAAAGATTTTTCTCCACTGAGGTAAGTTGATAAACCACATGAAAGCGCGGCATTTGCTGTGGGAAATAATCTGTAGCCGTCAACGCGGAAAGCATTTCAAATTTATATTCGTCGCGCAAAATTGTGAGTGCTTCCACAATTTGCTCAGGCTTGACGAACAAATGCACTTCATCACGAAACTCTTCAAGAGTCGCGCCAAATTTTTCCTGAATTGTTTTTACAATCGGTTCGAGTTTTTTATCCATGTTGCTCCAGCCGCCGTCCTCGGCGGCGAGACGCCGCCGAGAGCATATGTTTATTTAACTTGCTTATATTTCTCAGCATATCCCTTAAAGGTTTCGCTGTTTACTTTTTCATATAAGGTCATAACGCCGTGAATTAATGCTTCGGGGCGCGGAGGGCAGCCTGCCACATACACATCTACAGGCAACACTTCATCTACACCTTGGAAGATTGCGTAGTTATTGAAGACGCCGCCACAAGAAGCACAATCGCCCATGGCAATCACCCACTTAGGTTCAGGCATTTGATCGTATAAACGCCGAATGACAGGTCCCATTTTCTTAGAAAGGCGTCCAGCCACGATCATCAGATCTGATTGGCGCGGGCTAGCACGCATTAATTCCATACCAAAGCGGCTCATGTCATAGTTGGAGGCTTGCGCCGCCATCATCTCAATCGCACAGCAAGCCAGACCAAATAACATGGGCCACATGGCATTGGTGCGAGACCAATTGACTAGATCTTCAAGTTTGGTGGTGACCACACCCATATCACCAAGTTTTGTTTCTATTCCCATTCCAATGCTCCTTTTTTCCAAGCATATGCATATCCTACCAATAAGATACCGATAAAGACAGCCATCTCGATCAAACCGAAAATACGCAGTTGACGAAAGACAACCGCCCAAGGCAAAAAGAAAATAACTTCAATATCAAATAAGATAAATAAGACCGCAATCAAATAGAAACGCACAGGGATTCTGCGGGTACCTTCTCCATAGGGAAGCATACCTGATTCATAAGGTACATCTTTGGCTTTTGATTTCTTTTTTGGGCCGAGCAATTCCCCCATACCAATTGCACTCAGCGCGACGAATGTAGACACGACGATCATTAATGCGATTGCTACGTATTCGAGCATGATAACACCTCAAAACACTTTTTAATAAAAAATCTCTGCGATTGTGCATAATCGCACGTTCTTTAGCAGAGTATATCATAAGAGTTTTTTAAGGGCTAGTGAAAGTGCTACTTTTCACAAAAATGATGATATTTGTCATATCCATAACAAACTATATTCACCCTTGTCTAAGTAAGGTGGTCGATGATAATAATTAGAACTCTTCATTGCGCTAGCAGTTTCCTTCCGCTTGATATGTACATGTACCATTTAGAGTAAGCAATCTCCGTGACATTGCATATTCTGCGAGACGGGAAAGAGGAAAGCTATTCAACAAAAATTCGGTGTCATGTTGCTGATGGTTTTTGTGGTTCTTAATCCCCTAGAAAATCCCGCAGTTGGTTACTACGAGATGGATGCCGCAATTTCCTCAACGCCTTGGCTTCTATTTGACGAATGCGCTCACGTGTAACTGTGAAGTAGCCGCTAACTTCTTCCAAGGTATGCTCTTTTCCATCTACCAGCCCAAAGCGGAATTCGAGCACTTGTCTTTCACGGTCGTTTAAAGAAGCTAATGCTTCTTGCACTTGTTCACGCAATAAACCGTTGGTCACTGAATCTACAGGAGATAATGTGTCTTCATCTTGAATAAAATCTCCCAAGGTACTGGAGTCTTCATCCCCTCCAACAGGACCCTCTAAGGAAACAGGTTCTTCGGCAGAACGCAGAGCACGATAGACTTTTTGTGTAGCAGATTCCCAGCGTAAGCGCAAATCATCGCTTAAGGGAATTCCTTTTGTTTGCGCTAAACTAATTTCATCTACATCAAGCTCAGATAAAAAGCCGGCGTTTAAAGAAATCTCTTCGTTGGTTGGGTGACGCCCTAATTTTTGAACCAATTCACGCTGGGCGCGCAAGATGCGCGAAATGGATTCAAACAAATGCACAGGGATGCGAATGGTGCGCGATTGCTCTGCAATGGAACGATTGACCGCCTGCCGAATCCACCAAGTAGCATAGGTGCTGAATTTAAAACCACGGCGCGGGTCAAACTTACCCACTGCGCGTAAAAGACCAAGGTTGCCCTCTTGAATTAAATCTAGAAATGGAATACCGCGTCCTAAATAACGTTTTGCAACGCTCACCACCAGCCTGAGGTTGGCACGCACGATGGCGCGATTGGCTTCATCAGCGCGCTGTTCGGCAGAATCAATTTCGGATGAAAGAATCGTTTCCTCGGACAGTTTCCGCTTGAGGGAAGAAAGAGGCGGAAGGGTTTGCTTTTCCTTCATATAAATTGCCAGCCAGGTACTGTAATCCACAGGCAAAAGATACATGCCGATCAAAACGTTATACGCCATGTGAATCATGTTATCCCACATGGGATCATGCCCCCACAATTCATTTTGAAGATAGCCGCGCAAATAAGAAGGTAAATCTTCCCAGCCGTTGTGTAACGATTGCGCTTCATTCAAAATAAGACAGAGGTCTGGAATATGAGTTTGCAATCTTTTTGCATCTTCAATCAAACGCCCCCATGAAGTGTGCAGATCATCCAACAAGCCGTGATAAACATGCAGCGCCGGAGATGCACCTTTGCGAGCGGGGCGGCGCTGTAAAGCATGAATGACGCGGCTGGCTTCGATCAAGGTTGCGATGTGAAATTCGCCATCCACATTTAGAAGTTTAACCAGCCCGATTTCTTGCAAGTATAAACGCACGGGGTCTTCGGATAATTCTGCAGAGACGGCAGGGTTGCGCGCAATTTCTGAAAAATCCAGATCATCTTCATTTGTAATTTCATCTTGCTCTATCAGGCTGGCTAGCTCTGGCTCATCCAACTGCACATTATCATTCTCAGAAATAATTTCTTCGTCCTCTGTTGTAGATGACGAATCATTACGCGTTTGATCTTTATCAAACGACTGTGCTTTGTTTATGATTGAGCTGACTTTTTTCTTTAACGTCATTCCGCACCATCCACCAATAGTTAAGAAATTATTCTAGTCTCTTCAGTGTTATTTTTCTACCCGCCTTATCAAGATCGTGCAATAAACGCGCGTGCTGCATAACCATCTCTTGTACTGAAGCCGCGCGCAAATCACCCAATTCGCGCGCTTCTTCCTGCATATATTTCAATTGATTCAAATTCTCGTTGGTGGTACCGCGCCGCAACTTAATGATGCCGCGCAATAACTCTTCCAATAATTTATCGTCTGTCGAATCAAGCAAATCATTTTTTTGCATCAATTCCTGTGAAAGCGCCTGCAACGTTTCGGGCACTGCCTCGAGCAGGAATTGACGATGTTCACTTTTATCCTGCTCTACCGACTGACGCACGATCTCAAACAAAAATTGATGATCTGTATAATCAAAGTCCTGCGCGGCAAGCGGCGTTAAGCCATGTTCCTGCAGTGAACGATCCAGCCGATATAACAACTCTGGTTTGCGCAATAACATTGCTAATGTATGCTCTTCCACTTTTTGACCAGACGAAACAGAAAGCGCCATCGAAACAGATTCACGCCTGATCGTACCTTGACTCGCGGAACGCGGGCGCTTCACCTTCGCAACTTGAGGCTGATTACTGACCAAAGCGCTTTCGTTTACCTTTAGCATTCTCGCCAGCGCCTGACGGTATGTCTCACGCTCCATAGCGGTGGGCAGGTCTTCTATTAAAGGTAATATTTGCGCGGCAATTTCATTTTTGATCTTGGGGTTATTAATATCCTTGCCAACTACCAGCGCGTCCATCACATGTGTGACGATCGGTTTGGCATTTTCAATTAAACGCTTCCATTCATCTTTGTCACGCGCCACGATCTCATCTGGATCCATATCATCGGGCATAGATGCCACGCGCAAATCGGCTTGCAAGCGCGCTTCATTTTTGAGCAAGCCGCGCGCATCAAAGGCTAACTCACCTTCACGATCCATAGCAGAGCGCGCGGCATCTAAACCGCGTAAGACAGCGCGTTGACCGGCTGTATCAGGATCGAGCGCGAGCACGATTCGGCGCGATGATTTCTTTAATAAACGCAGTTGATCTTCCGTAATTGCAGTACCCATTGGCGAGACAACATTTTCATATCCAGCTTGATGCAATGCAATCACATCCAAATAACCTTCAACGATGACAGCCTGGTCTGCCATGCGAATGGGTTTGCGGGCGCGGTCTAAGCCATAGAGGATATGCCCCTTGGTAAAGATGGGCGTTTCTGGTGAATTAAGGAATTTGGGAATATCGTTTGGGTCTACAATACGCGCGCCAAAGCCCGCCATCTTTCCATTTTCATCGCGGATGGGAATCATAATGCGATTGCGAAAGCGGTCAAAAGTGCGCGAGGCGGGAGTTGGCTGTTGGGAATCATGATTCGGGTCTGGGTCTTTGACCGATAACATACCTGAATCAATTAAGTCTTTTACAGTGTAACCTTTGGCAGTAAAGTGTTTGAGAGCGTTATCGTATCCTTGCGGCGCATATCCTAAACCAAATGTTTCTATGGTGCTGTCTGTCAGCCCTCTTTTTTCATGCAAATAATTTAATATTTCTTTATTGTTGAATAAATGACTGCGATAATAAACAACAGCTTCTTCCAAGAGTTCGCGCAGATGGTCGTTGATTTCTTTAATTTCAGGGTTTTGCGGTTGATAGGTTTCCAGTTCCACGCCGGCGCGTAATGCCAGTTTTTGAAGCGCTTCTTTAAAGTCTAAGCCTTCGCGCTTCATGGTGAATTTGAAGATGTCCCCGCCTTCATTACACGCGCCAAAACAACGCCACGTGCCCGTCTCGGGCCAGACGACGAATGCAGGTGAATGTTTATTCTCGTGGAACGGGCAAAAGCCGGTGTGATTCCGTCCTGTCTTGCGAAGCTTTACCCCGGCTTCACTGACAAGGTCGAGAATATCTATTTTGGATTTGATCAGGTCTAGGTTGGACATTTTAGTTTTTAGCGAATTAGCGTTTGGCGATTAGCAATTGCGCTGGGGATATTATAGGCTTGGTTTGGGGATGTTGCAAATGTTAAAGTAACTCACCTTACGCAGAACGTCCCGCAGGTTTCCTTGAAACACCTTGTTGAACCGCTCAAACCTGCGGGACGGTATTTTTAGATTGCGTAATGTGAGTTAAAGTAATTATGAAAACCTCCGAGTTCTTGAAGAACTCGGAGGTTTTTTTGATTAGAGCGAAATCAGCGCGGGTTGATGCAGTAGTTGTGCTTGCATTGACCAAGGTCCTGTCCAGGTAATGGTAACGGGCAGGACTTTCCCTTTGAGATCGTCATTTGATTCAACGAAAACCAGTTTGTTGGTGGGAGTGCGTCCGCGCCAACGATCTTTGACTTTATCTTCAAATAACACTTCAACAATTTCGCCTAAATATTTCTTATTGATCTCTGCCACGATTTGCTCTTGCAGGTCATCGAGCATGTGCAGGCGGCGAAGCTTATCTTCTTCTGGGACGTTATCCTCCATGCGACGAGTGGCGACGGTACCCTCTCTCAGCGAGTAACGCGCCAAATGGACAACATCCAATTTGAGGTCAGAGAGGACGCGGTGTGTTTCCATGAATTGTTCTTCGGTTTCGCCGGGAAATCCAACGATGATATCTGTGGCGATGGAGCAATTCGGAATCTGTGCGCGGATTTTTGCAACAAGGTCACGATATTGCTGTTGAGTGTATCCGCGCTTCATGTTTAATAAAACTTCATCATCACCGGCTTGAATAGGAAGTTCAATGTGCGGCATGATGCGCGGCAGTTCGGCGATGGCTTGGATGAGATCATCATCAAAATAATTGGGATGCGAAGTTAAGAAGCGAACACGCTCAATACCTTCTACTTCATGCAAGACACGCAAGAGCGCGGCAAGATTGGGACCGTCCGGAATATCTTTGCCATAGCGATCTACAATTTGACCGAGCAATGTAATTTCTTTAACGCCCTGACGTGCAAGCGAACGAACTTCGCTGACAATATCGCCCACAGGACGCGAACGCTCACCGCCGCGCTTGGAAGGGATGATACAAAACGTGCAGGCATGCGAACAACCATACACAATGGGCACATGCGCGCTGACGAGTTTGCCCTGCTCTGCAATTGGCAGAATCAGTTCTTCGTCCATCATTAAGAAGCGGCGCGTAGTTTCTGAATCTTCGAGAGACTGCACTTCGCCTTGCGTGAGATGCGAAATCAATGGACCAGGGTCAGAGGGCGGAGAGAAGACATCCACAAACGGAAGGCGGGCACGCAATTTTTCTGCGCCGCGCACACCGACCATGCAACCCATGACGTTGATAACAAGATTAGGATTCTTCTTCTTAAGCGGCGCGAGTGACGTAATGCGTCCCATGGCTTTATCTTCTGCTGATTGACGCACGACACAGGTATTTAAAACAATAACATCGGCTTCTTCGATGGTTTCGGTTAGGATATAGCCGAGGTGCTCAAGCGACGAACCGACGCGTTGCGAGTCGGCGACGTTCATTTGACAGCCTTCGGTCCAGATATGGTATTTCATAGTGGGCAGGATTATACCAAGTGATGTTGGGGAATTAGGGGATTAGGGATTAGGAAAAACGAAAACCGCCAAGAGTGGCGGCTTGAAAAGTAAAATATGATTTGATTTATAAACTATGGTGGATAAGCATCATCCAACTGACTGCAACTTGCATTTTCTATCTTTCCATAACCAGCAGCTATTGCCTCAGGATTAGCGTATGCATCAAGGGGGTCAAGAACGACCACCCATGAACCTTCTAAATTTTGATATTGACTAATTCCTCCACCACCTGCACGACTAGTGCCGCAATATGCTGCAAGAGCCTGCCTCATGGTAGCTTGACCAACGATGCCCCCGCCAAGTGAAGCAGCAACACTGCTCATTTTTTCACTTGCGTTCGTACCAACGACGGAAACAGCAACAATTACAACAATAGCGATTAAAGCAAGAATTAACGCGTATTCCACCATGCCCTGACCCTCCTGTTTCTTTCTGTGTAAATTCAATATGAAAGCTCCCATTAATGTTTTTTGAAATTATTTTGAATAAGTATGTATATACCCCTCATATCTAATTGTCAATCAAATAACCCTTTAAAGTAGAAAACTGTACAGAGTTGTATGGTATGCATCCATCAACGGCTTTGTTTATCATTTTTTTCGATATTGCCAATTACTAACTGACCTTACGCAAAAAATCATCTTTTCACTGCTGATGCGCTCTTACGCCATCTCAGCCCTGACGTAAACGTCAGGGCTGAGATGGGATTTGAGATTCTGGGTTTGGGTATAAAAAAGCCGCCGGGGACGGCGGCTTGAAACCTATAAATTATGATGGACAAAACTATAAAATGGTTCAGGATATATGTAGGGAAACGCTAACGGCAATCCGTATTGGACACATTATAACCTGCGGCTATGAGATCAGATCTTGGCTCTCCATTAACCCTAAAAGCAACTATATATCCGTCGGAGCCAGAATATAGGTCTATATTTTGGTCAACGCCCGGGTTAGCTGCACAAAATGCATCACGAGCCTCACCCATCGTTGGATAACTGACTGGACTGCCGCTAAGCGAAGCGGCGACACTGCTCATTTTTTCACTTGCGTTCTGCCCTACAACCGAAACTGCCACAATCACCACCACAGCAATCAGCGCTAGAATCAACGCGTACTCCACCATGCCCTGACCTGATTGCTTATTTTTCTCTATATTCATAGCAAAAGCTCCTATTAATATTTTTATAAAATTTTAAACGCTTATACATCCCCTATATTTTATTGTCAATTCAATAGGTTTACAAAAAAGAAGGTTTTGCAAAATTGTATAGTGTAAGTAGGTCAACATCATTAGTTTTTTGTATTCGTTTGCAGTCTCTTTCACAAAAATTAACAAACAAGAAGCAGGTACACAATGATTCACCTGTGTACCTGCTTCTTGTTTACCTTCTTACCTATTTACTTGCTCTATCCTACCCCTCCAACTTGCCCTCTTTAAACAACTCCTCAAACGGAGCCACAAACTTCTTGATTCCTTCCATATCCAGCCATTCTGTATTGTTATCGCTGGAATAACGAAAGCCATCTGGTAATGTCTTGCCCTTATCCTTCCATGAGTAACCAAACCAAGTTGCCTCGGCGGGCTGAACTACGAACATAGTTTCAAGCTCAATCGTATTGCGCGCTTCATCTTCCGAGATCATCAACTCATGTAGTTTTTCACCGGGACGAATGCCAATAACGTTAATTTGCGCTTCGGGGGCAATTGCCTTGGCAAGGTCAATCACTTTTGTGCTGGGAATCTTCGGCACAAATACTTCGCCGCCTTCCATCTGTTCAATACAGTTGATCACGAATCTCACGCCTTGATCCAGCGACAGCCAAAAGCGCGTCATTCTATCGTCGGTGATGGTGATCTTGCCGCTTGAACGTTGCTTTAAGAAGAGAGGCACCACCGAACCGCGTGAGCCAACTACGTTTCCATAACGAACGCACGAATAGCGAGTAGATGTTCCAGCGGCGTAGGCGTTGCTTTGAATGGTCAACTTCTCGGCGGCAAGTTTCGTCGCGCCATAAAGATTCGCAGGACTAACTGCTTTATCGGTACTGACGGTTAATACTTTTTTCACGCCCGCATCCAGCGCCGCCTCCACCACATTGCCAGTGCCGTTGATGTTGGTCTTGATCGCTTCCATCGGGTTATATTCACAGGCAGGCACTTGCTTCAACGCGGCGGCATGTACCACAATATCCACACCATGCATGGCGCGCACCAAACGCTCGCGGTCACGCACATCGCCAATAAAATAACGCAAGCGCGGATCGTTATATCCGCCCACTTGCATTTCATGCTGTTTCAACTCATCACGGCTAAAAATGATGATCTTCTTTGGTTGTTTTTCTTCCAGCAAGATTTTTGTAAATTTCTTACCAAAAGAACCTGTGCCGCCTGTTATTAGTACAACTTGATTTTTCCAGTCCATAGGATCTCCGATATTTGATAATTCGATATTCGGAATTCGGCACCTACAATCAAGTATCGAATAACGAATATCGTTCTTGTTTTTATTTCCTAATCACAATCAACGGATACTGCCCATTCTCGCCAAAGAAGCGCGGAAAGGTTTCTTCCATCCAAAAGACAAAACGCAAATACGCTTTGCCGCCCAATTGCGGGCGCACAAACCAACGCATAAAGCGCGGACTTAAACTACGCCAGGGGTAAATCTCTAACTTAATCACATTTTTCAATTCACTCTTCAACCAACGCGGCGTCATCTTTTCAACGAAGGTGCCAGCCTCATCATTTTCCGCTGACCAATTTTTCTTTTTCTTGGCAGAACGTCCCGTCAATGCGCGCGCAATGCCAATAAAAGGTTCCGCTATTTTCATTAACAGTGGATTATGCCAGCCATTGATGATCGCACCAGACCGATTCGACTTCATTGTACGAGTTAATTCCATATACGCGCGTTTGTGTTCACTCAATGGCAAATGATGAATCGTATGCATAGAGACAACGCCGTCAAAAGAATCAGACTTGAAGGGTAAGTTAGCAATATCCGCAACCACAAACAGCCCTTTATCACCAAGCCGTGTACGCGCCTCTTTCAGCGCCGTGATAGAAATATCCAAACACAGACGATATTTATATCCCTCCGAATAAGTTAAATACTCGGGCCATTGCACGGGACCAGAACCTGCATCCAGCAAAATATCACCAGCGGGCGCAAGATATTTCTTCACGCGCATATGACATTTATGTACATACTCACGTGAAACTGGGCGCAGATCTTCATAACGCGCGTTCTGATACAGCCCATCTCCAATTTGCGACCAGCCGATCTGATCATAAAATTCACGAACTTGTTGTTTTGTATTTTCTGCCATATTTATTCCATCAATTAAATTTCTTTCATCTTTCTTCTTTTGTCTATCAAATTAAGAAAGATGAAAGAAGAAAGGTGTTTATGCTTTCCAGTCAATTCTTTTACCCGCCAAATATTCAAACGATTTTCCAAATTCTTTCTGTCCATCTTTTGAAAGCACATCACTCAACGGCGAGACTTCCATGTCTTTCCAAAAGTGCATCAGCCTCCATGGGAATGGAAGCGGGTATTCAAAAAAGAATCGGTACGCATATTCCCAGGCAGTTTCAATTTGCGTTTTGCTTAAAACTGTTTTACTCTGCAACGAGCTTTGAATCAACGAGAAATATTCAGCCCAAGTTTGCGGGTCAAATGTAAAGCCGCGTTTGCGATAATGCGTCTGCCCGCACACGATCACGGGAATTCCATTCATCGCCATTTCCAATCCTGTCGTAGTGGTATACACCAAACCCAAATTTGCAATTTCCATTAAATCATAAGTATTCACTTTTTCAAGAGGTTCGATCAAATGAATATTTTCTGGAATTTCTGCCAACGCACCTTTTACTACACTGGACATGGAAGTGCCCTTCATCAGCCTTTCGCCAGGGTGAATCCGAATCACCAACTGCGCCTGAGGCTGGTCTGCAAAAAACTGAACCGTTTTCTTAATCCAAGCCGCCATGCTCGGCGCAAAAATATTTCTTCCCAAAGTCAAACTATCGCCCAGTACATTTGTGGTTAACAAAACAATCGGACGTTTTTTATCCAGCTTCAATTCCTTGCGTAATGTTTCGCCGCCTTTGGTTTCCACGTCCTGCCATTTGCGCGCAGATTTGCCAAAAGACTTGCCGCCCATTCTAGCCGATTCAAGTTCCTCAACGAGAACACGTTCATCTTTCAATAATTTATGTCCGCCGCGCGCTTTCCACAAAGAGTCTGTATTTTGGCGCATCACTTCATCATTTTGCGCGATCCACACTTGCTCGCGGCTGTCGTTGAATTCATAAGTTACAGTGTGCAGGTCAAGATAACGCGCGGCGCGATAGACTGCGCCAAGCTCTGTAATAGTGCCATTAGGAATCAACACCGTATCTGGCTTGAGTTCCTGCATCAGCGTCAACGCGGCGCGGGCGGCAAAGTCATTGCGTTTAAATCGTAATTTATACAACGCAGAGTTTGTATCCACATCCTCGATTTGGTCAGTGTACTGCGCGTCGTAGATAGAGATAAGGGAAATGCCCGGGCGTAGATCGGCTGGCAAAATGGGAGCAGGCTCAACGTCAAGTAATGAAGCGTAATGAACAAGCCCTTTGAGCGGGGATAAAACTCGACGTGTGTATAAATCCTGGCGGCGAGAATCAAACTTGTTGATGTCTTTACGCCAAT
Organism: Anaerolineaceae bacterium; assembly: GCA_009885945.1. Taxonomy (GTDB): domain Bacteria; phylum Chloroflexota; class Anaerolineae; order Anaerolineales; family Villigracilaceae; genus VFJR01. The sequence goes on from VFJR01000109.1 coordinate 33,178, forward strand.
CATGATATGGAAGATAGGCAATGGTGACATCATGCCCTAGTGCGCGCAATGTCAGCCCAATGATGGCGGCTTGCTCAACCCAATAATGAAGCGTGGCGAAGAGTAAAAGTTTTTTGCCTGGCTTTGCTTTTTCTATGTATTGGCGCGCCTGTTCAATAGCAAGCGGCAAATGCTTTTCAAGCTGACTTAAGTTATAACGCGTGTTGGGACGACCTTTGCGAAGCGAATCGTAAAGGTCTGCAGAGTAGGGGATGTTACCGAGAATGGTTTTGAGGGAGTGTTTCATTTGGAAATACGCCACTGAGTCACAGAGACACGGAGAAAATATTTTCTCTGAGACTCTGCGTCTCTGTGGCTAATCTAGTTTATCGATTGTCCAATTAAGCCGCGGACGAACAGGACCCTGACGAAGCTCTGGCCATTGTGTGCCGGGTGCACCAGAGATATCTACGTTAAATGAAATTGCATTTTCGTCCATGAAATAACGTTTGACACCAAAGGAACTGGCATTGATGCCAAGATAATAGCGACCTTCATTAAAGAAATCGGCGGGGATTTCACAGCGGCTAATGTAACGCCCAGCTGTGCGCGCACCAAATTGCTCAAATTGTTTCGCGTCATCGGTATCGAAGGCAGTGAAAACATATTCACCGCGCATCGTGTTGAGATAGATGCCCACACGCAAGCCTGTAACAGCTTCATCGAGTTGATATTCCCATTCAAAAGTTGCAGGCTCAGTGGATCGGACAGTATCAATAATTTTTCCGTTTTTATCTTTGATGCGCAATGCAATCGGCGTGAATGGCGCGCTATTGGGGGGCAGATCTTCTTTTCCCCATATACGTTCGCCTGTTTCTGCTTGACCCGAGGAGAGATAAAAATCAACAGCTTCCGGCGTGGGTGCGCGTTTGATCAGTTGTCCTTTTTTAAGTACGATGGCTTCATTGGTCAGGCGCAATATTGCGGACATGTTATGGCTAACGAATAAAACAGTGCGTCCTTGCTGGGCAACATCGTTCATTTTGCCAAGACACTTGCGTTGAAATTCTGCATCGCCCACTGCCAGGACTTCATCTACAACCAGAATCTCAGGCTCAAGATGGGCGGCAACTGCAAACGCAAGCCGCAAATACATGCCCGATGAATAACGTTTGACGGGCGTGTCAATAAACTGACCAACTTCAGAGAACTCAACCATTTCGTCAAACTTGCTGTCAATTTCGGCGCGTTTCATTCCTAAAATAGCGCCGTTCATATAAATGTTTTCACGCCCTGATAGTTCAGGATGAAAACCCGTTCCCACTTCCAGCAGTGAGCCGACTCTGCCGCGAACGCTGACTGTGCCTTTGGTGGGTTCTGTGACGCGCGAAAGGATTTTTAGCAAGGTGCTTTTGCCAGCGCCGTTTCGCCCGACAATACCCAGCACTTTCCCTTCTTCTAAATCGAAGGAGACATCATTGAGCGCCAAAAAAAAGTTTTTGTTTTCGCGTCTAGCAGATTTACCCGCCAGCGCCTTTGCCAAACGCACTGGCGCGTAGACTGTGTCCATTAATACATCACGCAGCATGTTATAGCGAAATTTTGATTCTGCCGCGCCGATTTGATATTCTTTGCTGATATTTTTTACACTGATAGCTGTTGTCATAAGGGTTGAAGGGTTGAAAGTCAAAAGTCAAAAGTCAAAGGTCAAAGGTCAAAGGTCGAAGGTCTTGAGGTTTGCGACCTGTGACCTGTAACCTTCGACCTATAATTTAGATTGTATCCGCGAAGGTCTTTTCCATACTGCGGAAGTAGAAGAGACCTGAAATCAGAATCAAAATTGAAATAGAGGCAGAAACCCAAAACGTCAGATCAGGCCCATTGCCGGAGCCGAGCAATGCCCAGCGAAAACCATTGACTACACCTGCCATTGGATTCAATGAGTAGGCAATTTGCCATTTTTCAGAAACCACAGAGGAAGAATAGGCAACGGGTGTAATGAACAGCCAAAATTGAGTCAGAAACGGCAGGGCTTGATTCACATCACGGTATCTGACGTTAATCGCTGAAAGCCACAAAGCAACGCCCATTGCAGTGATGATCGCCAAAAGCAGAAAGAGCGGCAAAGTCCAAATGATATTCCAAGCGGGCGTCACTTGATAGTAAAACATTAAGGCAATCAAAATAACAAAGGCGATTAAAAAATCAACCAAGCCAGCAAAGACAGACGCCATCGGCAAGATGAGGCGCGGGAAATAAATTTTGCTGACCATATTGTGATGTGCTACCAGCGAACGGCTGCCCTGATTTAACGCGGTAACGAAAAGTCCCCAAGGTAATAACGCCGTGAAGGCAAAGACGGGGTAGGGAATTCCGTCAGTGGGTAATTTTGCAACTTTGCCAAACAGGAATGTAAAAACCAGCATGGTCATTATTGGTTGAATGACAGCCCAAGCCATGCCTAGCATCGTTTGCTTGTATTTCACCTTTACATCGCGCCAGACCATAAAGAAGACAAGCTCACGATATGTCCACAAGTCTTTTAAATTAAGCGCCGCAAGACCTGTGGAAGGCTTGATGTAAACAGTAGTGGGTTCTTGTTTTGTAAGTTCAGTCATTGTTTCGTTTCCACGTTTGCAAGTTGGAACGTTCCAACCTGCAAACGTTCTAATCGATTTTTTCTCGATTTGCCTTGAACCAATCAATCGTCCTGCGCATACCATCTTCAAAAGAGACTTGCGCACTCCAGTTGAATAATTCTTTTGCACGGCTCACGTCCAAACCGCGGCGAGGTTGACCGTTAGGCTTATCGGTTTGCCAAGTGAGCTTGCCTTCAAAGCCTGTCATTTTGACGATCATTTCAGTGAGGTCTTTAATCGAGATTTCATATCCTGAGCCAAGATTAACGGGCAAATCGCCGTTGTATTTTTCTGCCGCAGAGACGATGCCATCGGCGGCATCTTCCACATATAAGAACTCGCGTGTAGGAGAACCATCGCCCCAAACTAGCAATTCATGTTCATTGCGCGATTGTGCTTCCACAGCTTTACGAATCAAAGCTGGGATAACGTGCGATGTTTGTAAATTAAAATTATCGCGGGGTCCATAAAGATTTACAGGCAAAAGATAAATGGCGTTGAAACCATATTGCTGGCGATAGGTCTGCGCCTGCACCAGCATCATCTTTTTAGCAAGACCATAAGGCGCATTGGTTTCTTCAGGATAACCATCCCAAATGGCATCTTCTTTGAATGGAACAGGTGTAAATTTCGGATAAGCGCAGACTGTGCCTGTGGCAACAAATTTCCCAACACCGTGCTTATAAGCTTGATGCATCAATTCCACACCCATGATCATGTTATCGTAAAAAAATTCAGCGGGATGTTCGCGGTTGGCGCCAATCCCGCCTACGTTCGCGGCTAGGTGGATGATGACTACATTTTTTGGGTCAACATTTTTTAATGAATCGACATACAAACGTTCAATGGCTTCGCGGCTGGTAAGGTCATAATCTTTTTTGCGCGGAATAAAAATATCACTTGCGCCGCGCGATTTTAATTTTTCAACAACAAATGATCCTAAAAATCCGCCGCCGCCCGTGACGATCACGCGTTTATTTTGCCAAAAGGTTTCAGCCATAAAAAAACTCCTTGTTAATAAAGCTTACTGCACAATGAATTGCGCGTTACGATAACTTTCAGATAAAGGATTACGAATAAAGCCAGATTTTAAAGCAAACAAAACTTCACGGATACCATCGTCTACAGTTTTGGTAGTTTCATATCCTAGTATTTTTTTTGCTTTGGCAAACGAAACCGTAATGTCACGCATATCACCGCCAAAGGTTAAGTCTTTGTGCTCAACAGTTGTTTCAGGCATGCGCTTTAAAACCAACTGCACAATTTCATCTTTTGTGTAATTGCCATTATCTGTTCCAAGGTTAAACACTTGTCCGCGCACCTTTGCATCATCTGCTTGCAGCCCTATCATTATGCCGCGCACCACATCAAGGATATGCACAAAAGAACGTGAATAACCGCGTTGATAAATGATCAATTCCCGTTTTGTAAATGCTTCCAATACAAATTGATTAATGATCAAATCAAAACGGATGCGAGGAGAGATTCCGTACAGTGTCGCAAAACGAAAGACCAGTGGCGAAACAGAAGATTCTTTTTGCGCGAGTAAAAACTCTTCTGACGCGATCTTTGTTTCAGCATATAAAGATTGGGGATTAAGCGGAGATTCTTCTGTAACAGGCTTGCCATCAGTAGATAAACCATAATTGCTATAGGTGGATGCAAACACGAATCGTTCCACGCCTAGATCGGATGCCTGCCCATAAACAGTTTTTGTGGCTTCAACGTTATAGCGCCACGCGGCTTGCTTGCCAACAGCCTGACATGCAGGGAAGCCAACAATTGCAGCAAGATGAACAACAGCATCTGGCTTCTGCCATTCTTTTTTAAGAGCATCTTTTACAGCACGCGGCTCAGTGACATCAGACTTAACAAAGTGAAAATTAGGATGATGAAAAAAACCCATCAGCGGTTCGCCGCCAAAGAGTAAGCTGTCTACGACAGTAACACGATAGTTGGCGCGTAACAGCTCCGAGGTCAGAAGAGAGCCGATGTAACCCGCACCGCCAGTGATTAGCACGTGCTTTTCTGTCATATGGATATCTCCATCTTCAAGTTCACTTTAAATCCATCCACTTGCAAAGCAGGGATATTTTTTTCGTTTACAACAGTGATGCCTTGTTCAATACAGGTCAATCGGCAAATGTCCGCCACATCACCAGAACCGACGACGCGTACACGATCATACCCCGCCAGGCGAATTTCCTTGACATGATCTTTCACACGCTGACGAGTCTTACGATAAATAGAAAAAGATTTTTCCACATAATCAACTGCAAGGCGGGCACGCAACGCGATTCCCTCAGGGGTAATAATGTAGAGCAATTTCTTTCGCTCGGCTCGTGAAACTTTTACCGCGCCTTTGGCAATAAGGCGTTTTAAATGCCAATTGACTGTACCAACCGCAACCCCCAGCTGTATCGCCAAGGTAGATTGATTCACATTTGGGTCGTTTTCTATGCGTTCGAGCAAGGTAAGCTCGCGAAGGTCTTCGTTTGTCGTTTCCATAATTCAAAATTCAGTGACTGAATTATAACCTTGTTCAGGGGTCGGTCAAGATATGGAGTGATCACCATCCCATCTGCAAATAAAAAACGACCACCTTACCGGTGGCCGTTTTTTATTTGCGTTAACTTTATCCCAAATGCATGGGCATGATCACATGCAGGAAATTATCATCACCCACAGGGCGCACCACACCCGGTGAATTTGCGGCGCCTGTTTCCAGCGCCACATTCGGGCTTTTTACTACTTCCAAGACTTCACGCAGAAACTTAACATTGAAAGCGATTAACACACCGCTTCCATCTACAGTAGCCTCTACGATAGTCTCATTTTTACCAGTTTCTTCAGATGTCGCAGAAATTTCCACCTCACCGGGCTGCATATCGCCATTGGCGCTCTTAATATTTAAGCGCGCCACATTTGAACCTTCGCGGGCGAAAATCTCAGCTTGTTTACAAGCTTTTAGCAAGGACGCCGTGGATACAAGCGTACGTGATTTGTAATTGCGAGGAATGATCTGATGATAATCTGGGAATGTTCCATCAATTAACTGAGAAACTAATTCCACATCTTTCACGCGGAAGACAACCTGCCCGCGTCCTTTCGGCACAACCATCGCAATTGTCTCTTCACCATCATGTGCGATACGCGCCAATTCATTAAGCGCTCGCGCAGGAATAATCGCATTAAAAGAACCATAGGATGACCCAAGCACAGCTTTGCGTACAGAAAGTCTAAAGCCATCCGCTGCCGCCATGGTTAACTTATCTTTTTCAACTTGTACCAACACGCCCATCAAGACAGGGCGCGCTTCGTCAGTAGATGCCGCAAAAGCCACCTGTTGAATCATCTCTTTAAAATCTGCTACATTTAATTGCACCGCACCTTTAAGATCAGGCACTGGCAATGGCGGGAACTCTTGCGCATCAATACATTTAACATCATTCGTAGATGTACCCCCGCGAATATTTAAAGTCTGTGTTGCTGTATCCAGCGATAGCTTAACTTGGTCAGCGGGTAAGGTGTTCACCAAATCTGAAAATGTGCGTGAAGGTACTGTCGTCGAGCCTTCCTCTTCAATACGCGCCGCGATCCAACAAGTAATGCCCAGCTCAAGATTGGTGGCAGAGAGTCGCAAACGACCTTCATCAGAGGCGATCATAATGTTGGCAAGCACAGGCAATGTACTGCGCGGCGATACTGCCCGCGAAACAATGCTTAACCCACGCGCTAAATTTTCCTGCAATACGGTCACTTTCATATTTGACCTCTATAAAATAAATTATTTTTTAATAAATATCTTTAAAAGTATATCATTAAAAACCAGTGACCATTGAGACACCAAACGCCAACAAGACAACCAACAATTGGCACGCAAATAAAGCGGCAAAAACATAGGCAATATAAGTCCACACAGAAGTTAATCTGTTTATAGATTGCGGGCGCAGTTCCTCGCCTTCAGATAAAGTCTTTGCTGATTCGACTGCCGCATTAACATCGTTCACCCAAAAAACGCCCGCCGCATCATCCGCAACGATAAGTTTGGTGCCGCTAAATGAGCGCATCCACGCCTCAACATTTTCTGGCGTATTCACAGCCAAGGAACCTGAGAGTATGACAGTATTCACTTTTAAATCAGTGGGAATTTTATCAACAGTGTTCACAACTATCACTTGTACTTTAGGGGCTTGCTTCATAAACGCGGCTTTCACAGATTCGCCAAACTTGCCGCTAACAGTATCAAAGACCAGCACGCCAAACGCCGCCTGCCTTGCTTCTATTTCATCTGTACGCCCTGAGCCATCCCTTCTTAAAGAAGTAAGGTGATAAAGCAGCAAGATCGCAAACAAAACAAAAGTCTGCAGACTATTGATAATCGTATTGCCAAAATCTCCGCTATCAGCGCCTAAGACATTCCTGAACAAGGTATAAAGCAGAATACCAGCCGATATCATGCCGCCAATTACGGAAGCAAAGATCACCAAATACAAATATGTTTTACGAATCACCGAACGACGCGCATCATCCCCAACCGCGCCATCACTAGCTGCTTCCGTCTGCATGGGCATCCACACGATCAACCATAATGGCAAGCCAATTAAGAGTGCAGAAAGCGAGCTGGCAAGCGGATAACGAAACCAGCCTTCACTTAAATAGCTCTGCTGTGAGATTAAATTAACCAGCACAGATAGCAGGGATTGCATGCCATAGAACACGACTGCCACACCGATCAGAGAAAGGATATAAAAATATAACCTTTTCTTGCCTGCACGGTAGATCATTTTTTCTTCAAAAGCAAATTGTTGATTCAACCACTTTCCGTAATATGCCCAAATCACAGCAAAGGGAATACCAATGGAAATAGAACTGCTGACTCTGTCTAAAAGTTCACTCCATGATAAACCAGCGCCAAATAATTGTTGGAATATATTATAAAAAAAGGTAGCGCTTGTGCTAAGCACCGTGATGACACCGCCAAGGGAGAGCAGATAGAGAATGCCGAGGCGTAGAGGAGATTCCTTTTCAGCAGAATCAGGCAGAGCATCCTGCAAGACGCGCCAAGAAAAATACCAAATGGGGGAACCAACGACAAGCAATGCAATTGCATTGACCGCCACTTCACGTCCCATTTCTCCCAGCACTGTGCTATTGGATAAAGTCAAAGCAAAATCCAACGCTTGTTGTGCGCCATAGATCACCATCATCAAACCATATAACATCCAGATAAAACGAGACATGCGCCGAATATCCGCAAAATCATCCTGTGCTGGCAGGGCTTGCCAAGCGAAACGTAATATATTCCAAAAATACGCGGCAATCAGCAGGTTGATCGTAATGGCTATCAGATTATCGCCCCAAGTTTGCGAACCTCCAACCAGCGCGCGGTATTGATCTAATTGTGCGGTGGAAAGAAAAATACGCGTAATAAGAGCCAGTAGATTTTGTACGACAGGTATAACAGTTGCCAAAAGTATTCCATACAAAAACACTGCGCGTATGCTGGCAGTTTTCTCATCATCATCTTTTGCGGCTGACCATTGTGCCCATAACCAGTGCACAAGAAAGATAGGAATACCCACAAGGATTGCAGACAAGGCGCCAGCAAGTTCTGATGACCCGCCTACCAAACTTGACTTGAAGATGGACCGAAGCAGACTGACCGTGCCCCATAACACTACTTCGATACTGATAAAAGCAATGGCATAAAAATATAATCTTTGAATTGTTTTCATAACGATCTACCTTCCATCATTGCAAATGCCGTGATATGGCTATTACGGCTGATACGGCTTCTGGTACCAGCTATAGTCCCAAAAGTTATAGGGCATTAAGTTGAGCTTCCATGTACCGTTTTGCTGAGTAAGCAATGCGCGATCCTGATTTCCATAACGCGGGGAAAACGGATCACTATTCGCGTAATATAAGGTCAAAGAAACAATGGCTTCATCTTTATTGATTTCTACAGTCCCCACATCCAAGCCTACATCGGCAGGGTTGATCATGCCATTGAAAAATGATTTTCGGAAATCATCATAAACAGGTTTATATTCCAAGTCGGCTAGATAGCCATATGCTTTTTCATAATCCTTGTTTAGGATTGCCAGCACATAGTTATGCACTACACCATCGGGGGAGTTGTCTGCCATATAATCGCGCTTATCCTGTCGAACAAAGAATAAAGCCAACGCCAACAGCACGAGCAAACCAATGCCGACCAAAATGCCAGTAAGGAAACGATCTTGTTTCATATTATAAGCACCTCCGAGCCAACTTCATTGTATTGTTTTAGTAAGTTAAAGGCAAGTGGAGAAAAAACAAGAGAGAGAGAGGAGCGTATTGCACGCTCCTCTCTCTCTCTTGTTTAATTTCATTATGAGTATTTTAACTACTCAGCAGTCAAGGTAAACAGTGACTGTTGTTTTACCAATACTTCTCGCGCATTTCGAATGGCTTTGTCCGCATCGACTGAGGCGCCGCTGTTTGTTAACAATCTGCGCAATTCTTGGTCATCAAATAGCCTTTGCCAATCCTGATAGCCCATTTTATCAATATGATTGTTAATGATGAAGCTATCTTCTACTTGAAGCTTTTTACCCACAGTTGTGCGAATAGCAAAAAAAGAAATCAATTTTGTAGCATTGGTACCATCTGTCATAGAAATGCCAATCACATCCATGATGGTTTTTACACGGGATTCCAAATTAGCTTGCACACGTGCCTGCTGATTCCGATTAAGGAATCTGCGAAACCATTCTGGCATGACCCAGGTCAAAATTTGCAGGGTAGCGCTTGTAAAATTGATACCTACAACAATAATGGAGCCAACATTACTATCCCATAGACCTGTGGTTAATAATGTTCCTAAGACTGCACCAATAAAATCGACTATTGAATACGTGATCATTAACAGGTAACGGGACTTGACCCAATCTTCTGCAGATTTGTCATTAGCGATATTAAGATAAGAGCTCAAAGACTCACGAATATGCCAACCCCAAATAATGACAACATTCGTGTATACCATCCACGCAGAGAGCTCAAAATTATCAGTTATTGTTCCATAAAGCCCGCCGAATAAACCGATCACAGCCAAAGCCATAAAGATGGGCATGGGGCTGTATTTTCCCTGACGGAAGGTAGTGTGAATAAACATGATCAGGGCAATTTCTGAAAATGAAATGAAGGTCCAGAAGATATAACGGTTGCCCATTGTGCCTGCGTCAGCAAAAGGTATTGCAACTACCAACGCCAGAAATTGGGCGCTTAGCCAATATAAGTTAACCAAGCTGTTTCTGCGGGCAGTGAAAAATAAAGGCAAAGCCACAGTCAATCGCAGTAATGAAACTATGATCAGTATCGCCATTTTTACAATCATTTCGGGATCCATAGTAGATTCTCCTAGGCACAAAAAGGATAGTGTTTTAATTTATTATAAGACCATTTTTTCACTGTGCAGTAACAACTAAAGTAATTATTAGATAATATCGGTAATTAGAAAAAAGAGCAAAACTTTATTTTATCTTCACAGATGCAGTATGAAATTAAGCGGGGCTGTCTTAAAATAGACAGCCCCGCTTAATAGTTAATTAACAAACAAGCTTACTCTACCCGTTTTGATTTCTCTTCGACCAACGCCTTATCCAACGCCTCATGAATTGAACGCGCTTCTATAATTTGAATTCCTTTTGGATACGGCTCGCCTTGGCGAATCGCCTTTGGTACGATGGCTGTTTTAAAGCCAAGCTTTTCCGCTTCTCTTAATCGCGCCGCCATTTGACCGGGCATGCGCAGTTCACCTGCCAAACCAATTTCGCCGATCAAGACCGCATCTGCCTTAACAGGTATATCCTTCCAAGACGATGCGATTGCGGCAGCGACAGCCAAGTCTGCGGCGGGTTCGTCAATTTGCAAACCACCCACTACATTCACAAAGATATCCTGCTCTGCAAGCTTCATGCCCATACGGCGGGTTAAAACTGCAGTGATTAATAAGAGGCGATTAAAGTCAGTACCATTGGGTGTTCTGCGCGCATTTCCAAATTGGGTAGGGGAGGTTAATCCTTGAATTTCCACGAGTAATGGACGCGTTCCTTCCATTGTTACTGCAATCGTGGAGCCTGCCGCATTAACCAATCGTTCTGCCAAAAATGCTTCGGATGGGTTTGTTACTTCAGCAAGTCCGCCTTCGCGCATTTCAAAGACACCTACTTCAGAAGTAGCGCCAAAACGATTCTTCACCGAGCGTAACAAACGATATGCTTGAAAACGATCTCCCTCAAGATACAAAACCGTATCCACAATATGTTCCAAAACACGCGGACCTGCGATATTACCTTCCTTGGTCACATGCCCAATCACAAATACAGACACATTGCGCGTTTTGGCAAGCTCTCGCAATTGAGAAGAACATTCACGTACTTGAGAGACAGAACCAGCAGACGAATCAAGCTGAGAGATGTAAACCGTTTGAATCGAGTCAACGATCAATAAATCTGGCTTGACATCATTGACGTGATTCAAAATAATTTCGAGATTTGTTTCAGTAACCAGTAAAAGATTTTTTGGAAGTTCTTTGCCCTCTTGTAAACGAGCCGCGCGCATTTTGATCTGTCGTTCTGATTCTTCGCCCGAGACGTACAACACACGTTTTGTTTTCGCCATCTCAAGAGTCATTTGCAGCATCAATGTGGATTTGCCAATACCGGGATCACCGCCCACCAAAACTATGGAGCCAGGCACAATGCCGCCGCCTAAAACGCGCGCAAATTCACCGATTGGCAAATGGATGCGCTCTTCCGCGTCACCACCAATTTCGCTGATCGGGCGAGGAGCAGACCTTCCCGTTAAGCCCCGCACCGCAGGATTCTTGGATGTGGGTTCATCGTGGACAACTTCCTCCACCATACTGTTAAAAGATCCGCATTGCGGGCATTTCCCCATATAAGAGGCGGAGACGCGACTACATTCCTGACAAACATAACGTGTATGAGTTTTAGCCATTGTTCACCTAAAAAAATAAGTCGGATTCAAATTATCCGACTTACAGTATAACAGAATTAATGTTCTACATCACCGCTGTATACATTTGGTTGATCAGCCCCATAAACTCTGCCGAAGGTCTTACGCGCAGAACTTCTCTGCGTTCATCACGCGTTAAGTTTTTGAGCATAAGATATTGCACGGCATGTTTGCGGAATAATCTTTGCCCAGCTTCTTCGCCATAAAATTTAACATTGAATTCCAGATGCTTTTGAAAAACATCACGCACCTGCTCAGGTGAGACTTGATCGCGGTCTAATCCAGAAAATATCCAAGGATTGGTCATGGCAGCCCGCCCGATCATCACAGCATCACAACCCGTGTGATCCTTCATGCGCTGAATATCTGCAACCGTACGCACATCGCCGCTGCCGATCACTGGAATCTTAACACTGGCTTTCACTTCGGCAACAGCATCCCAATTTGCATTGCCACTATACCTTTGCTCTTTTGTGCGTCCATGAACTGCAATCAGCGAACCGCCATTTTCTTCCACCACACGCGCAATCAACTTATAATTTTTATTATTATCCCAACCCAGCCGAATCTTGCCGGTGACCGGTACTTTTAAAGCAGAAGTTAATTTCTTGAACGTTTCTGCAATCCTTATCGGAGAAGGCATCATCCCCACGCCAGCGCCGCGTTCTGCAATTGTTTTTGCGGGACAACCCATGTTGACATCAATAATATCTGGATTAAGCGGCTCGATTTGCAGTGCGGCTTTCAGAATCAAATCCGGATTATCTCCATAGATCTGAAATGTGACTGGCCTTTCACCCGCTTCATAATACAAGCGTTTGGCTGGTTCTTTGGAACGGCTGAGAATTTTTTCCACTTTGACAAATTCGGTATAGCTCATCGCTGAGCCGAGCATCCTGCAAATGGAACGGAAGGGCCAATCAGAA
>VFJR01000139.1 GCA_009885945.1 Anaerolineaceae bacterium
GCGTAAGAGAAGGAGTAAATGTGGATGTGGGTCTTTTGGTTTCAGTAGGTTCTTTGGTGCGTGTGGGCAAAGGCGTTTTGGACGCAGTCGCTGATGGGGTGTGAGACGGCGTAAATATTAATGTAATAGAGGGTGTGTAGGAAGGTGTAAAGGTCTGCGTGGGGGTTGCTGTTGGCAGAGGCGTGAATGAAGGCGTAATTGTGGCAGTATTAATTGGCGTATTGGATGAAGTCACCGTGGCGGTAAAGGTTGATGTGTTTGTTGGCGTGTTAGATGGTGTAAAAGTTTGAGTGGGTGTGTGAGTAATAGTTGGTGTGAGGGTATTTGTAACTGTCGCAGTAAAAGTTTGCGTGGGTATTAATGTTTCAGTTGGGGGTAAAGTGGCAGTAAACGTCGCTGTAGCGGTCGGTGTGAGCGTGGGCGTAGAAGAAGATGTGGGCGTTAAAGTCAGGCTAGGGGTAAGAGTGACCGTGGGTGGTTCTCCTATTAAAGTGAAAGTCCCTGATTTCTTCCAATCATTTCCGACAAAGATTTGGACTTCGTATACACCGGAGGTCCATTCACTAGACGGGCGCTCCCAAGTTGCAATACCAATGCCTGACGAAGCGTTATCCCAGGTCTTGGTTTCAAAATGTTGAATCTTGTCATTGATGTACCACAGCACAGTCCATTGCACACCGGGCTCGACCTTATCGTAAGAGAAGACAGCATAGACACGTTTAATGGGGTTATAAAATATAGTACTAGGGGCAACAGGCTGCGATTTTTCCAGCTCAGTAGAAAAACGTATCGTGCCTATTTCAAGATCAACGAGAGGCGTTACATTGCTTTTGAACATCGCTTCGATTCCCAGCGGAACAGCAGGGAAAGAGGTGGGTGTTATGGTCGGCGTATGTGTTGGCGTATAAATTGGCGAAGCAGTTGCAGAAGAAAATTGAGTTGCGGTCTTAGGAATTAAGGTTGCTGATGGTTGTACTTGTACAACTGTAGTTGTATCTATTTGCGGGATCGGTGACGGAGATAGAGGTACACTGCCAAATAATGGGGCGAAAGGAGCTGCAATAAGTTGAGCGCTAACCCCTAATATGATACTGACCACAAGAGAAAGTCCACTAAATAAAAAAGTGCGCCGCGCTTCTTGGGCGAACTCTTTTTTAAGCATAAAGTTAGCCGTGCCGCGGCCCGCCTGTAATGAACGTAACCCAACAAAATAGCCTACCAGTGCAATAAGCCCAAATACTATAATTCCGCCAAGTGTCAGGTAAAATCTCATCAGGGTGAAATTATATCATTTGAAATTTTCACAGCGGTAAAGCTATAAAAAGCCATTGTTTTTTTATCCCCCATAGTGACTATTTGCAAATCTGTCGAACCAGACCCTAATTAGTACAAATATCCCACCTGTACGTTCATCAGAACGATTACTATAAAAGCACGAGGTGACACATGAAAATATATCGTTTCTTATTCTTTGTACTTATTTTTTCTGCACTGATTGCCCTGCCTATTTCCCATTCATCAGCAGCGGCGAACACAACCTACACGCTAAAACCAAAATTGATCACAAACCAATCAGGTTCAGCCGTTGGCGCTGTTTCGGCATTGGGAGTATTAGATCAAAGCGCATCTGGTGATAAACCTGCACTTTATGTGAAATTCACCACGCCAAGTGTGGTTTATAAAGGCTATCGCACTTATACATTACCTTCATCGATTCTTCCCTCAACCCTATCTGCGATGAAAGTCTATGTGAACTATAAAGGAGCGCCCGCCTCATCTCAAACTTGGAGTTGGTACGCCTATCAGTGGAATACCGCCACCTGGACCTTGATCGGCAACAACAACGGCGCAACAAACAACGTTTGGAAAAAATTTGTCTTCAACATTTCCAGCCCGCTTTCACATGTAAATAGTGACGGTCAAATTAGAATTCAATTGCGTTCAAACAATGCATCCGGCGATGCCAAAATAGATTTGGAATCAATCTCGCTGACCTATGCATACACACCTACGCCAATTCCGCCAACGCCTATTGTCAACACAGGCACAGGAACAAATATAGCAAATTGCAGTATCTTTCCATCCAACAATGTCTGGAATACCCCAATTAACACTTTGCCTGTTCATGCACGTTCTGACGCATGGGTTAACACAATTGGGCGCACCAGAGGTTTCCACATGGACTTTGGCTCAGGCACATGGGATGGCGGACCTATTGGCATCCCATATAATGTTGCGGCGGGTTCACAGTTAAATA
>VFJR01000161.1 GCA_009885945.1 Anaerolineaceae bacterium
AATTTTGATTCTCTCAGGGTCTTTATCTTGTTTCAATACCGCTTCTGCAGCTTTGAGCAACTTCTCGGTCATCGGCTGGCGTAAAGTGGCGGCAAGTTTCTCTACAGCGTTGGCGGCGTGCGGGTGATGAAAACGAGTTTGGCGGGATGTTTTGCGCGCCGCAAGATAAAGGGTCAGAGCCTCATGTAAATTGACCTTGATCTCCGAAATGAGTTTTGTACGCGGGATTCGATAACGCCCCTCATCATCCTTTTCAATCGGATACTGAACTGTCAATTCAATGCGGTCGCGATAGATTAACGTGCGATCCACGCCGAGTCGCTCCGCCAATTCGATATCCGAATAGGCGCGTTGAACGTAATGCCGTTTCATCTCTTCCAGTCGTTCTGCTTTCGTCATTCCGCTCATGTCTTCTCCCTGTAACATTGCTTCGACTTTGGCGGGTTACAAACCCGCCCTACAAATACGAATATTGTCAAGAAAACGTCCCGCAGGTTCCCCTCACTTTAACCTGCTTACAGTTCCCTGCGGGACCGTGCGCAATAGCAAATTAATTAAATTAACTTGCAACAGCATAGCACGTGTCCCTACCGAATTCTGCAACTTTTTTACTCTTCTTTTATGAATTTTGTAAACGGCCATAATCCACCCTGCTCGTCTTCGCTCACCAGTAAACCCTCTTCTTCGAGGGCGGGTAACGCTCGCGTCACCTCTGAACGATTTAATCCCAGAAGGCGGGCAAGAAAGCCTGCCTTCTCTCCAGGGTTTTCTTCAATTGTACGATAAATTCCATCCAAACGATCTTGTTGCGATTTCCTTGCCATTTGCGCCTCCGTAAAGTTGAATTTCTTCAAATTTACAGGGCACATGTTGCAAGTACTGCAACATCAAGAATGAAATCTGCCCACACGATTTCAGTGCATAGGCAGGAGCGTTTTTGCACTTCTATTTAATCTACGGACGTATCTCATATATCAGCTTTGCAAAAAATCTTTAACGGGGATTGTGCGATTATATTATTAAGGCTTATTGTTGAAAAGCATAAAGGAGTTTAACCCGTAACAAGTCATATATGTTCGCACAAGAACAGTTATGTAAGCATTTTTCATTATGTGATTTACAGGAAGTGTACTAACAATATAAATCTGTTTTGGATATGCGTCTCCTGCCAAGAGCGTTCAGTCATGATACAATGACCGAAAATATCGGTTATATTATCTATTTTTTCGGTCATCATATTTCCGCAATCATTGGAGTAAAAAATGTTAGAACCTCTGCTTGGATCAAAAGGTTCTGAAAAGGTCTTGATCTTCATTACTGCCCGTAGTGAAGGGTACGCAAGAGAAATATCCCAATTTTTCAGCATGGGTACTTCCACTGTTCAGAATCAACTCGACAAATTAGAACTTGGCGGCATTTTGGTCAGCATTACCAAAGGGCGAACGCGGTTATATACATTCAATCCAAGGTATCCGTTTCTCAAAGAGGTAAAACTGCTATTAGAGAAAGCTCTTTCCTTTTACCCAGAAGATGAGCGAGAGAAACTTATCATGGACAGACGCCGCCCACGGCGCCGCGGTAAACCCACATGAAAAGTATAAGTAAAATGACACAGGCAGAACTCGCTGCATATGTCCAATCTCACTTACGAGATAAAAAGATTAATGTAACCTTGTCTGGCGGGGCTGCCGTATCAATTTACACCGTTAATAAATATGTCTCAGCTGATGTGGATCTAGTGGAAGATACTTATGTAGACAGGAGCAAGATCAAAGCGGCAATGGAAGAGATCGGTTTCCACGAAAAAAATCGATATTTCACTCACTCAGACACACAACATATCATCGAATTTCCATCTGGCCCCCTTTCTGTGGGTGGTGAACCAATAAAACACGTTAATGAGATTAAGTACACCACTGGAATTTTACGAGTAATATCGCCCACAGACTGTGTTAAAGACAGGCTGGCTGCCTATTACTTCTGGGATGATCAACAATCCTTAGCCCAAGCGGCGTTGGTAGCCATGCATAATCGTATTAATGTTAGCGAAATTAAGAGATGGTCGCAAGCAGAAGGCAAAATAGAGGGATTCAAAATATTTCTTAAACAATACAATGTTGAAAAACAAAATCATTAGTGACAAATACGGGCTTTCGAAATCTAGAACCCTTGCTCGAAACTGCCCCCACCTATTTTTCCTGGAGTAGTTACTGTTTGAAAACTAGCGCAATACCAAGGTAGCCAATGACCTCGCCTCCCTTTTCCAGAAGATCTTTGACGATTTCATTCTGGCTGGGTTGCAGCTCGCCGAACGCGCTGTTTTCTGGTTTGTAGTATTTCCCTTTGGCGAGTTTCGCTATTTTACCTGCAGCAACCATATGATTCAGGGCCTTGATGATGGCTTCTTTCTGTTTCGGGTCGCTGACAAAATTGGCGTAGGTAAACACACATCCCTTAGGCAATCTCTCCACAGAAGATGCGACGAATTCGGTAGTTCTCATATTTTGATTGTATTGTAAAAAATAGTGTGTCCAGTTTTTTAGTTAATAAACTGGACACACCATTCTGTCCTACAAGGCGGGGAATGCCATATTAAAAAAACAAATAAGAGCAGGCGTCAGCCTACTCTTGTCGTTTATCTTATAAAGCATTCGTGATTTTTATTTTTTGAACAACTTGATCGCTGCTTGATATTCGGCACTCAGGTCAAATCCAATATTTTGGGCAGGCGCGATTTTCTTGAACGCCACATACTGAATAGATAAAAGGTGCAAGCCGCTAAATTCTCCGGGCAGGTTCTTGAGGGTGTAGCGGCTTTCGGGATTATTCACATCAATCCCGCGAGTGCCCAGCATGGCAATCTCAAACCCGATCTTTTGGACCTGGTCCGCGCTCATTGGCTCAAACATTTCAAGCGCACCCAGACAGTACATCACCGCGTCCATACGCAGTGCACTAGGCGCATTCCTGCGGAAGGTTCCTTTAGCAATATTGGAGTGCGCCTTACGGGCAAAATCGGCTATTGTGCTGAATTCGTCAATTTTAATGGTTTGAATATAGGCTTTATCGGCTGGGAGTGTCTAATATAGTGGACTAACGAAATCTATAATGTGCGAAGCGTAATTTGGGAAAAGTTGTTTGTGAAGCTGTCTGCTATTGAAACAGTAAACAAATAAGCGTAAAGCACATTCAAGGGCATAAGGACAACGAGAAAAGCAACGTGATTTACGAGCGAGACGCGTAAGGTAGTGACGTAGTTCGGCATTGTCGGCTTCGACCGAATAGGTATCAGTCTTACCAACGGACAAATAGCTGCTTGAGCTCGCGTCCAAACCACTGACCGGCCCAAAATAAAACGTGTTTTACAATCTACAGCCATAAGAATATAAATCCTGTTTTTTTATGACCGATAAATGTTAACATTTCATCCATCTCGGCTTCTTGTCCTTTGTTTGGCATCGGCGCATTCGGTAGTGCTTCTGTGCCAAATCGGTTACCCAGTAAGCTACTGTCTGAGGGGCAACTTTAAAATATCGAGCCACGCGGCGTAGATTACCTCTATCTACCTACATTTCTACAGCGCGCTTGCGGACACTTTTTGGGTATCCTTGACTCTTGGGTTCAGGCGTATATTTGTGGCTACAGTGCATACAACGATATCTTTGCGAACCAGCTTTTGTTTTTCCCGCCCTGTTTTGGCGAGTCGTTTCTTCACAGTACGGGCATCTTTTCATTCCCTTGTTTAGCCCATTCTTTTAGACACTCTCGAAATATGGAGTGTACTTCCAACAAACCAACATAGGTCATCCAGATGCATGCTTCAATCAAATTGGGTATTGTATATTTCCAAGAAGATTGCCGTCTTTCAGACCTCGGCATCCTCAATCCACACTGGGTTACAAAAGTTTTTACAAAATCATCAACTCGCATACCCTATTTCAAAATAAAGGCATCCTCACCATCTCCATGCTCGATGAGATTCTCAACCCACCTGAATATCTGCGCGGTAAACGTTTTTTCATCATAAACATGACGAACATTTTTTAGGGGTCGTAAATGTTTTTTTAAATAAGCAAATTCTTATTCAATTTTATCTGCTTTTAATCTAAAAATGATATATTCTTGGTAGGCTATTATATTTACTTTGTTGTTATAGTAGCGCGAGGAAAAACAAAGTCGCTATGCATATATTTTCCATTGGACTCAGCCACACATCTACCCCTGTTCACCTTCGTGAACGCCTTATCTTTAGCGAAGACCAGATTCGCGCTTCACTCTCCCGCCTAAGTTGTGGACATATATCTGGCGACATAGTTGAGATGGCCATCCTTTCCACTTGTAATCGTATTGAAATCTATGCAGTCTCCAGTCAGGAAATTTTTCCTGAACTGGAGACTTTTTTGTCAGAGGTACGCGGCGTTAACCGCAATGAATTTGCTTTGCATCTTTACCATCATGATGATTTGGATTCTGCGCGCCATCTCTTCCATGTTGCCGCAGGGTTGGATTCACTTGTTCTGGGCGAACCGCAAATTCTGGGGCAGGTCACTCGTACACTCGAACTGGCGCGTGGACAAAATACTGCAGGTCCCATTCTTAACCGACTCTTCCAATCCGCCATTCATGTGGGCAAACGCGCCCGCACAGAAACAGGCATCAGCCGCAATCCCGCTTCTGTTTCGTCGCTTGCCGCGTCTTTGTCACAACGAGTCGTTTACCCTATTGTTGACGCGCAGATTGTCATCCTCGGCGCAGGTGAAATGGCGGAACTGGCTGTGGAAGCATTTCGCAAACGCGGCGCAAAAAAAATTCTTGTTGTCAATCGCACGCTTGAACGCGCACATGCTCTCGC
>VFJR01000084.1 GCA_009885945.1 Anaerolineaceae bacterium
GAGATGCGCGGCGTCCAATTCAACGAAGCGCGCGCGGCTGAGTTATCTGATATTAAACGCATCACCTCTGATTTTTCTGGACGCAAACGCGCCGCATCAATTTTAACTTCAAGTTGTTTGCCAGTAATTTGCATGATCCTCTCTGCAAGGTTACCGACACTTACTTCCACGCCTGTACCGAGATTAAAGGTTTGCCCTTCCACTCCAACACTTTCTGCGGCTTTGATAAAGCCATCCACCGTATCATCTACATAAGTAAAATCACGCGTTGAATCTAAATTACCCAGCTTCAGCGAATCACTTGCCAAAGCCTGCGTAATAATGGTTGGGATGATAGCGCGCGCAGATTGGCGCGGACCAAATGTATTAAATGGACGAACCGTCACCACTGGCAAATTATACGCACAATAAAAACTCTCTGCTAATTTATCCGCGCCAATTTTGCTCGCAGAATATGGAGACTGCCCCTGAAGCGGATGCGCCTCATCGATCGGCGCATAACGCGCGGTTCCATACACTTCGCTGGTAGAAGTATGAATCATACGCGCCGTTTGATATTGCTGGCATGCCATCAACACATTGAGCGTACCCATTAAATTACTCTCTGCCACTTCGCGCGGATGCAAATACGAATAAGGAATCGAAATCAGCGCCCCAAGGTGAAAAACGATTTCCATATTTTGAACAGCCTTAAGGATTGCAGATGAATCACGGATATCACCACCGATCATTTCGATTTGTTTTAAAGTCTCATTTGGCAACAAACGTAACAGCCCTGCATCACCTCTTGAGTTATAACGTGTAAACGCACGTACTTGCGCCCCCTCTGCATGCAATCTTTCCACAAGATGGCTTCCAATAAACCCGCCTGCCCCTGTCACCAACACTTTTTTAGAATGCCAAAATTGATTCATTTTTTATCCACCATAAATTTATGCGTATCTAAATTCTTAACATCAGTCACTGACCTGGATAACCAAAATTGCACTGCGCGCAATATATCTGGGATTAAGACAATGCGCGCATTCAAACCAGCGCATAGATCCATTAAACGAGCATGTTCACTTTCATTTGCACTAGGAATGGCAAACATGATCAATCCTACATCATGTTTTTCAACTAGCATCTCTAGATCTGCCGATGTACCAGTCACCCATGCCCCATCCAAGCGCATTCCTTGTTTAAGCGGGTCATCATCTACTATCCCTACAATGTTAAATGCGCGCAAAAACATACCGCGCCGCAAAAGCCAAGTCGCAAATTCAGACTCTTCACCCGCGCCGATAATAAGTACACGTTCCCCTACTGCAAATGAATTTTTTCTCGAAAGCCAAAAACCTGTCAACCCTGCCAATAAACGCCAACGATATCGAATTGCCACAACGCCAATCAATACAATCAAGCCCATGGTAAAGATCATCTGCGCTGGTAATGGCGGCAAAATATGTGCGCGCTGCGCTAGCACTTCAATAACAGAAATGACCACCGTCACGATCCCAGTTGAAAAAACAATCCCAAACATATCCTCAGGCACCGCGCGCGTCCAAACTACACGATTTAATCCCATGCCTGCATTCACAAAGCCAAATGAAATTGCCATTGCAACTGCCAAAACAGTTGCTCTGCCAATCCCCAACTCCAACGGACCCGCACTGCGCCAAATAACAGCTACAAATGAAATTCCAAGAAATGCAATCATAAAATCTATGATCAACCACGCAAGGTTGAACCGTACAAACCGTGAAATGGGACCGCCAAATAAACTTCCCTCAGGGATGCGCCGAGATGCAAGCCGTGGCAATAAGACCGCCAGCGTCCAAAAAATAATATCGAGGTCGCTTAATAAAGTGTGATGCCGCACATAAATACGATCCAGCCTCATCTTATCTGGCAAAATTTGCTGATAATAAGTGGTCATAAAATCCGCCCCTTTTAGCATCTTCTCTTCATCATGATACACAATACTAGCAGGGCTGGTCACACCGGGCTGCATAGAAAGAATCTCGCGTTTTGCATCCTCATGCCATTCTGTTGCAATCTTCACATCCTCAGGGCGCGGACCCACTAGACTCATATCCCCGATTAACACATTCCACAATTGAGGCAGTTCGTTTACTTTTGTATCACGCAGCCATTTCCCAAATGGGGTAATACGTACATCGCCTTTGGCAGTAACTGCTGGTCCTTTATAACTATCCGGCGCTTCATACATTGTGCGAAATTTCCAAATACGAAACGGCTCGGCATCCTTGCCCATTCGCCAGCCGCCATAAAAAATCGGACCCGGCGACTCACGCTTAATAAAAATTGCAATAACTGCAAAGAATGGAGAAAGTACAATCAGCCCAATGAATGCAAAAAAGATATCAAAAATTCGTTTTGATATCACCTTGGTCTGAAGTTTTAAAGATTCTAAAAAAGAATTGGGAGTAACCGACAAAGTAGTTTCCATTGCTAATTCTATAGATGTTTTTGGGGTTTAAAAGTTTACAAAATCCTATTTCTGCAAATATGCCACTATTATTTCTTTTTTTGCAAGGCAACTGGATTCAATTGACCTGTAACCACTTGCGCCATAATAAATGCGCCACGCGCATGTTTCTTTGCCTGATATAAAGCCGCATCTGCCGCACGCAAAAGACTCGTACTATTTCGCGCATGGAAAGGGAACAAAGCAATCCCACCTGAAATACCTAATTGAACCGACTTGCCATTTGCCAATTTATATGAAAAATTATTCATCAATTCAACAAACTTAGCGCCAACGACCTTCGCAGTTTCTGCATCCGTATGCCTTGCAAGCAAGGTCAATTCGTCACCACCATATCTGGCTAGAAAATCCACGGAACGAATCGAGCTAGCCAAATGATTAAAGACCGCGCGCAAAACATCATCCCCTACCGCATGTCCATAGGTATCATTGACTGCTTTAAAACCATCCAAATCCATCATCAGAACTGCCAATTGCGTATCGGCACGTTGAGCCAGCGCCACTTCCTCTTCAATTCGCTCATCCAAAGCACGGCGATTTGGCAAACCGGTCACAATATCGCTCATGGCTTGCCTGCTAACCATCTCATGCAAACGCGCATTAGAAATAGCAACAGCCGCTTGATCTGCCAGCAAACTTAAAAGGCGCAATTCAGCAGGAGTAAATCCACCTATATTAGAGCGGGAAAGATTCATTACCCCAACTACTTTATCATTGCTTTTTAACGGCAATCCAATAATAGACCCAGCCCATGCGGGATTCTTGGGCGCATTCTTATACATGGAATGATTATTAATATCTTCCACCACAATAGTCTCCCCAGTTTCGGCAACAGTATAGGTAAGTCCATTTCTACGCGGTGAAGCAATTAATTTATTACGCACACCTTCTTCATTTAATGCCGCCCCAAACTCCAACTTATTACCGTCATATAAAAAGATGTGAGCTGTGCGGGCGTTCTTCAACAATCGCATCGCCTCGTTTACGACAGCATCCAAAACAGTCAGCAGATTTAAACTGGAAGTAAGGCTAAGGCTAAGTTTTTTAAGCGCATTCAACTCATCGGCTTGTTGTTTCACCAACATAAGCAAAGAATGTTTTGAAATAATTTCACGTGTGATAGGCGTGGTTGCATCACGGCTCTGGCGCGCAGGCAGATCCGCCTCGGCCGCCTCCGCCAGAATTTGAATCAGCTTCAGCAGGCTTTCTCTCTCTTGAACAGCAATACTGGAATCCTGGTTAAGGATTTCGCGGGCTCGTTCAAAAGCAGCAACTCGTTTATTTTTCTTTTGATCCATGGCGTTATTTTTAACACATCCGTCTGTTAAATTCCATCAAACCTTTGTACCAAAACTACTATCCTTTTGATTATATAGCGGTTTATTTATTTTGGCTTTACAAAATTGAATTGAGCTCCGCAAGCACCCTTCGTAAATCTGAGAAAATCACCTGCTTTTACTCACCTTCTGCCAAAATTCAGTTGTCTTGTTACCTGTTGTGTGCACGCAAAGCATGTCAGGCAGGTTGCTCCCTGCACCGTCCTCGGCGCAGGGGTTACTATCAAAATGCCGCCCAGGACGGCGGCTGGAGCGCAGAGTAATGACAACCTTTGCGTGCACACTACCTGTTAGCTTCTAGACAAAATACCATACACATGGCAAAATCCATTTACACAAATATAGACAGGAGTCAAAAAATGACAAAAGATAAAAGCAACAGACAATTACGCCGTGAAAAGATGCGCAGTCAAGAAATGCGTTCTCGTTTAATTACCATTGGGGTGGTATCGGTTGTGGCGATCGCAATTGCCTTCGTATTAATTTACCCGAACTTCAGACCAGCTCAAGAAGTGATTATGCCTGAAGTGATCGAGCGCCCGCAAGTGGACGGAACCGCTCTTGGTGACCCCAACGCACCAGCCAAAATTGAAGTATTTGAAGATTTTCAATGCCCTGCCTGCAAGCAATTCACAGAAAGCATTGAACCGCTTATCGTGAAACAACTTGTTGAAACAGGGCAAGCCTATTATGTCTTCCGCCACTATCCATTTCTCGACACGGGCTCCCCTGGCAAAGAATCACGAAATGCCGCAAACGCCAGCATGTGCGCCAATAATCAAGGCAAATTTTGGGAATATCATGATGTGCTCTTTGCCAACTGGAATGGTGAAAACAGAGGCGCCTTTAATAGCACACGCCTGTTAGATTTCGGCAGAGAACTTGACCTCAACATGGCTGACTTTGAAGCCTGCGTAGATGATAGTACTCACGCGGATGAAATTCAAGCATCTTTTGATGAAGGCAACTCAAGAGGCGTTACTGGTACACCTTCAGTGTTTGTGAATGGGCAGATCGTTAATCCAGGCTTCATTCCTTCGTTTGATGAAATCGTCGCCGCTGTTCAAGCCGCGCAACCATAGAATTTTAGACAGACGGGCTGATACTTTATCTATCAGCCCGTCTTATTTTTAATTTTCAGAATCAATTCATTCAACGACAACTCACTTAAAGAATTTACTGTTAGATCGCCGCTGACACCCATTTTTTTCGTAAGCGGATTTGGAACCGCCACCACAAAGACACCCGCAGAGCGAGCGGCTTGAACACCATTGGGGGAATCTTCAAAAATAACCGCCGCATCATTCTTCACTTGAAGTTGGTCCAGCGCCAACAAAAATAGATCAGGATTTGGCTTGGTCCTGCCAGGCGCAACATCGTCAGCGCAGATAATTTTATCGAAGTGCTGAATCAGCCCCAGGCGGGTTAGATGCGCATCCACCCATGAATGAGGCGAACTGGAAGCGACGGCAACTTTCAAGCCGCGCTGTTTTCCATCTATAATCATATCTATAACACCGGGCAAAACACTTTTCGCATGGATCACGACATCTGCATCCTTGCGATAACGCGCACGCAAAGGCACAGGATCCAGCTTGGTTAACTCTGCAAGGCGAATCGCCGCATCAAAAGTGGAGAGGCCATAACCGCCCACTGTCTTCATAGATTCATCCACGGGCAGCTCGAAACCATATTCACGATAAATAGATTGCCACACTTCCACTTCAGGCGTTTCAGTATCTAACACCAAACCATCAAAATCAAAAATTAAAGCTTTCAGCATATTCCTTATCCTTATCCAAAAATTTGATACTGTAGATTTTATCTGTAATTACAAAAAAACACTTTATCCGAATGTCTACTTTCTTTATGCAAAATAATGATTGCAATTCTCCAATTCACCCAAAAGCCGAGCAAGGGTTACGCTTATTCAATGAAGGAAAATATTTTGAGGCACATGAGCAGTTGGAAGATGCCTGGAATGCAGAATCTAGTTCAGCACGCGAACTCTATCGAGGCGTTTTACAAGTGGCAGTTACTTATTTGCATATTTCAAGAGGCAATTACATAGGCGCAAAAAAGGTCTATCAGCGAAGCATGAAATGGCTGGAAAGATTTCCAAATATTTGCAAAGGAATTAATGTGGAGAAGCTAAGGATCGACGCGCGTTTCGCAATTGAAAACATTAACCCGCCCGCTAGTTATGATCTATTTTTTCTCAAACCTATACAATGGGGTAAATCCAAAAAGCATATTTATTTTTGTGATAAATGCGGAAATGAGATGTATGAAAAAAACTGCAAAATTTCCTGCCCCAATTGCGGGAATCGCTTTGATTGTTCGGATTTAAATATTTATTTCGACTAATCAGCTATAGCAAGGGATAAGAAAGGCGAAGGAGTGGCTGTCGGCATGAGGGAGGTGGAATCAGGTTCAAGCGAAGGCGGAAGCGCTATTAGCAGATTAGATTTGATGCCAGATTTCGGCGAATCATTAATCCATCCACTTTTTATAAAGTAGTCATAAAGAAAAACCTGGCGTTCCTTTAAAGTCATGGGGCGTGGGCGCGAATAATCTTCGAGCATATTTGTTATTATTTCTGTACTAATATATTTATTATCATAGATCACATATTGATCTGCAAATTCACGGCGTATCCCATTTGCTTCTCCACCCCCATCGCCCATTTGGTCAAAAAATAAATTACCCAATCCGTAATGAATAAAACTGTCACCGTGAAATTCCATTGTTTGCGGGGAATGCGCCTGGCTACCGCTGACAATGTCTGCACCAGAATCAGCCATTAAACGAAATTCAATATACTGGGATTTATCAGGAAAAGGATCATAGGCATTACTTTCATGCCATTGAAAAGTAGTGATAACGACATAGCCCTTCTCATGTAATTCGATTATTTTATGACTCATATATTCATAATCGCAAGAGAAGGCACCTGGTTTATTTTTTGCGGCGAACGCGAGAGTATATGTTTTCCCTTTTCCATTACAACCAATGAATGCGATCTTATTGCCGTTATGCTCCATGATGCGGGGTTGTTTCGCATCTTCAATATTAACTCCACCGCCAAAGTAGGGAATACCCAATTCCTTATACATTTCAATGGTCTGCATAGTGGCATCGGTGCCATAGTCACCAAAGTGATCGCCTGTGATTTCAATGATATCTACGCCTATATCAGTCAGCAAATCCATATAACGCGGGTCACTGCAAAACACAAGTTTAAGCTGAGCAGAGTTGGGAGAGGGGCAGCCTCGATAAAAAGGAACTTCATTACTGATATGCAAAATATCTGCTTCACGAAACACATCACGCACATCACGCCCGGGAGTAAGCACACCTTTTGCTTCCATGATACGCGCAGTGCCGCGCACAAGCGCAGTAACCCCCGTTAAGATAACAGTGGTGAGTTTATCTGGGTCATAATTGTTTTCTGTTAGTTTAAAAGAAATTTTTTCATCCTGACCACGTACCCGAAACATTAAAACTAGCGGATATGCTGACGGGTCAAAATCTTTCCGTATTGGTGAATTACCATCAATAGATAACACCTTCCATTTTGGCTGAAGTTCTTCAAACGGAACAATTGCCCAGGATGGCATTTCGCTCCAGGCAACATCAAGCAACTCATCCTCAGGAACGACTCGCACCACGCCTAAAGCTGGCTCTCCCCAAGCAGCGCTGAATGCCGCCAAAATGGATTCTGCCATTAATAATGGCGCACCATCAAATACCCCCATGGAATTGCCCATCCAAAATTCTTTAAGCTCATCCGCAGAAATATCATCAAGAACAGTTGGGAATGGAGCTACTAGCGCATACGTCCAAGTTGAAACATGCAAAGCGCCTGGGGCTGGAGCGGCAAATTCAACCATTATCTCTGCATCTTCTTTATCTTCAACAACAGTTAATCCCCAAGATAATGCATCTTCGCGCAATATTAACGGAAGCGTAGAATCAAGCCACAAATCGGGCTTGGCTGGGTTTATAGCGATTGGCATTGATGTTGCGCTTGAAGTTGTAAGTACATCGAGCTTGGAAACCCGCCTGACATCTTTGGTATTTAACGGAGATGCAGATACAGTCGATGCCGGCTGCATGGCATAAGGTGTGCCAACAATAAAAACAAAAATAATAGCAATACAGGAAATAGAATAAAACTTATTCATCCCCTACATTATATGAACGTGTGCCCCCTTCCCTCATGCTAATATCATTTCAACACTATTCTCAGAACATTGTAATGATCCAAAGCCTGTTCATCCACAGTAACGCCAAGTCCATGCCCAGCGGGCACATCAATGGTACTGTCATCATTCAAATTAAAAGTTTCGTGAGTAATATCACGTTGATAATAACGATTTGAGGCAGAGATATCCCCCGGCAGTACAAAGCCAGGCAATGACGCAAGCGCCAAATTAGAAGCCCGTCCGATATTCGTTTCCAACATACCGCCGCACCAAACAGGCACATTTAAAGGCTGGCAAAAATCATGAATCGCAATGGCTTGGCTTAAACCACCCACACGGCTTGGCTTAATATTAATGATCTTACAAGCTTGCATTTCAAGCGCATAACGCGCATGACGAAGTGACACTATACTCTCATCCAAACAGATTGCTGTTTTAAATGCCGCCTGAAACTTGCGATGATCCCAAATATCATCTTCAAACAAAGGCTGTTCGATCAATAATAAATTCAATTCATCCAACGGCTTTAACATTTCCAGATCATCTAATGTATATGCAGAATTTGCATCCACCTGCAAACGTAAATCGGGAAAAGCTTTTCGTACCGCAGATGCATCATCAACATCTCTGCTTGGTTTGATTTTAATCTTGACGCGCCGATAGCCGCTGTCTAAATATTCCTGCACGCTTCTCACTAAGCTTTGACTTGATTCTTGAATCCCAACCGAAACCCCCACTTCAACCTTCGCGCGCGTCCCGCCAAACATCTCTCGCAAAGATTTACCCGCGCGCTTGCCCCACAAATCCCATAGCGCCATCTCCACCCCCGCCTTGGCTAAATGGTGACCGCGAATCCCGGCAACCCGCGTTTGAAAATCTGCGGCATCTTTAACCTCTTTGCCTAATAACAATGGCACAATAAAATCTTTTAAAATATGCAGTACTGTTGCGGTGGTTTCGTAGTTATAGCCGGGGTCGCGCGAAGCAACACATTCACCATAGCCTATTAAACCTTCCGAGTTAATAATGACCAGCACACACTCACGATCCGTCTCGCGCCCAAAAGAGGTTTCAAATGGCGAAACCAAAGGCATTTTTATATGCTGTAACCTAATAGATTCAATTTTCATAAATAGTCAATCACTCTTTATTCTTTAAATCATTTTCCCCATCAATGAACTGCAAATTTCGCAAAGCATCATCCATGCTGGTAGATTCAAGCCTCATGCCCGGTGCGGGAGTAGCGCAAAATGGGCAAATGTTCCACGGCAATTCCATTAACTTCCCGCAATTGTGACAATTCTTTTTTAACTTTGTATGACAATTCGGGCACACTTGCCAGTCATCTTTTACGCGGCGCTCACAACCCGGACATAACGGCAGGTCTTCCAAAGCTTGAAGTAAAGCTTCTTCTTCAAGAGTGCGCTGATATTCCTCTTCTAAAGTGCGGGCAGGGCGCAAAATAAGATACACCAATACACCTGGGATATTCAGCACTGCCACTAATAAAACAGCCAGCGTTTGCATCAACGAATCGCGCACACGGCTGCGAATATCGCGATATGTCCAAAAGATCAGTGAAACCCATAGCGCCACAAGAAAAGCGCCGCCAAAGCTGGTCAGCAGAAGGATAAAGTTGCTTAATAAAGTAGGGTCAAGTGTCATAGTTTTTCTCTCAAATCCAAAGCTATTTTACTGCCTATCAAGATAAATGGGCAATCATGTTTTATGGGGTATTAAAATTAAAGAAAATATCCATACCATCCTGCGCCGCTGTAGAATCACGCCCGATGACCTGAAAAAAAGTGCGTCCAGGTCTCAGGAAAATGGGCGTGCCAGCCATATCTGTCAACAACAACGGCTGATCTTCTGCAATACGATTCCATTGAGCATCATACGCAAACCCATCGCGAAAAATATAGGCTTTGCCGGTGCTCAGTAAATTAATATGATAGACCTCATCTTCAGCTTCGTTTTCATTGGCATATATATGAGGTACATACAAGACGACAAGGTTTTCGGTATTAACCTGTATTTGATTTTCCTTATCAATCAAGGGTTCATAGGAAGGCTGTTTTGAATCTCTTATGTCAGTTAATTCTTGATAACGCAAATACTTGCGGGTCGCGGGGTCATATTCCCAATAGTTATAAGAATCGGCAGAGTAATTTATAAAAACACGACGAGCAGATAAGCTGGCTGGCGCTGATTCTTCATTAAAAAAACCGTTGCGTATCATTTGGCGCGAGTTATCCCAGCCTTTTACCAGTGTGCACTCTGCCATGCGCGTGGAATCAAAAAAAACATTATTATAGTAATCGCGCGCATTCTTGCCTACAAAATATGGCGGGCATGTTCCATAGCCCGGCGGCACTAGTAAAAAATCTGCAAAGTCGCTTTTTTGAAAAAAACTGTATTCGCGCGGATCGGCAAACTTGAAGGCTAGAAAAGAATGGTACATATGTGTAATGTGAGCATCAAAATACCTGCCAGAGCGCACAGGACCAATGGCAGTTGAATCTTCGCCGTAATAAACAGCGATAAAGCGGGTTAAAAAATCCTCTATGTAGTATTCAAAAATCACATCGGCATGAGTTAACCCGGATTGAGGTCGAATATAACGCGGAAAGTTAGCAACTTTCACCGCGATTGGGCGGCGCTCCAGCCTCGTTAGATCTTCAGGTTGTAAGCCAGTCAACGGGTTGGTGGCTGAAGATTGAAGCGTGTCAAGATTTACAATGATTTGAGGGCTGGGCAGGTTATTTTGAATTACATATTTTGTTGGATACGGGGTAAAGGTAGTAATTGGTTGAGCATCCAGTGGATGCACAAAGGGAATATCCGCTTCGCTAGGTTGAAAAGGTGTGGGAGTGGCTGAGGCTAGATCGGACGGAATCAAGGTTTCGGGTTGTAAAGAAGCGCATGATGAGTTAATAAAAACTGCCAGCAGAGCGATCATCCCATATATATTTCTACGAATCATAATGGCAATTCTACCAAAACGAGTAAGCTCAAAACTGTTACAATTATCTAATCCCATGTTGCTACTCATTGCTCCATTTTTAATGTTTTTTGTTGCTTTGGTTCTGGTTATCTTAAGAGGCACGCGCCCCGAATTTCGATTTACCTGGCTGATCGGAAGCGTCGGCGCTTTGATCGCCTTACTGATCACCCTGCTTTGGCAAACCCAATTACCACTCGCGTATTCATTGCCGCAATGGGAACCGTCCAAATTATTTGCTGAGCCGCCTGCATTTCTTGTAGATGGTTTGGTCTTTCCATATGCAATCGCAATTACAGGGTTGACATTAGCTGTCTTGTTGACAACTGTCGCCAGAGAAGATGCGCCCAGTTCTCTGGCATGGGCTGGCACATTACTTTTGGGCGGGCTTGGTTTAATGGCGGTTACAGCAAACAATCCTTTAACGCTTGTATTGGTTTGGTGTGCGCTTGATATTGCAGAACTTATAACTCAATTAGGCTCAGCAAACACTCCAAAAGCAAGCGAACGCATCGTCATTTCATTTGGCACACGCCTGGCAGGCACTTATCTTTTATTATGGGCAAATGCAGTCAGCGTATCAAAAAGCACATCTTTTACATTTACCTCTATGCCTGTCGAAACCAGCGTTTATCTTATTGTAGCCTCTGGCTTACGGCTTGGTGTATTGCCATTACACCTGCCCTATTCAAGTGATTCTTCATTACGCCGCGGGTTTGGAACAATGCTGCGGCTTATCTCTGCTGCTTCTAGTTTGGTATTACTTGCGCATATTCCAGCAATGCAAGAATCTATGACAAGAAACATTCTACTTATTATGACTATCATTGCATCATTATTTGGCGGCTGGATGTGGTTAAACGCAAGCGATGAATTAACAGGCAGACCTTTTTGGATCATCGGCATGAGCTCGCTTGCCATTTCATCTGCGCTGGCTGGAAACCCATTGGGCGCAGTTGCCTGGGGCAGTGCGTTGGTTTTAACTGGCGGCATGTTATTTCTTATTTCAGTTCAGCACAAAAATATCAATCGCTCTCTTTTAGCAGCAACATTCGCCATGTCAGCCTTGCCATTTTCGCTGACAGCCTCAGGCTGGCAAGGCTCACTCCCTGTTGTGATTAAGATTCTATTGCTAGTTGCGCAAGGCATGTTAATGGCTGGCTTTATTAAAAATACACTGCGCCCCGGCACAAAAACCAGCTTGGAAAGTATGCCGTCTTGGATTCGATCCATTTATCCAGTCGGCATTTTTATCTTATTGACGATTCAAATTGCGCTCGGATTTTTGGGATGGGACGGCGCATTACAAATCGGCTCTATTGGCATGGGCATCGGCGCATCAATCCTAGCCTTGGGCTTGATCTGGCTTCTTCCGCGTATTCAAACCCTCAGCCTGACCCGCACACGCCCACTGCAATCCGCCGCATCCACAGGCATCGATTCAATCTATCGTTTTTTATGGACGCTCTATTTACAACTGGGGAAAATCACTCAATTCATCACCAATCTGCTTGAGGGTGAAAGCGGAATGATATGGGTTGCACTATTTATCACTCTGTTTATCTCTCTCTTGCAACAAGAAGCGAAATAAGATGATCACAAACATTATCTCATGGGTATGCATAGCGGTTATTCTTTTTACTACAACGAGTCTGCTGATTGACAGCAAAGATAAACAAAGAAGTCTGTTTATCTTTGCAATTCAATATCTCGCCGCTTTTTGGCTTACCTTACTGCACTGGCCTCTTGGCATGGCAAGCGTCAAACTCGTTGCTGGCTGGATGGCTCTCACCATTCTCGGCGCAACTTTCCGCAATCTTCCACCACAAGTTACCTCTGCAAAAAATATGAGGAGCCAGCCTTTTGTGGTATTCATCATATTTCTGTTGGTGATCACCGCCGCGCCAACTATTGAAAACTCAATTCCTGGGCTTGGATTGCCAGTGATCATTGGAAGCTTACTTTTAATTGGCATTGGCTTTTTACAATTAAGTTTCACTTCAGAAATAGATCGAATTCTGTTCGCTTTATTATCTTTGCTATCCGGTTTCGAGACCTTATATGCCGCAATTGAAGGCTCGGTACTTGTGGCAGGTTTGCTAAGTTTGATCACACTTGGCATTGCATTAACTGGAGCTTACTTGCTAACAATCCTCAATCCCCAGGAAGAAGAAACAGCATGAACGCGCCTCTTCTATGGATATTTACTCCGATTATTGCGGGTGGTTTGCTCGCATTTGTTAACAATAATCGCATCAGTACAAATATCAGCGGCTTAACCGCCGCCTTACTTGCACTGATCGCATTCTTTATACCAATTGACAAAGCTCTTTTACTGGGAGCCTTCTCCTTTAAACTTTCTTCGAGCATGCAACTTTTTGGCAGAAACTTTATCATCACTTCAAATGATGCCCACTTCTTAACCATCTTATATGGAATAACAGCCCTTTGGATCTTCGGCTCTGCTGTTGTGGGAAAAGCACGCAGGCTATCCTCTTTAGGATTGTCTTTTATAGCATTATTGGTTGCATCTATAGCAGTAGAACCTTTCCTGTATGCAGCCCTAACAATTGAAATTGCGGTCCTCATCGCTATTCCAATGTTAGCCAGTACCAACAACCCGCCAGGACGCGGCACAATTCGCTTCGTAATATTTCAAACACTTGCCATGCCGTTTATTTTATTCTCTGGCTGGCTGCTGGCTGGGGTGGAAGCAAGCCCAAGCGATCTGGCTTTAACCAGCCAGGCAATGCTTATGCTTTCACTAGGTCTCGCTTTTTTACTTGCAATTTTTCCCTTATATAGTTGGATGCCCCTGCTCGCAGAGGAAACATCCCCCTATATTTTTGGTTTTATCCTTTGGGCACTTCCTACTGTTACCACTATTTTTGTACTCGGCTTTTTAGATCGCTATTCTTGGTTAAGAAATTCGACCCAATTCACCGAAATACTTTATATCAGCGGCATCTTGATGGTCGTCACTGGCGGGCTATGGGCGGCTTTTCAAAGTAACCTAGCCCGCATTATGGCTTACGCATCCATTGTTGAAACAGGTTTATCCCTGCTCGCAATTGGATTAATACCGAATCAATCAACCAACATCGTTTTTATGCTGATCATTCCACGTGCATTATCAATAGCAACTTGGTCATTTTCACTATCAATGTTAAAAGAAAAATACGGTGACCTGACACATTCTTCTATGCAAGGTTCTGCGCGGAACTTCCCGCTTGCATCAGCAGGTGTCATTTTGGCTAATTTTTCAGCGGCAGGCTTGCCTCTATTGGCTGGGTTTCCGCCTCGTTTGGCATTATGGGAAGGCCTGGCACAATCGTCACTATTTTCGACCTTTTGGCTTGGGCTTGGACTCTTTGGATTAATGATCAGCGCAATTCGTACCCTTGCCATAATGGTCATTACAGAAGAGGGCATACCTTGGAAGTGGCGCGAATCACTGAATCAACTAATTTTGCTCGGGCTCAGTATTATTTTATTATTCTTTATGGGCATCTTCCCCCAAGCCATTTTCTACCCGCTCCTATCTGCCTTGCCGGGTATGTTCATTCATTTAGGACAATAACCTGCGTGCTATAATTCCTACGATAATTATTTTGGAGATTTAAAGATGGAATTTGAACAACTTGTTAATCGCCTTGACTGGCTGGAAAAAGAATACCGCAAAACCAAAGATGCTCTTACTGCCTTGGAAGAGCAGACTGTATCGCTTGAAACAAGTGTAAATGCCGCCGCCAAGCAAATTAAAGGGCTAGGCAAAGAAGTCAGCGAAGTATCCAGTATCGCTCCGCGCATCGATCAATTCGACTCCATGATTGTAAAAGTACGATCTGAGCTTACTAAGCTCGTGGAACAAAACGAAAAAAATACTCTTCAGCGTGAACAAGAAGAAGCCAAACAACAGCAAAAACAAAGAGATGAAATTAACAAATCACTCGCTGATTTAAAAAAGAACCTCAACCCTGCAGATATCAAGAAAAAATTCAAGGAGAACGAAAGCGAAAACCAACGCATGGTCAATAACATCGCCGCGCTGAAAGATCGCGTAGAAGATGTTCTTCAAGCCAGCGATGGGGTAATCCAAGGTCAAAAGCTAATTGACACAGCCCGAAAAAATGACCTTAAGGTGATTGCAGACTTACAAGGGGAAGTGACTGCCCTGCGAAAACGTGTTGATGAAAGCCGGGATAAAACAACCCTTTTTGGGGATTCATTAAAGAATCTAGAAAAACGCATCAGCGAATTGCTTTCCTCTGAGCTAGAACGCAAACAAACCCAAACATCTTTTTTTGAGCAAAACACCATCGCCCAACGCGACCGCGAAAAAGCCTTCAAGGAATGGGATGAAAAATATGCAGAGTTTCAAAAAGAAACGGGCACGCTGCAATCCAAGGTTTTAGAATTAGACGATACTCTGCGCGCCGCCAAAAAAGCCCAAGAAATGTATGTTGAGCTCAATACCAAACTTGAACGGCGCATCAACGAAGTCACCGAAATGCAACGGCTAGCAGAAGACCGATTAAGACAAGAATGGCTAACCTTTAAAGCAGAAGATCAAAAACGCTGGACGGGCTATACCCTTTCATCCGAAGAAACAGGGCGTGACATGCGCAAAGATTTAACAAAAGTGGAAGAACGCCTGACCACGCTCAGCGACGCCTCTCAATTCATGCAGGATCAATTACATCAATCATCTGATCTTGCTGAAAAAAAATTAGAAGAACTAGTAAACATAAATCACGAGTGGAAAGAATCACTTGAGCGCATTATGGGTCATAGCAAAGCCAAAAAAACCAAAAAATAACGCCACAAATTTCAAGCAAAAGACTTGGTGTTTTTTGGAGATCACATGCAATTCTTTACAGGTTATAAATGTTCACTTTGCGGCACTGAATATCTGCCAAATCAAATCACGTATACTTGCCCAAAAGACAACGGCAATCTTGATATAGTTCTAGATATTGATTTTATTAAACGAAAAATTCAACCCGAAGATATTACATCAAGGGAGGAAGCTTCTCTTTGGAAGTATCTGCCTCTTTTACCTGTAGCCCCTCCTCAAGGTGAATCAACTCCCCTGCACGCCTCAGGCATGACCCCGGTCTTTGCTCTGCCGCAACTGGCAAAAAGCCTGCACCTAAAACATCTGTGGCTTAAAGATGAATCGCGCAACCCAACTGGATCGTTCAAAGATCGAGCCAGCGCAATCGTTGTAACCCGCGCCAAAGAAATCAAAGCAGAGATTATTATTACAGCTTCCACTGGTAACGCAGGAGCCGCCCTAGCGGGCATGTCTGCGGCAGTTGGACAAAAAGCAATTATCTTTGCGCCT
Organism: Anaerolineaceae bacterium; assembly: GCA_009885945.1. GTDB lineage: Bacteria > Chloroflexota > Anaerolineae > Anaerolineales > Villigracilaceae > VFJR01. The sequence goes on from VFJR01000084.1 coordinate 16,385, forward strand.
AAATCCGCCCCTCCAGCAAAAATAGCTCAACTATTAATTTATGGCGCAAAAGTATTACTCATAGATGGAACCTACGACGAGGCTTTCGACTTATCCATTCAAGCTTCACAAGAATTTGGTTGGTATTGCCGCAACACAGGGTACAATCCTTTCACTATTGAAGGCAAAAAAACCGCCGCATTTGAAATATGGGAATGGTGGCAAAAAATACACAATAGTTGGCATCAAAAAGGTCATCCATTAGATAATCACACCCCGCTCACTATTTTTGTATCTGTAGGTGACGGGAATATTATCTCCGGGATTCATAAAGGCTTCAAAGACCTGCTGGCATTAGGCTGGATTCATACCCTGCCGCGCATCATTGGAATACAAGCACAAGGCTCATCTGCAATAGCCAACGCGTTCAATGCCAATACTGAAGTAATAAGCCCAGTACGCGCCAAAACTATCGCAGACAGTATCTCAGTAGATTTACCGCGTGATGGTGTGCGTGCCATTCGAGCCGCAAAAGAAACCAACGGAACCTACATTACGGTTTCAGATGAAGAAATTGTGCAAGCAATCACAGAACTGGGTAAAACCGGTATTTTTGCCGAACCGGCTGGAGCTGCCGCATATGCCGGAATGGTCAAAGCAGCAAGCTTAGGCGTAGTTGGAGGCGAAGATCCAATTTTGGTGTTAAATACAGGTAGTGGTCTAAAAGATATCCGCACTGCCATGCAAGCAGTTACAAAATCTCCCATTATTAATCCTACATTGAAGGCAGTGAAAAAACATTATGAGAAACTCAAAAAATAACTGGAACGCATCCTTCCGCTACACTGTTGGTATTATTTTATTTATTACCACAGTAGCTTTGTTAATTTATGCGCGTGAAGCAATTAAGGCATTGATCATCGCCGCTTTTGTTGCCTACCTAATTACTCCAGCTGTAAATCTATTGACTCAAAAAACAAAGTTGTCACGCACTGCGGCAGTTAACATCATTTACTTCTCTTCCTTGATCATTATGGTTGGCGTACCCGCCACCTTGACCCCAATCTTTTTTGGTGAAGTACAAATCGTAATCCGCGACATACTTGATCTAGTTGCTCAAATCAGCCAAACATTATCTGAACCCGTAACACTTGGCACTTTCGTTTTTCATTTTGAACAACTAGGAGAGGGATTGGCGCACATTCAAGATACCGCGCTTAGCCCGCTGCCCGAAGAGATATTGTCACTGCTTGAAACAACCTCACTGAGCATCTTGTGGTTTTTAGTGATTATCGTCAGCGTTCATATTTTTATGATGGAATGGCCCAAAATTCGCGCGTGGACCATTGAACTGGCTCCGTCTGAATACCACAATGATATGGAAGAACTTTACAAACGTTTGCGCAGGATTTGGATGGCATATCTGCGCGGTCAAATTGTTTTAATGTTCATTGTTGGTATTGTCTTCACAATCGCATGGCTCATTATTGGCATCCCGGGCGCGTTGGTATTGGGTGTCATTACAGGTTTATTTACACTGATCCCAGATGTAGGTCCTTTTATTGGGGTTGCCATTACTTTTGGCGTTGCACTTCTTGAAGGGTCCAGCTGGATAGACCTGCCAAACTATTGGATAGCTGCCATCGTTGGCATTGTGTATCTGGTTTTAATTAATGCCAAAAATTTATTTCTGCGTCCTTATATCATGGGACGCAGTGTCCACATGAATGAAGCCCTTGTATTTATTGCTATTATGATCGCGACAATTTTAGAAGGCATTATGGGGGCATTACTAGTTGTGCCCGTTCTGGCATCTACATTTGTGATCATTGAATACCTGCGCCGCCGTATTTTAGGATTATCCCCGTTTGAAGATGATGGCAGTCAGCAATTCACTGCCCCTCCTGAAAAGATCAAACCCCGCCGTAAACTTTCTCTCTCTTCGAAACAAAAACGGAAAAAGGATTAATGAAAATTACCTACTCCATTATTGTGCCCATTTACAACGAGATTGAAACCCTGCCTGAACTTCATCGCCGCATCAAAGAAGTGATGGATGCATCAGGCGAAGCATGGGAACTGATTTTGGTAGATGACGGCTCTACAGACGGCTCTACAGAAAAAATTCGTGAATTGGCAAAAAATGATAAAGCAGTGCGTGCCATTATTTTTGCGCGCAACTTTGGGCATCAAGTTGCCATCACCGCAGGCTGGGACTATGCACGCGGAGATGCAATTGTGATCATTGACGCCGACCTGCAAGACCCTCCCGAAGTAATCCTTGAATTAGCAAAAAAATGGAAAGAAGGCTACGAAGTTGTTTACGCCACACGTGCTGAAAGAGAGGGCGAATCTTGGTTTAAGAAATTCAGCGCCGCTTTGTTCTATCGCGTAATCTACAGCATCACCGATGTGAAAATTCCCGTAGACAGCGGCGATTTCCGCCTGATGGATCGCAAAGTGGTCAACGTACTCAAACAAATGAAAGAACGTCACCGCTTCCCGCGCGGCATGTCTGCTTGGGTAGGCTTCAAACAAATTGGCGTCACTTACAAACGAAATGCGCGCATGGCGGGCGTTACCAAATACCCATTTCGCAAAATGCTGCGCCTCGCCCTTAATGCCATAACAGGTTTTTCCTATTTTCCGTTACAAGTTGCCACATATTTTGGCTTCCTTGCGGCAGGTCTTTCCATTCTTGCAATTCCAATCGTTGCATACCTGCGCATCACAGGCTCACAAGCTTTCTTTGGTCAAGCCTCCACATTGATCGCAGTCTTATTCCTCGGCGGCGTACAACTCATTTCCCTCGGTATTCTTGGCGAATATATCGGTCGCTTATATGACGAAGCCAAAGGCAGACCACTATACATTGTGCGAGAAGCGCCAGAAGAGTAATTAGCTTTTAACTTTAGCTTTTTTCATCTTTCCCCCTTCATCTTTCATCCTTTCCCTCATGTCCCTCACCTTCCTAAAAGATCGCTCTTTTCTGCGCGAAGTTCTGACAATTGCGCTTCCTATCTCATTTCAACAACTGATTAACGCGTCTCTCAATATGATAGACGTGCTCATGGTAGGACAGTTAGGTGAAACATCCATTGCCGCGCTGGGTTTATCCAACCAAGTATTTTTTGTCTTCATTCTCCTGCTCTTCGGCACAACCAGCGGCATGGCAATCTTCACCGCGCAATTTTGGGGCAAACAAGAAATTGACCCGATTCGCAAAGTGTTAGGCATGAGCATTCTTACTACTGTTGGCATCGCATTCCTATTCACGCTGATTGCTACAATCATGCCAAAAACTATTTTGGGCTTCTACACAAATGACAAAGAAGTCATTGAAATAGGCGCCCGCTATCTTCGCATCGTCGGTCTTTCCTACATCCCCGTTGCGCTCGCCACCTCTTACATCGCTACAATGCGCAGTATCCAACTTATAAAACTGACCGTCATTGCCACCGTCACAGCATTAATATTTAAAACGATTCTCGGTTACATGCTGATCTTTGGCATTTGGATTTTTCCTGCGCTAGGAGTAGAAGGCGCCGCCATCGGCACCGCATCAGGCTGGGTCTTAGAGTTGATTCTGCTCCTCATCCTTATCTACACTGGAAAGACCCCTCTCGCCGCCAACCCATTAACATTCTTCTCCTTCGACATCGCCTTCTTTGGGCGTGTACTCAAAACTGCATTCCCCGCACTTGCAAACGAGTTCTTCTGGTCTTTAGGGATCACCACGTATAACGCTGTATACGCCCACATTAGCACAGATGCAATCGCCGCCATCAACATCAACGCAACCATCGAAGAGCTTGCCTTCGTTGTCTTTATGGGGCTGGGCAACGCCTGCGCTGTCATGGTAGGAAACCGTATCGGGGCAGGTAAAAAAGAAGAAGCCTACGAAACCGTGCGGCGCGTGATCATCCTTAGTGTTTCTGCGGCATGGGTCATTGGCATTATTGTTATTTCATTACGCGGGGTTGTCACTAGTCTATATGACCTCTCCCCCGGCGGTATTCACAACGTTCGCATGTTGATGTTAATGATGTCTTGCACTTTATGGATTCGCATGTTCAACTTCGCCACATTCATCGGCGCCTTGCGCGCAGGCGGCGACACCCGCTTTGCCCTCATCATGGAAATTTGCTCGATCTGGCTCATTGGCGTACCCGCCGCCTACATTGGTGCTTTTGTATTACATCTCCCCGTTTATTATGTCTATCTAATGGTTATCATTGAAGAAATTTTCAAAGTCTTCGTCAGTGCATGGCGCTTCAAGTCGCGCAAGTGGATTCATGATTTAGTGAATGAACCAACATTTTGATCGATAAAAAAATAGACATGCAACAAGCATGTCTATTTTTTATATTTACTCATCTCCTGTTTTCACAAAAATCCATTTCTTTTTAAGCCAAAACTGCCAAACAATGATCCCTGTACCAGTCAAAAGACCGATTGTAATTACATATGGAATGACCTGTTTGAGCATCCCGCTGAGTAGATGCCACTCATGACCGAGAAAGTATCCCGCGCCAATAAATAACGTACACCAAATATATGCACCTGCAAAAGTGGCAGCTATAAAAGTAAGAAAGGGGATGCGCGTTAACCCAGCTGGAATAGCAACCAGTGTACGAACTCCGGGCAGTAATCTCCCCAAGAAGATAAAGCTTGTTCCCCGACTTGCAACCATGTTCTCAACTCGTTCAATATGAAGCAAATCAATCCGAAAGAATTTTGCGGCACGAGTTACTACAGGGCGGCCGCCTATCCTAGCCGTCCAATAAAGGATAGATGAACCGATTACACTGCCAGTGGCTGCTACCAGCCCGCCCCAAAAAACGGTCGTAAATGGCAATCCATGTGCATCAATTAACATCCAGCCCGCAAAACCAAGCACTACTTCGCCTGGAGCCAAGCCTGTTGCATTTTCAATAATCATAATGATGGCCACCCCAAACCAGCCTAGTTCATCGAAGATGATTTTTATAGAACTTAATACAGCTATTTCCAGTTTTTCAATCATTTATATACTTCTCTCTTTAGGGATCTAATCACTTATACAGTAGTTGATATTACTTGATGAAGTTAAGGAATGGTTTAGAAATCAATCAGAGTTTATTAATTTTTCACTCTAATCGTTTAAGCTCGCTATTCCAATTACGGGAGTCCTTTGTAGTTATTGGATTTCCAATTGCTAAACCTTTGCGAACCAAGATTTGAAAGGAGAAGAGTCATACCAAAGACAATCAGAGCATTGGTGATAAAAAAGAAAACAACTTCTTCCAAGGGTAGAATTCCAAAAAAAAGAATTCCGCTAGTTTGCTCTTTCGAAATAGACCAAGTAGTGTCGGTCAGAGCGATAATATCCATTAAGGAGAGATAGGTGCCGGGCACAAAAATTCCGAGAAAGACCAATTTGCGGTAATACCAGAGAATATCTGCGCCGTACAATAACTGCGGAAAGATGGCAGGCAGAGCCCAAAATAAGGTAATAGACAGATATGTGATGGGCTGATTATCACTAAAGAACAAGGCAGTAAATATGATCCAAACAAAAACTAAAACAACAGCTGACATAATCCGTATCGATTTCGATGACTGGAATATCCCAGCGGGCGCTAAAATTCTTCTAGCAAGGAACCACCACCATAAACCTGTCAGAATTGTTTCCAATATAAAAAATGTATATTCTTCAATGGGAACATAACCAAATACAATACCAGTCACAAGCTGCGGGTTGTAATACCAAACTCCTGTAGCCACAAGATAGTTATCCCAGGGCGTGGTGTATGCCACAGCTAGAATTACATGAATTAGGATCGCGATCCATACGGCTCTGCCATTTGCAAAACCAATAGTAGCTTTATTATTTTTATTATCCAACCAAGTGATGATTAAAAAAATAATGATCGGGATTATTAAAAATCGAATCAAAAAACCGAAATATGTCATGAGGTCTCTCGTCTCTTTGTTACTTTCATCATTACGCCGGGGCGCGGCTCAAGCGTGGCGCCCATGTGTGCGTTAATAGGATGCTTTGTAAATTCAAAGCTAAAGTTTTGCAGTAAACGCTCCATCACAACACGCGCCTCTACTTGACCGAAAGCCGCCCCAATGCATACGCGAGGCCCTGCACCAAAAGGAATATAACTCATCGGAGGGGTCTTACCTTTATGAGTAAAACGCTCGGGGCAGAAATCTTCGGCGTTTTCCCATATCTCAGGGTCTCGATGAGTCAAATAAATGGAGTAAAACAATCTTTCGCCTGCGGGCACTGTGCCTTCTGAAAATTGCATGTCTTCTACTACACGGCGATTGCCAATATGAATCGGCGGATACAGCCGCAAACTTTCCTTGATAACATGTTCCAGCATTTGTGATTTTTCTGAAGCATCAACCTCGCCAACAACTTGCTTAAGTATTTCGGGATGTTGACCCAATAATGCAAATACCCAAGCCAATAATGCTGTGGATGTGTCATGCCCCGCGATCATCATGGTCAACATTTGGTCGCGGATAACTTTGTCGGTGAGTCCAGCGTCAATGAGATGTTGGAGTAGGTCGCTTTTTCCACTTTCTACTTTCCACTCATCTTTCGTCTTTCTTCTTTCCTCGATAATTTTAAACAAATAATCATCTAACTCCCGTAGAGGCTTACGAAATCCAAATCTCGGCATATTGCGCCAGATGATCCACGCGCCAGGCGAAATATATTCAATGGCTTTGAGGATTGGCTTCCAAATTTTTTGCAGATCATCCCAAACATCTTTGCTGAACAAAGTCTGCATGATGATCAGCAAGGCGATCTTGCGACTCTCAACCAACATATCCACTGTTTCGCCATCACGCCATTGGGAGGTGACTCTGTCAGTTTGGGAGATCATCATTTGGGTATAACCAGCTAACCGAGCAGGGTGAAGCGGAGGCTCCATTATTTTGCGATAGTGGTCATGTTCATCACCGTCCACGACCAGCACGCCGCGATCCAGATAATCCGTGACTGGGTCTGTGTTGCGCCACAATACTTTTTCGCGTTCTGTCACCAATACTTTGCGCGCGGCTTCAGGTCCAAAGACAACATAGGGGCGAAAGCCAGGCAGAGGAATTTGAAAGAAGTGTCCGATATGTTGAGCCATCACTTTCAATGGTCCAAGCGCAGATTTTTCTTTTATCAATGCGCGCATTGCGGCGCGTCCAGTTTCAGATGTGAGTGGTTGACTCATAATTTATTTTGACTTTCGACCTTTGACTTGTTATACGCGTTCATCGTTCTTTCTTTTACAATGCCGCGATCGACGATCGGTTTTTCAGGATAGGCATTTACTTTGATATTCTTTTCCCATGGCGCATGAATATCTTTTGAGTTCAGTTCGCGTAGCTCGGATACCCATTTACGGATGTAATTTCCATCGGGATCAAACTTTGCGCTTTGCAAAATGGGATTGAAGATTCTAAAATACGGCGCGGCGTCGGTGCCTATACCTGCTGTCCATTGCCAGCTGCCATTGTTGGCGGCGAGATCGCCATCGAGCAGATTTTCCATGAACCACGCTTCGCCCCAGCGCCAGTCAATTAATAAATCCTTCACTAAAAACGACGCCACGATCATGCGCGCGCGGTTGTGCATCCAACCTGTTTCTTTGAGCTGGCGCATGGCGGCATCCACAATCGGCATGCCTGTGCTGCCTTCTTTCCATGCAATGAATTCAGTTTCATTATTTCGCCATTGGATATTCGACAGCGACTTATTGAACGCACTTTCGCTTACCTCTGGAAAGTGATACAGAATTTGGATATAGAACTCGCGCCAGATGAGTTCATTCAACCAGATCTCTGCGCCGTATTTTTCGTCTGCGCTTCGTGACTCTGCCCAAGCCTGCTTCGCCATTCTGACAGCTTGTCTCAGCCCAAGCATTCCGAAGCGCAGGTAGGGCGATAGGGAGGATGTGCCGTCCAAGTCCATGCGGTTGCGGGCGTCGCTGTAGAAAAATATTTTTGTGGAGGTGAAATCTTTTAATCGTCTCAGTGCTTCTGCTTCGCCCGCTGGGAAAAGTGGATTGCTCTCAAAGGCAGGCATGGATTCGCTTTTGATTCCTACAGGTGTGTTAATGGTTTTTGGCGCAGGAAATAAGATTATTTCTTGCAATAATGACTTCCATACTTTTGAATAGGGTGTGTAAATGGTGTAAGGTTTACCGTCCGCTTTTTTGACGAATTCAGGATGATGAACAGTTTGTCCAAGAATCAGTTGCAGCGGAAGTTGGCTTGCGACAAGTGAGTCGCGTTTGCGGGCGTAGGGTGTGTAATCTTCTTCGGCGAAAATGGTGATTGCGTGTGTTTCTTGAATTAGCTGACACAATACATCCAAGGGTTTGCCTGTGCGGATAACGAGATATGACCCGCGGGTTTGCAGATTTTTATTGAGCGAAGATAGTCCTTCGTAAAGGAAATTACGTCGGCGCGGAGATTGAGAGGAAAATGCTGGGTCGAGGATAAAGACTGGGATGACGTCGCCAACTACCAGTGCGGCATGAAGCGCTGGGTTATCTGTCAATCTTAAGTCACGGCGAATCCACCAGATGGAGGTCATGCTGTTTTCCATCGTTTGATGAAATAGAGAATTATTCCAAAAATGATCGCCGCGCCCAATAGTAGATACGCGCCGTGACCAAAGAAGAAATGGACTCGTATCCACCAAACTGGGAAGAGGAAAAGATCACCGAAGCCGAACATTTCAGTGCGGCCGCTATCAAAAACATATTTACCTTTCGTGCCTTCTGGCTGCCAGATGACGAGATAATATTCGCCATCGGCTGGCAGGCGTAATTCAATACTTTGGCGTCCCCAGTAAAGAGTTTGGGTAAATGATTCGAAAAAATCAGAGGTGATTTCGGATGTGAAGATAAGCGCGCCGAGGTCTTCGGGGTGTTCAGGTGGGAGTTGATCGTGATCGGCTTCAGGCAGGTCAGGGCCAAAGAGCGCCATCGTGACCGAATAATCTTCAAGTCCTTTTATAGCGGGGATGTTGATGCCGGCGTGTAGGTTTTGTCCCTGCTTGCCTTCGAAGGTGTAGATGTGAATTTTTTCTGCAGGCAGGTCGCGATAGTAGGCGAAGGATGTTGTTAGATTATCGATCGCTGTAATGTCCTCGTCGCTCCACAACGGATAATGAGCAGAGGCGCTGGATACAGGAATTAACAATACTAGGATAAGGGTGGTGAGAATCAATGAGCGATTAATTTTCATGTGAGTCTGACCTGAGTGGAAAAGGCGGGTGAAGCCTCTAGTTTCTCCCCATTAATTTTAAGTTCGATTTTATTGCTGCGGTCTATTGCCAACTTGCCTGTGTTGTTTGCGTTGTCGTAGAAATTCAGAAAACCATAGGCGCGGATGCGAGTTCTTCCAATGAGCGAGAGCGCAAGTTCACTGGTGAGGACGCCTGAGAGGTCGGCGCTGTAATCGCCAGACTTGAAATTGAATTTTGACGGCGCGGGCATGCCGAGTCCGTGGATGCCGACGGTGGTGCCCGTGATCTCTTCACTACCTGAGAAAATATCCTCATTGGGCATGATGGCTGTATAAGTAATTAAATAGTGCGGCGAAGTGCTGACTAATTTTGCGGATACTTTTGCACCTGTTGCTGGGTCTGCTTCGCTAATTTCTGAACCTGCAGAGTTGAATTGCGGTTGATAGTACGCACGCCCAAAAGAAGTTGAAGATGTGACTGCGTACATTGCAACTTGCGCGAGAGCCTTGTCAGTTTTACCTTCTGAAATTAATTCGGGGATAGTCATCAGCCATTGTGTTTTGTGCATGCGGCGCACCACGTAACCGAGCAAGGTAATGCCTGCGGGTGGTAATTCGTAGCGGGTGGTAGTATCTGGCATGATTTAAATTTCCTTTGATCTCTTTGTTACAAATATACAAGTTCGTTATTCATGGTTTTTAATACTTCCAGGATTTCTTCATTGAGTGGAATGTCACTTGCACTATGACCATAATGGGCGAAACGCGCCAGTCCTTGTTTGTCTATGATCACCTGAGCAGGGATGCGACCGAGTTTGAATAAATTAACTTCCTGCCCGTATAGCTTGAGTACAGTCAGCGTTGGGTCTGATATACCGACAAAGGGCAGATTATTCTTTTGCCAGTAGCCTGAAAAGGTGGCTGCATCTTCACGTCCGAATACCAGGATTTCAGTGTCCTGTTCAATAAATCTTTGATGGTCTTGACGCAACTGCGCCATATGCTTTTGGCAGTACGGTCAAAAAAATCCACGATTAAAAACCATGAGCACGTTCTTTTTGCCCCGAAAGTTTGCAAGGCTAATCTCATTCCCATTAAAATCTGTCAATGTGAAATTTGGAGCGGACTGATTGAGTTCAATGCGATCATTCATAATTTTAGATGACCAGAATAATTCCGAAGACAATTTCAACAGCGAGGCTGATGATGTTTGATTGGACGAGAGATTTATCCGTGAACATGGAAACGGCGCGCACCAATCCAATTCCAAGATAGGTGACGCCTAGCATCATATACGCGATGGGGGAGTTGATTACTAAAGGGAATATGCCCAACGTGATAAATAAGCCGCCAAAAATGGAACGGATCTCTGTAATGCCGCGCCCGCCAAGCGCACTAATTCCAGTGAAATCTGTGATGGCTGTCGGTTTGATTAGCGAGAAAAACCCAGTTAGGATGGTTGCTATTGCTGCGATGATTTGTAAAATTTGAATGATCATGTTTTCCTTTGAGATTTTTCAAAACCCGCGCGTCTGACTTTTCCACGGGGCTGGTGTGTCATTACGGAATTCGTCCACGCTGGGACCACGCAGTTGTGCCAGCCGCCATGTGCCATATAAATAGCTAAAGATTAGTAACAAAATTGTCGCGGGCCAGCCAGTGACGAAGTTGGTAATCGCCAATGAATTCACGTTTTGATTCTCAAATAGTGAAAATTGCAGAAGCAAACGCGCGGCGAAAAATATTGCCCAGGCAAAAGTGACTTCACTGTATGCGGGGCGGATGAGTGGATGCCAGTACCAGTCTAATGGCCAGCGGCGGGCGAGATAACTTGTCCACGCGACCATCGGGCGGCGGATAATCAAGCTGACTATTGTCAGGAGTAATGTCATACTTCCGCTGATAAGACCTGGGAGAAAGAAGCCTTCTGATCGCCCAAGAAACCATGCGATGCCAATTGCAACTCCTACACTACCAATGCCCGCGAGCGCGTAAAGCAAAGATTGCTTGCGGACAATTCGACCTACTGCAATAACAA
>VFJR01000113.1 GCA_009885945.1 Anaerolineaceae bacterium
GCCATCAGCGCTCTTTTTTATATTTTAAGAAGTAGATTAAAAAGATGTCCCACCCAGGGTGAGGGGGGCACCCTAAGTGAGACGTCTTTATTTTGCCACATCCTTGTTGAAAGCACAAGACCTAAAAAATGGGGATTTTGTAAAACATATCTATCTTTTGCATATTTACTTTGTATTCTGCTCGTATTTTAACTATCTGTGAATTTATATCTCTCGCTTTTTTGCGCAGGGGTTTATTTTCAATGGCTGTGATAATCGCATCTGCAATGGATTGCGGGTTATTTGAATCAAATAACAAGCCATTTTCGTCAGGAATAATCCACTCACGAATGGATTCGAGGTCGCCGGCGATGGGGAAACATCCGCAGGCGATGCCTTCTAGCAGAGAGTTGGGTGTGCCATCGTGAATGCTAGGGGAGATGACAATTTGTGCGCGGCGAAATGTTTCTGCCATTTGCAGGTGCGGCATGGGCGGGAGTAATTCAACAGCGTGGGCAATGCCTACTTCCTGAATCCATTTTGCGGGTTGAGATTCGCCTGCCATCGAAGCGCAGATGAATTTTGCATTGGGGTGTTTTGCCAAGACTAGTGGTATGGCTTTGAAGAAATTGTCATTGCGCACATAGGCGCGTAATCCGCGTGGGTTGATGATGATGGGTTCAGTGACTGGTTGAGCAGGCGGGTAAAAAATGTCGGTGTGGATTCCGCCGTTGCCGGGCGTGACGAGAGTTGGTTTGCTGGAATCAAATCCCCATTGGCTGGCTAGTTTTATATCGCGTTGGCAGTCAGCGTGTAATGCTGTGACGGTTTGCATAGTTTTGCGGGTGAAGTAGCGCATGAGCGGCGTAGAGGGCGCGTGCAGAGTGAAGTCGTTGCCCCAGATGGATGTGATGAATTTTGGCTTTGATATGATCTGCTGGTTGAGTAGGCGCGTATTTGTTTTTCGCGCCGTATCGATACCAAGCGCATAAGCAGTTAACATGCCTTCGTAGGGAATGCGGAAGGCGTGAATAATGTCTGGTTGTACTTTGTTAATGAAGGTGCGTAATTTTTTTGCGGCGCGGGGGATGGTGATAGGACCAAGGTAATGCCTGATGGCGGCACGCAGGCTTGGGGTAAAAGATGATGTGGCGCTGAGGCGTTGAGTCTGTTTTTTGATAGAGCTAAAGGCAACGGGTGTAAACTCCAGCCCTTTGATTTGTAATTCAGGTTCACAATAAAAAGTGGATGCAAGATAGACATCATCGCCGCGTTGAGTGAAATACTTGATCCAGTTTAGTGCAATTGGCGAGCGTGCATCTGCTACAAATAAGATTTTCATAAATTGATTATAATGGCGGGCGTTTAATTTGGTATGGTATGATTTAATGAAATATCGTTTATTTTGATGGAGGCTTTTATATGAAACAAATTTGTGTGGTTGGTGTGGGCTATGTAGGTTTGGTAACTGCGGCTTGTTTTTCTGACCTTGGAAATCGTGTGACTGCGCTGGACGTGGATGAGCGTCGTGTTGAGAATCTTAAAAAAGGCATCATGCCGATTTATGAACCCGGCTTAGACGAGCTGGTGAAAAGAAATGTAAAAGCGGGGCGAATTACTTTTACTACTTCCTATAAAGATGCTTTGAAAGATGCAGAATATGCGTTTATTGCCGTGGGAACTCCTGCGGGCGAACATGGTGAAGCAGATTTAAAGTATGTTGCCGCCGCTGCAAAATCTATCGCAGAAAACATGAGCGCGCCTTTGGTGGTGATTAATAAATCTACGGTTCCCATCGGAACTGGAGATTGGGTGGCGGACATCATCAAAAAATCTCAGCCTAAGCCGATTGAATTTGCGGTGGTATCTTGTCCAGAGTTTTTGCGTGAAGGCTCTGCGATCGCAGATTTTTCCAGCCCGCATCGCACTGTGATCGGTTCATTGGATCGCAATGCGGCAAATAAAGTTGCCGAACTGCACTTGCCGTTGCGCGCACCGATTGTAATCACCGATTTGCGAACTGCTGAAATGATCAAATATGCTAGCAATGCTTTTCTGGCTACAAAGATTTCATTTATTAATGAGCTGGCTGATTTGTGTGAAAAAGTAGGCGCGGATGTGAAAGAAGTTGCTGCGGGCATGGGCTATGATGCGCGTATTGGTCGTCACTTTTTAGATGCAGGCTTGGGCTGGGGTGGCTCATGCTTTCCGAAGGATGTGCAGGCTTTGGCATTTATGGCAAAAGAAAATGGTCTTAAGCCGCGCATTTTAGATACTGTGATGAAAGTTAATTATGAGCGTCGACAGGAAGCAGTGAATCGCGTTAGCGAAATGCTCGGCGGTTTAAAAGGTAAGACCATTGGTTTGCTTGGTTTGGCATTTAAACCCAATACAGATGATATGCGCGATGCGCCGGCCATTAATATCGCAGATGCATTAAATAAAGCAGGCGCAATTGTACGTGGCTATGATCCTGTTGCTATGGAAGTGGCGAAGCCTCTTTTGCCAGCTGTTGAGTTGTTCCCTAATCCATACGATATGGCAAAGGGCTGTGATGCTTTGATGGTGATCACTGAATGGAATGAGTTTAAACAACTTGATTTTGAAAAAATAAAAGGGTTATTAAAATCACCCATAATTTATGACGGCAGAAATATTTACGACCCGAAGATTATGAAAGAAGCTGGGTTTCAATACCGCGCGGTGGGAAGGTAGTTTGATAGTTGGCTAGTGATTGGTTAGTTGGTTGAATAGCACTGGCTATCAAACTAATAAACTAATAAACCATCAAACTAATAAACTATATGACAACCCCTCCTGTTTGTAATTACGAAGGTTCCGATTATCAAAAATCCTTTTGGGATGAAGGCGGTCGCGCTTATGAAGACTATACTGAGGCGATTGCTTTAAAGCGCCTGCTCCCTACAAGCGGAAAATTAATGCTTGAGCTTGGGGCTGGTGCAGGACGAAATACGCCTCGTTATGCAGGCTTTGAACGCATTGTTGTTTTGGATTATTCGCGCACGCAGTTAGAACAGGCTCAACAACGTTTGGGAAGCTCGGATAAATATATTTATGTTGCCGCAGATATTTATCGCCTGCCCTTTGTAAATCGCTTGTTTGATGGCGCGACCATGATCCGTGTTTTGCATCATATGGCAGATGCGCCGAAAACATTGCAACAAATCAAAAATGTACTTCAGCCAAATGCAGTTTTTATCTTGGAATTTGCAAATAAATTAAATTTAAAAGCGATACTGCGCTATTGGCTGGGTAAACAAAAGTGGAATCCCTTTACGCTAGATCCTGTTGAATTTGTTGAATTGAATTTCGACTTTCATCCACAGGCAGTAAAGACCTGGCTGAAGAGTCTGGGTTTTACAGTGGAGCGAACATTAACACTTTCCCATTTCCGCGTAGGTTTGTTAAAAAGGATTATTCCAACGGCTGTGCTGGTTTTTCTAGATTCGTTGCTTCAATGGACAGGTGCTTTCCTGCAATTGACTCCATCTGTATTTATGAAGGCATCCCTAATATCACAAGATGTCGAAGTGAATACCCCTACTGATTCAATTAATTTTTTCAAATGCCCCGAGTGTAGTTCAAGCCCTTTGACCCCGAAAGAAAATCATCTTTTCTGCACAACTTGTTCGAGTAAATGGGCGCATAAAGATGGGATTTATGATTTTCGGACTGCAATGGAGTAGTTTTGAAGATATAGACAACAAAAAAGGCGGCAACCATTATTTATGGTTGCCGCCTTTTTTAGATTTTATTCTTGTCGAGCAAGCTTAGTTGAACGCGGAATAAAGATAGAAAAAGTCGTCCCAACCCCCATCTTGCTTTTCACTTCGATACGCCCGCCATGGTCGCGAATAATTTGCTTACAAATAGATAAGCCCAAGCCTGTGCCAGAAGCGCGTGCTTCATGCTCACGCACGCGATAAAATTTTTCAAACAAATGCGGGATCGATTCTTCGGGAACACCCAAGCCAGTATCTTCTACGGTGATGTTCATTTCAGATTCTGTGCCCTCTGTATCAATGGTCACAGAGCCGTTCGGTCGATTGTATTTAATAGCGTTGCTGACCAAATTAAGAACCACCTGCTTGATCTTATCTCGATCTGCCTCCGCTTCCAACAGACCTTTTGGCGGATTCATCTTTACGAGAATTTTATCTTCCTCAGCTTTGGTTGCCATTACATCTTTACATTCCACAATTAGATCGCCAACATTGAATGTGGTCTTGTGATATTGTGTACGTCCTGATTCCAATCTGGCGAGATCTAAAAACGAAGAAGCCAATGCGTTCAGGCGCAATGTTTCGCTGTGAATATTGTTCACGATCTGATTGCGCTGTTCGTTCGACATTTCTGGGCGCAATAGCAAATAAGTGGCTGTGCTAAGAGATGCAAGCGGAGTTCGGAGTTCATGCACAAATTCAGAGATCAAATCTGATTGTTGGAACAAACGCGCGTTTTCAATGGCAACGGCTGCTTGTGCCCCAAGTACCAATAACAATGATTCGTCTTGATCTGTAAATTTGCCTTTGTGCTTGTTTAGAGCCTCCAACACGCCCACGACCTTGTTCTTTGTTACCAATGGAATTCCCAAAATGGATTTTGTGGAAAACCCAGTAGTTTGCTCAACATTGCTAAAAAAGCGTGCGTCGCCGTGCACATCTGTAATGCGCACAGGCTTGCGGTTACTAATGATCCAGCCCGCGATACTGCCTTCCAAGGGAACTTGTAACCCGCGATGAATAGATTCATCCAAGTTGGTTGAAACTTGAAAGTAAAGTTGTTGTGATGTGCTGTCGAACAATAAAATAGACGCAGCTTCTGCTCCGCTGACTTCTGCCGCCGCATAAACAATTCGTGACAGCAAGACGTCCAAGTCAAGTGTAGATGCGAGATCGCGGGCTATATCAATCAGCCGCCGATATCCATCAAGCCGTTCGGTTTTTATCTCTGCCATGAATCTTGGTCTCCGCCATTTATGCTTGCTGTGTATTCTATGACTTTGGTTCGCGCAGTTTTTCCCGTTCGATCACAGCCTCTGCTAATTTAATAAATTGTTGCGATGTGATATTCGAAGGCTGAGAAATGACCGGCATGGTTTGGGCACGCACCGCTTGTGTAAATAATTCTGGAGCAGGGGTAATGGTGTGGCTAATGGTATGCCCTAATTTTTCCTGCGCCTGTGTTAATGGCATTTGAGATTCGGAACGGGTGCGGTTATTCAAGATCACTGAAATTTGCTTGCGATCAATATTCAAATTTGCCATCTCATTAATCAATAACTTTGTTTGAGAAAGTGAATTTGCAAGTCCCTCTACCACCACAAATCTTTCATCGCATAGGGGCAGAAGTTTTTTAGCAAATGGAAGCAGACCCGTTCCGAGGTCAAGAACAATAAAGCGCCCTAATGTGGCAAGCCGGTTAAACAAGATTTCATAGTTAGTGATTTGCGAAGTAAATTCCACGTCTGCAGGGTTATCAGAAGCCAGTAACAGCTTTACACCGGAAGCGTGCGAGACAAGTGCAGATTCTATTTTTTCTCTGGTAACTTCCACGCTGGAGGATGTCAACATCTCATTCAAAACCTTTTGCGAAGGCAACCCCAAATCCATTCCCAAGGTTCCGTGTCCTGGTACCAGCTCAGCAAGGATTGTATCTGCGCGGGATTTTGTAAAAAGACTCGCCGCAAGGTTACTAGCAACAGTTGTGGTGCCCAAACCGCCTCGAGCAGAAAGCACGCCGATCACATACCCGCGTTTTTCATCTGACACGACAGCCGCCCCATCATCTATCTTTTGTGCCAACGAGCGCGCTAGCAGTGCGCGCACATGAGCCTGTAGCTCCGTAGGATGTGTTGGCTTGGTGAGGTAGTCATCCGCCCCGGCCTCGA
This sequence comes from Anaerolineaceae bacterium, assembly GCA_009885945.1. Taxonomy (GTDB): domain Bacteria; phylum Chloroflexota; class Anaerolineae; order Anaerolineales; family Villigracilaceae; genus VFJR01. The sequence continues at coordinate 5,891 of VFJR01000113.1, forward strand.
ATCCTGTTACCTTATCATCCAGTTGTGATTTCGCAGTGAACATCAAAATGGGAATGTGCGCTGTAGCGGGGTTTTTTCGCAGGCGGCGTGTCACTTCATAGCCGTCCATGCTTGGCATCATCACATCCAGCAAGATCAAGTCTGGCTTTTCTTCAAATGCCTTTGCCAACCCCTGCTCGCCATTATTTGCCGCAATAATTTGGAAGCCCAACTTCTGCAGCATTAATCCTACCAGCCGCAGAGTGTCAACATCGTCATCTACTATCAAAATTTTTTCAGCCATTTTTTCCTATGTTGTGTAAATACTAGCACAATCGACCTGTTCAAGCAAGTTTACCAGTTTTCCTATGCTATAATAATTTCACGTTCATGGTAAGGTGCTCTTCACGGGGATGACAGGCTTCGACGGGAGAGGCTGGTTCCGGAATGCGAGCCGAGCGGCGCCGAACTCGTAAAATCCGCGCAAAAAATCAAGTGCTAATAACAC
>VFJR01000090.1 GCA_009885945.1 Anaerolineaceae bacterium
AATACGGGTGCAGTTGCTTACCCCGCGCCCAGGGTTTCAAGATTGCTCTGCCAAACTTCCATTTGAGATTAAACCATGAAACTATTTTATATAATTCCCCGCGTAATACGCCATCTTCTTCCTGAAAGCATTACCCGTTTTCTTCTATTGCGTAATTGGATTATTCAAGCCAGTTATGAAACTAATAACTCGCAATTTGCGATTGGGCGGTATCTTGATGCGCTTGAAGATCATTCTTTTAAAGATAAGCGCGTTATGGTTTTTGGCTATGGTGGTCGCTTTGATATTGGACTCGGCTTATTGGAAGCAGGTGCAAATCATGTTGTCTTGTGTGAAAAATATGCCCCGCCAGATGATAGACATAACCATACACTTCTTAAAAAATATCCAACGTATCTTTTTCTGGAATTTCAGGCGGTTCGCCCCAACCCCAAGCATTTAACCCTGCTTCAGGCGGATATTCGCGAAGTAACGCCAGAAACTTGCCAACCTTTTGACGTTATCATCAGCAACTCGGTCTACGAACATCTTGATGATGTAGACGGCATTACCAAATCTCTGGCGGCATTAACCAAGCCTACTGGCATGCAAGTCCATTTTGTAGACCTGCGCGATCACTATTTTAAATACCCCTTTGAAATGCTAAAATTCACTAAAAATTTTTGGTACGGTTGGCTAAACCCTACAAGCAATCACAATCGGTTTCGATTATGGGATTATCAAAAAGTCTTTGAGGCATATTTCAGCAAAGTAAAAATCACCGTGCTGGAACGGGATCAATTAAATTTTGAGAAAGCCCGCCCAGAAATATTGCCAGAATTTATAAGTGGAAAACTTCAAGACGACAGCGTAACTTTAGTGCGGGTCATTGTAAAAAAATAAGAGGCGTTATCTATGTATTTCTTTTCTGAAATTTCCATCATCCCTGCACTTGTTTTGATCTTCCTCTGGTTTGCAGGAGGGTGGATGATTACTTTTCGCCTCTTTGATATCCCAGCACGCGAACGCGGCTTGGTCGGTTTGGGGGTTGGCATGATTGCCAGTACCTGGCTCTCCAACTTTATTGCCCGCTTTTTGCCTCTTGCATCTGCCTTTTGGGTTTCTGCCATATTTACTACGCTGTTCGGGCTCTATCTTGTCTTTCCTGTGCGTAATCAGATCAGAAAAGGATTATTAAAAAATATTGGACAATGGGTCCCCTTTGCTTTTCTCTTTATTCTATTTACTTTGATTAATCGTGGTCTCGCTATTTTTGATGATTATCAAAACTTGCCGGTGATGTCTATTATGGCGACGGGAAAATTCCCCCCGCCTTTTCCTTTTGCGCGTGATGTAACATTTAATTATCATTACATTCTGCTTTTACTTGCCACACAATTTGTGAGTATAGGTCATGCTCCAGTATGGACTGCCCTTGATGTTGCTCGCGGCATTACGATGTCGCTGTTTTTTATGTATGCAGGTATGTTTGTCTATCGTTTTACAAATAAACCCGCCGCACAATTTATCGGTGTTATCTTTGCTATGTTTGCAGGGGGCGTGAGATGGTTGTATTTATTAATGCCGCTTTCCTTTGTGCGCAAAATATCCGATAACGTTACCCTTCTCGGCTCTGCCGCAGAAAGCGGATCCAGTTTATATAATTTGCTTTATAAACCCTGGTTGATAGCAGGGCCGCCGCCATATCCCTTTCCCTTTATATTTCTCAGCGGCATAAATAATGCGTCAATTATGTCTATAGGTGGAGCAGGCTTGGTTTCATCTTTGATTATTATGCTTCTATTGTTGCTATGCACACATGTGCGCGAAAAAAGCGCTGTCATCCCGTTAACTATCCTGTTCGCATCCATGGCTCTTGCAAATGAGGTGACTTATGCCTTGTTTGTGGCTGGATTTGCACTTTTGCTATTGATTTGGATAATTCAACAGCATTCGCTTAAACTCCCCGCTTCGCTCTTCTTTTGGCTCGGTATTTTCTTTTCTTCCGGCGTGCTTTCTCTTATTCAGGGAGGTATTATCACGGGTGTGGTATCAGGTTTTTTCGGGAAAACAGCCAGCTCATATCATGAAGGCGGTTTACATTATATTTTTCCACCTGCCATCGTCTCGGGCCACCTGGGCATTCTATCTCTTTTTAATCCATATCAATTAATTTCTGCATTCCTTGAAATTGGTCCTGTGATTCTTTTTTTTCCACTTGTGTTAATTTATGGCTGGAATGCCTTCAAAAATAATAACTGGCTTGAAGCAAGTTTTGTTTTTTCAGGTGTCATTAGTTTATGCATGATCTTTGTCCAATATAGCGGGAATGCAGGCTTGACTGCCACGTCTCGTTTGTACAATAATTTTATAGGTGTTTCTACGATATATGCAATTCCTCTCGTGTGGGGATGGGTAAGCAGAAAAAAAGAATTCGCTCATTATGTTGTGTCAAGCCTTGGGCTAGTAACAATCATGAGTGGAATTGTTTTATTTTCTTCGCAGCTGTCTGCCTTCTCTCGCCCAGTTGCGTCTTATCTTTTGAGTGACATCGATGTACAAATGTATAAAAAATATTGGAATCAGCTTCCCGCGGATGTAATGGTCTTTGACGTAGCTCCTTTTCGCAGCGCCACTATTTTTGGACGTGGCAGCGAATCATTGGAAACGCTTTATGTTACACAGCCTGAATTTGCCGATCTGGCTGGTTTTCCAGATCCTGTAAAAGTTCACGCTGCCGGATATGATTTTATGTATTATAGCAATTCGTATTGGGACGATCATAAAAATGTAGTAGATATACCTTGTGTAAAAATAATAGACCAAATGGATGATACGGAGCTTGGAGATTTTCGGCGATTGGTAAATATTTCGAAGTGTAAATAATGTTTAGGAGAAAATAATTTTATGAAGTCGCATTATCAGGTGGTCATCATCGGTGGAGGGATCGTAGGGACAAGTGTCCTATACCATCTTACAAAATTTGGTTGGAAAAATGTTTTATTAATTGAACGCAAAGAATTAACGTCTGGCTCTACCTGGCATGCAGCGGGAGGATTCCACGCGCAGAACGATGATCCCACAATCGCGGGTTTACAAGGTTATACCATCAGACTGTACAAAGAGATCGAAGCCGAGAGTGGACAAAACATTAGCATGCATATGACGGGCGGAGTCAGCCTCGCGACCACGCCTGAACGCTGGGAAATGCTAAAGGTGGAAAAATCCCGCTTCCAGACCATGAGCATGGAAACGCATTTAATTAGTCCAAAAGAAATTAAAGAATTAGCGCCAATCACAGATGTCAGCGATGTAATCGGCGGTTTGTATGATGAGTTTGAAGGCTACATGGATACGCACGGCACAACTCACGCTTATGCAGGTGCGGCAAAAAAACGCGGCGGGGAAATTATTTTGAATAATCGCGTGGTTGAGTTATATCAAGAAAATGAAAAGTGGAAAGTGGTGACGGAACTGGGAACAATTACTGCCGATCATGTCGTTAATGCGGCGGGGTTGTGGGCGCGTAAAGTAGGCTATATGGCTGGAATTAATTTGCCTGTTGCACCCATGCAGCATCATTATCTTGTCACTGAAGATATTCCCGAGCTTGCTGTGTTGGGTAAAGAAATTATTTCTGTTACAGATCTTGAAGGCTTTACTTATATGCAACCAAACCGCAAAGGTGTGTTGTTGGGCGTGTATGAACGCAATCCGCGTCATTGGAAAGTGGAAGGCGCGGATTGGGATTATGGCATGGAATTATTCCCGCCTGACATCGACCGCATCAGCCCCGAACTCGAAATTGGATTCAATCGTTTTCCGGTTTTGCAAAACGTAGGCATTCGCAAGTGGGTCAATGGCGCGTTTACATTTACGCCTGATGGAAACCCATTGGTTGGCCCAGTGCCCGGACTTAAAAACTATTGGGTCGCCTGCGGATGTATGGGCGGCTTCTCGCAAGGCGGCGCAATTGGATTGACCCTCGCCAATTGGATGATTAACAACGACCCTGGCTACGACATCTTCGCC
>VFJR01000030.1 GCA_009885945.1 Anaerolineaceae bacterium
ACGCCGTTTCACAACATGGCATTAATTTCCCCTGAGACCACTCAGACAGATGTAGACTATCATACAAAGGTGTTTAGAGAAGCGGTAGAGACATTGGTCGAAAATCGATAATTCGATATTCGGAAACTCTTCTCGAATATCGAATTATCTAATATCGTTTTCATGAGTTTGCAAAGGAGCAAGTATGAAAAAAATTTCTTCCCTGTTTGTATTAATATTTCTTTTTTCTTCGTGTTCGCCCACAACAGCAATTCCAGAAGCAACGTTTGCACTTACCAATACAGCGACCTTGCCGCCGACCGAAACATTTACACCTGAGCCAACCTCCGCGCCGACCTTAGCGCCAACTGCGACGCTTTCGCCTGATCTAAATAATTATCAGTGCGCCGAAAATGTTACCAAAGAAAATTGTGATTTTATAAAGGAAAGCGTACGCATAACGAGATATTACTTTATTGATTATCTGGGCTCGGATATCCTAGAAGGAGTTAAATTCTTAATTATTAATGATCCAAAAGATGTACATGTAGCAGAAGGAGGATCGGCTGGAACCTTTCAATTTCCTAAAAACGCCGAACCTTATGTTTGGTTAAATGTTGGACATTCTTTGTGGACTCAATATTCATCACCGGAATATCAGTATAAAAATCTCGGGTTGATTGCCCATGAGTTTACCCATGCTTGGCAATATCAACAAGGTTGTATTAGTGACGCATTACAAAGACAACCGACCGGTTTTTTAATTGAAGGATATGCTGGCTATATTGGCTATAGCGTTGCTGGGTTAGACCTTTCCACTAATTCGGCATTCAGCGACGACACAGCATTGGAGTTTTGGAAAGCGAATGCATGGAAAGAAAAGGATTGGTTTAATGATGGCAATGTTAATCGTGTTTTGACTCGCCATCTTGTTGAGGATTACGGATTAGGCGCTTATGTAGAATATTGCAAATTTCTTAATTCCGGCGCAAAATCTGACGATGCCTTTCAATCTGCCTATGGAATTTCCATTACGGATTTTCATCAGATGATGAAAGACCAAATCCTTGGCGATATGCAAAATTGCACTGTCGCTACTTGCGGTGCGGGCGTGGATAATTACAGCGACAATTTTGACCTAAGTAATCTTTTTGACAAATCCAAAACAGAACCAAATTTGATTGTCCACTTTGTGGATGCAAATAATAAACCGGTCATTATGACTTTTATTGCCATACTCAAACAAAATATTGGTACGACGGGTGAATATTCTCAAAGGTTCGTAGTGCCCGGAACTTTTTCTTATGCAATGCTTCCTGGGCGTTACATGTTTTGGTTTAGTGACCCCGGCTACCCTCACAACGGTGTTGAAGGTCATTGGGGTGACTGGAGATATTTCGAGACAGATTGGTTCGACGTTTATGCCGATCAAGTTACAGAGATGACTCTTCAAATCCCCGCTCATATTGAGAACCCTAACATTTCCACCCCGAACCTTCAGGTGAAATTTTTTGATGTAGACGGCAACTCCGTGCCTAATCTTAATTTGGTGATTTGTAGTTATGAAAACCCCGTAAAAGTTTGCAGTGGATACTACGAGCCAACCCGCCATACTGATTCGAATGGAGTTTATTATGATTCGTTGCGAACTGGAAAATACCTTTTAAAATTCCCGCCATTTTCTACAGAATTTCTTGGAAAATATTCGCAATTTGTTTTCTATCAAATTTTAGATATAAATATTCAAGAAAACGGGGTTACTCAAATAGAGTACCATTTCCCAGCGCCTAACCTTGTAATTAAATTTTTAGACGTAAACGGAAGCCCGATCCCCGGTCACGGATTTGTATTATGTAAACTTGTAAACGGCGTTGGCGATTGCAATTCAACTGCTTATAATCAAAGTGCGGTGGGTCATACAAATAAGCAGGGTGTTTTTGAAGCAAAGGTTGATCCCGGAGAGTATTATGTGCTTAGCTGTAAAATAGGTTGTGAAAGTTATCCGTTTGATTACACATTCGAACATATCATTGTAGTTGACGGACAGGTGACTACCGCCGAACTGCCATTGCACAAATAAACACGCCGCGCCATTATAGTTATAAATCATGCCGGCGCTCAACCGCTACGAACTCGCTCGCCTCTTCCACAAAACGCATCATAAACCACAGCTGGTGATTGCAATTTAGGTCTTAGTGAGGAAGAGAGGTGGGGCTATACAAATAAGAGTGGCGTATTTGAGATAAAGGTTGATCCAGGAGAATATTACATTCTCACGTGTAAAATAGAATGCCCAGGTTATCCTTTTGACTATACAATCAAAGATATTATTGTTGCCAGTGAGACACAGGTTACAACGGTAGAATATCAATTGTATAAATGATTGGGTAGTTATTTTAATCAATCTGCAAACTTTTTGAAAATATATGTGGATATAATCATCCGCATAGGAGTACAAAATGACTGAATATAAACATCAAGTCTGGCGCATTAATGTGCGCGAGCAGACCCTTAAACATGAACCCGTTCCACAAACTTGGTCTCGTCTTGGCGGGCGCGGGCTATTGGCGCGCATTCTCTTGGATGAAGTAGATGCTATGTGCGATCCGTTAGGCGCAGGCAACAAGCTTATTTTTGCGCCGGGCTTATTGGTGGGGCATATGCTTTCTTCGACCGATAGAATTTCGATTGGCGGAAAATCTCCGCTTACAGGCGGCATCAAAGAAGCAAATGCGGGCGGGCGCACGGGCTTTCACATGGCGTTTATGGGTATGCACACGCTCATCATTGAAGATCAGCCAAAAGAAGATGGCTATTGGGTTTTGCATTTAAGTCTGCAGGGTGCCAAATGGGAACGCGCCGATGATCCTTCGCTTTTCTCAGGGCAGAGTTTGGTAGGACTCGGCGTTTATGCCACAGCGCCAAAATTAATTGAAAAATATGGTGATAAGGTTGCCATCTCTATGATCGGACCTGGCGGCGAGATGAGGATGAAGTCTGCGGGAATTCAGAATTTGGATAAAGATAAAATCCCATCGCGTATTGCGGCGCGCGGCGGGCTGGGCGCGGTGATGGCTTCTAAGGGATTAAAAGCCATTGTGTTTGATAATGCCGGGGGTCAGAAGCCGCCCATCGTTCATGTTGAAGCGTTTAAAGTCGCACAAAAAGATTATACAAAAGCTGTGATGGAGCATCCGCAATCCATCACATATCGAGATTATGGCACGGCGGTGATGGCGCAGATGACTCAAAGCTTTGCGGCGATTCCTGCGCATAATTTTTCACGCGGCACTTTTGACAATGTCGAAAATATCAGTGGTGAGACTCTGCGTGAATTTACATTAACGCGCGGCAAACCATCTGAGGCGGCGCACGCGTGTATGGCAGGCTGTACGATCAAATGCTCAAATGTGTTTGGCGGCGAAGATGGCAAGATAATTGTCTCTCCACTGGAATATGAAACCATTGGTTTGATGGGTACCAACGTAGATATTGATTCGCTGGATAGTATTGGGCGCATGAATTGGCAGGTCAATGATTTGGGACTCGACTCGATTGAAATTGGCGGCTCATTAGGCGTGGCGGCAGAAGCGGGGCTGATGCGTTGGGGCAGTGAAGAAGACGCCATGAAATTGATTGACGAAATTCGCAAAGGCACAGAACTTGGGCGAATTCTTGGCGACGGCGCGGTGACAGTTGGTAAAAAATATAATATCGAGCGTGTGCCCGCTGTAAAAGGGCAAGCTATGTCTGCATATGAGCCGCGTTCCATTAAAGGGACAGGCGTAACTTATGCAACTACTCCGCAAGGCGCAGATCATACTTGCGGATTAACTATCCGCGCCAAAGTAAACCATCTTGACCCGAACGCGCAAAAAGAGGCGTCGTTGAATGCGCAATTAAATATGGGTGGGTACGATACATTAGGCGCATGTATCTTTGCTGGTTTTGGATACGCCGCAACACCCGATGGCGTAGTGAAGCGTTTGCTTCAAGCGCGTTACGGCTGGGATGATTTACCCGATAATATTTTACAGGCGTTGGGCAAAGAAGTAATCAAAATGGAGCGCGAATTTAACAAACGCGCAGGCTTCACCGCTAAAGATGACCGCTTGCCAGAATGGATGACTCGAGAAGCGATCCCTGAAAATGGCTCAGTCTTTGATGTGAGCAATGAAGTGCTGGATCATATTTTTGATGGGATAGAATAAAAAACTCCGAGTTCACAACGGACTCGGAGTTTTTTTATTGGACATAAATGACCAATAATATTGGATAGTGCAATGGTGTTCTATCTTGCTGGTGATGAGTAATATACATGGCGGAGACTCCGATTCACATGCGCCTTGACCCTATGCCATCCCCTCTGCTTACACAAGTTAGAACTACCCGCTTGCTCGCTCAGGCTTATCAGTTGATTCGGGAGCATCAGCATCAAAGTGCTGAAGAGATATTGGATGCGCTGTTAAGCACAGAGCCGCAAAATGTGGAGGCGTGGGAAGCCTATATGCAGCTGCGGCGCGACCGCAGTGAATTGCTTTGGTTGAAAGAGCGCGTTTTGCATACGCCTGAGTTAAGCGAAAATGATAAGAATGATATTCTTAGTTACCATGAATACTTGCTTCGTAAACTTGCTCATCCTGCACAGGATGTAAAGACGCCTGTGCCTGTGTATGCGCCGCCTACTCAGATCAATGTGTTACCCAATCATAATTTTGAAATTACCACACAGGAAAATTTTGAATATTCACATCCCCGAACTATTGTGTTTGAATACGCTGAAAATTTTTCTCAGCTGGAACAAAAAACACTCCAGCCGATACACTCTGAAAAACAAAAATCTAAGGATGAAGTTGAAATTATTGTCAATTCTAAATATTTAATTCTTGCGGGCGTCATTTTTCTTTTTTTGATGGGCATTCGGCTTGTGACTCATCAAAACTTTTTCGGATATTGGGTTTTGTTTGGCTCAGCGCTCTCATTTTTATATTGGACGATACATTACTCAAACGGTGATTGATTTTTCTCGTTTTGGAATACGAGCAATGCTTCCAAAACCCCGCCGCCGATAGCCAAAGCTTTATCAGAAACCAATGCGCAAAGGGCTGGATCGTTTCGCGGATCAATATCGCCAATTTTCATATTTTCCGTCACGCTCGAATTATTTCTAATCATGCCTCGCACAACGCCCTCAAAAGGACTGATGATAGATGTTTTGTTTACAACAGCTACTTCTTCTCCCTCATGCACAGAATCGCCGATGTTTACTTTTGTGATGATCGTTCCATCCATTGGCGCACGCAGAACACGGCGCGGGTCGCCTTCGGGCTCTTTGCTGTCAGCTTGTGCTGTTCCCTGCCAATAGACTCTGCCGAGGGTGTGACTGCGGCGGGTTTCTATTACAGCGTCGCAATTGTCTCCTGCGTTGAATCCAGGTCCCAGCCCGATGTGAAGCGCGGGTTTATTTGATAATCCGACTGGTTCAGTTTTCAATAAGCGCGCATCAATCACAATTGTATATTGCGGATCAGTCAATAAATAATTGGATAACATTTGCGCGTTTGGGTCAATGAGGACTGGGATTTCGTCCGCTTCAATCGTCGCCTGAATTTGGTCTGGCGAGACGAGGCGCGCGGTCACCCCCTCAACAGTTTGGCTTCCTTCGTAGACTGCTTCTGCAAAAGAAACTGTGCGGCGTACTGCCAGTGGTTTTTCCAGTTCTAAGATCACAATTTCATACCCTACTTTATATAATCTTAAAGCCACCCCGCTGGCTAGGTCGCCGCCGCCGCGTACCAAGATCAGATATTTATTCTTTGACATGGTTAGTTTGTTCCTGTAATAAATGTCCAAATGAATACAGCGTAAGGTATACAAATAAAAAGAAGATGGTGTAAAGCAAAAGGAACGCCCCCAAGCGTAAACTAGGGTCAATTGCCAAGCCAAGAATGGTCATGACGATTTCTTTTGGGTCGTTCAAAATATCCCAAGAGTTGAAGCGCACGAAACGCCCAAGGTACACGCCAAAACTGCTTGCGCTGGAGACGACTAAAATAAAGACCCAACCTGTGATGCGTCCAAATGTGCGTTGAACAATATCATGCATTAAATAGAGTGATACCACGCCAAGCAGTGTACCTGTCCATGAAAACCAAATTAGCACAATCACATCGTACCAAAGAGGCGCGCCACTGGATTCGCTGGCAAGGTGCTGTAAGTCTGTTAGGATGTAGGGCGCGTTGGGGAAAAACAACAGCCACATGACCGCGGTGATGGGCAGAATTAAGAATAGCCATGCGCGCCTCCACGAGAACGCGTATGCCACATAAGCCAGTACAAATGGAATCCATGCCAAAAAGAGATTCCAAATTAATCCTGAGAAACGGCGGGTGTCACTGACAGCTACACGCGCCACCACCAAAAAAACACTGATGGCAGAGGCGAGGGTGAGTAAACCAAAGATGGCTATCTTATAACGATTGCGTTTTAGAATATCGATTATTTTTTTTGTCATTGAGCAGTCTTCTTTTCGCGCATATAAACAATCAGGTCAATATCGCCTGGAGATTGATTGAGTCCAGTCAGAATGGCGGCGGCTTCGGCGCGGTGCTGGGTGCCGTGATTAACCACGTGAATCATCACCATCCAGAGCGGGTCATCGCGCATGGGTTGGTTTTTGGTGTTCTTAAATTCCAGCGGTTTATTTAATTGCTCATCTGAAACAGCTTCGATGAAACTCATTAATTTTACTTCTTCAATTTGCCAGCGCGTTCGCAGTAATTCAAAGGTAGGGAACTCTGTTTCCTTGAATAGTTCTGTAAGAGATGTTCCTTCCCAGCGCAATCGCCAGAGATGCATGGCAACCATGCAATGCACCAGCGTGCCGCGCAACCCGCCAAACGGAAATGAGGCAGGCGCAATAAATTGTTCGTGGGTTACGCGCGCTGTGGCGTTGAGTATCTTTGCGTTTGCCCATTGGTTATAGTGATAAAGCGCGAGAATGTCATTTTTATTCATGCTTGCTCCTTTAGGAAATATTTTAGCTCGTTGGTAGCGAATTGCGCATAATGGTTTGTTTGAAAAAAGCATGTATACAAATTGCTTTTGAAATTATGGGGCTAAGGTCACAATAATATAAGATGTAACAAATTCATTTTTAGGCTCATTGTCAATGACAGCGCCTGTTATTATTACTAAAAGGTTTGTTTCAGTTTGGTTATCTATTTCAGGGTGCACAGTAACAGCTGTTATTGGATTTGACCTACTTAATATTACACTGTTGTGAGGCACGCTTGTAATAAACGAGAGAGGCTTATTGAGATTTTCAACTGCCACCCACTTAGTATTATTTTCGTCTAAAAAATACGTTTTAATATCAAAATTAGAATCCACCTTTATATCTGTGATGAGATGGACCTCGAAAGTGATATTATCCCCAATTTTGAATGTATTGTTGAAATACTTATGAGATATTTCTAAATCTTTGTTGATTTTTTCTGAAATAACCTCGTTGGTAGGGATAGCGGGTAATTGTATGTTTTGAAAAGGTTGACACCCTGATAGTAAAGCTAAGGAAACAATAATGTTTAAAAAAGCTTTCATTTGCAATATCCTTTACGAAAAATTATATGTTTCATTAATCAGTTTGGTCAATGATTTCTATGTCTGTTCTCACTTGTCCGAAGGGGAAGCATCTCTGCTGGGAGATCATGGCTTGCACTGAGCCTGTCGAAGTGTTCCGTTATTATCTGTTATCGAAACTATGGAGCCGAGGCGGTCAGTGAGCATGTATTTTAGCCCTGTGCCGTCATTCATGATGGTTTGTCTTGCAAAGGATTAGTACTTAGTCACAGTACCATCTTTCACTTCATACGTTCCGCCCAAACCTTTCTACTCATCTTCCATAATATTAACATTTGGAATTTTGCTGATAAACACCTTAAGGTTACTGTACAATTTGTCAACATTTTCTTTATCAGGTGGATTTGCAGGGTCTTCTTCGTAAAAATTAAATTCAAGATCTGCTCCAACAACAAGTTTAGATAGAGTGTGTATTTCAAGGCCTTGCCCGTACATTTCTATATAAAACCTTTCTTTACTATTATAGAATGATAAGAAAAATTCGAGTTTATTCTTTTCTGAAAATTCTCGCATTTGGGATAATAATTCTTCATGTTGACTATCTTCAATTTGTATAGTTAGTGTTCGAATTGGGAATTTTTCTGTGGGGTTTTTAGTACTGAAAGTGTCTGTAAAATTAGCACATCCGAAAACAAAGGTCAAAATTCCTAGCATTAGGCCAATTAACAAGTATGAGGTCGCGCGCTTTATTATCATAACTACTCTCCGCTAATATCTTTTATACTGCCCTTGCGGGTGGTGCAAGGGTCGACGCCATATAGTCTACATGCCGCCTTGAGCTTGTCTAGCAAATTTTAACAAAATAGGATTTACCACCTCAGGCTTTTCGTAGTGCGGGATATGCCCGCAATCATCAATGGCGTGAAATTCAGCCTGCGGCAGTGCAGAGAGGATATCCTTGCTGTGCTCAAAAGGCACTGTTTTGTCGTTCTTGCCCCATAGCAACAATGTTGGCTTTTGCAATTTCCCAGCGCGCTTATAAATGTTTAATTGTTTTCCAAGCATATTACTGCGGATGGTTGAAAGGATGGCGCGTTTGAATCCTTTATATTCCATTTGGATTTTATAACGCGCCTGAAAATGCGCCACCAGTTTTGGGTCAAAGAAATCATCCGCGACGCTCTTGATCAAATTATCTGTTCCAAACTGACCGAAGAAAATTTCTGCTAATACTGGGATTTTAGCCAGCCTGAGTGTGGCAATATTATTGATTGAATGTGCACCTGTTGGATCAATCAAAATATGCTTGTTAACTTTATGCGGATATTGCTCCACAAAGGCAGCCGTAATCGGTCCGCCCATCGAAAGCCCCGCTAAGATAAAAGATTTTTGCGAGCATAATGTTTCGCTAAGTTCAGCAAGCTGGTTGATAAAAAATTGCATCGTGTATGTTTTGTGCGGGCGGTCTGAATATCCGCGCCCAAAAAGATCGTAGCGCAAGACCCGAAAACCACAGTTCACTAAAAATTCAAAAGTCGGATCGTAAATAAAATAAGGAATAGAAAATCCGTGAACCAACACAATTAAAGGTGCACTGGCATCCCCGCTTAATTCATAGTGCGTAATTCCATCTGAAAGTTGAGTGAAATCACAAGAGTCCGCTTCTTTGCGCGTGAGATCGTTCAGTTCTTTTGTTTCATCAGGGAATAAAAATTGCATTCTGTTTACTTTATTTTGCCCAGCGCCCTTAATACCCGCTCGGGCGTAAACGGAAATTCATTGATCCATACACCCGTTGCGTCATGAATCGCCGCGGCAATCGCGGGCACAACCGTTAAGAAGGGCGGTTCGCCAACGCCGCGCGCGCCAAAGGGTCCGCCGGGATCGGGGATTTCTATTAATACGCTTTCAACTTTTTCAGGAATATCCCAAATAGTTGGAATCAGATAAGTGCTCAGTTGGTCTGTAAGTACGCGCCCATCTTTCATCTTAAAATCTTCCAGCATGGCATATCCATGCGCCTGCACAATTGCACCTTCAATTTGCCCCACTACCAGATCAGGATTGATTGCCTTACCGACATCATCCGCAGAAACAATGCGCACCACGCGCACATGCCCCGTTTCCATATCCACTTCCACTTCGGCGGCTTGCGCAACGTAAGCGTACGCAAAATTTGGCGTAGAGTATCCTGTATCGTGATCCATGTGAGTCGTGCGCGGTGCAAGATATTTAAATTCGGCAATCGCAGGACGTTCCTCTTTATTCCATTTTTCCAAAGCCTGTTCTGCTGCGCCTTTAACTGCATTGCCCGCCATAAAAGTTAATCGCGATGCAGAAGCGCTGCCGGGGTTTTCCTGTGTAGCAGAGTCGGAAGTGCGTAATTCAATTTTGTTTAATGAAATACCTAATACTTCCGCCGCCATTTGCACCATCACAGTATAAACACCTTGCCCAACTTCTGCCGCCGCTTGATGCAAAATTACTTTCTCAATTTTAGTCTTGCCGTGAATTTCAACCTTCGCCCAGCAATTTTCTTGATAGCCAAACGAGAAGCCGATATTTTTGAATCCAGACGCGAATCCGCGCCCAATGCGCTTCATCTCTTGATCTTGGCTTGAGAATACAACCTGAGCCTCATCCCAGCCGAATCGATCACGCGCCGCTTCAATACATTCCGTGATCCGAATCGGGTTCGGCGCAGGTGTGCCTACGCCCATTGCGTCACCGGCTTTCAGTGCATTCATCAGTCGAAACTCCACGGGGTCTATGCCCAATTTTTCGGCAAGTTTATTCATTTGAGTTTCAGCCATAAATAAGGCTTGCGGCGCGCCAAAGCCGCGGAATGCCGCGCTGGGAATATTGTTGGTATACACGCCATATACATCTGTTTTGACGTTGGGTACAAAATAAGGTCCCGTTGAAGTAATAGCAGAGTTTCCCAAAACCTTGTTGGTCGTATACATGTACGCGCCGCCATCGCCAATGATCTCGTTTTCAATCGCGATTAACTTCCCGTCTTTGGTGGCGCCCCATTTGGCTTTGAGTGTGACCGGGTGCCGCTTGCCATGCCCGATCATCGATTCGCGCCGTGACCAGATGATCTTGACTGGCTTTTGCAATTTCATAGTTGCCAGCGCTAAAACAATTTGCACCGAAAGGTCTTCACGTCCGCCAAATGCGCCGCCAATGGCTGGATAAATAATACGGATTTTTTCATCAGGCAAACCTAAGGCATGCGCCACAGAAGCGCGGTCTGCGTGAGTCCATTGACCGCCGCTGGCGATGGTGATGCGTCCTTCTTCATCTAAATAAGAAAGCCCTGCTTCGGGTTGTAAGTAAGCATGTTCTTGAGTGGGGGTGCGATAGGTATCTTCTACAATGACATCTGCTTTTGCAAAAGCATCTTCCACACTTCCTTTGCGAATTTTGTAATGGACGCAAATGTTTGTGTCGCCGCGGTCTGGGTGCAGGATCAAAGCATCGGCGCGCATGGCAAGCTCAGGCGTAGAAAGAATCGGCAAGTCCTCATATTCAACTTGAATCAATTTAATTGCTTTTGCGGCGTTCGCCTCTGTATCTGCAACCACTACTGCAATTTGATCGCCGACAAAACGCACAATATCTGTATAAGGTTTTGTAGAGCCAGGTCCGCATAACACAGGCTGATCAGGGATTTGCAATCCATATTCATTAACAGGAATATCTTTGGCAATATAAATAGCCGCCACGCCCTCAGCAGATTGGGCTTTGCTTATGTCCACACGTAATACACGCGCGTGAGGACGCTCAGCGAATAATATTTTCATGTGCAGCATGCCTGCCATAGAAAGATCGCCGGGATATTGTGTTTCGCCTGTTACTTTTCCGCGCGCGTCTACACGCGGGATGGATTTACCAACTTGTTCGAGCATAGTTTCCTTAGCGCGACTTTTTGGCTTTTCTGTTTTCTGGCGGTACGTCAGTAGGTCCGTAGCGTGAGGGGCTAACTGCTCTGTAAAGAATTGAATAGATCGCAGAGATCGCCCCGCCAACGACGAAGATATATACAGCCGTAAATAGTATATAGCCATACAGACCTTGAATGGCAAACAAGGGTCCCAGTATATTCGCTAATGGGGTCGAAGCATAAAAAATCTTCGGCATAGTTGGCGTAAGAAACAATTCGTATGGAACGGGCCATCCTTGTTCTTTGGCAATATCTAGCGTTATATATCCCAACCCAAATGAGAATATGGGTACGATGGCGATCATCAAGCAACCTACTCCTCGCCAAAGAGGATTAACTTCTTTTGGAGCGCTGATTGGTCGATTTGAAGCTGAAGAGTGTTTTCCCATAAAATACCTTTCCTTGTAAACCAAAATGTTACTTAATAAATCAGATAATTACTATTGTCTTGCATCTTTTACGGCTTGTACAATTTTATAATAGCCCGTACAGCGGCAAAGATTCCCTGTGATTGCCTGCTCTATTTCATATTCAGTCGGGTTTGAATTTTCTTCCAACAATTTTGCGGCAGACATCAGAAAGCCAGGCGTGCAATATCCGCATTGCACAGCGCCATGCTTGATAAATGATTCTTGAACGGGGTGCAGGCTTTCACCATTTGACAATCCTTCAATGGTCGTTATTTCAGCGCCATGCGCGCGCCCTGCCGGCACCAGGCAAGACATCACAGCTTTGCCGTCTAAAAACACCGTACATGCGCCGCACTCGCCCTCGGCGCAGCCTTCTTTAGTGCCGATCAAATTGCCTTCTTCGCGCAGTAATCTTAGTAATGTTTTTTCGTGCCCCGTATTAAAAACAATTTTCTCTCCGTTTATCTTTGTTTCAATTGGAGAGGGCGATTGATGTGAAACGGGATCTGTTTTGGAGTGTTTGCCCCATAATAGAATCGGTTCAGACGGCGCCCAGGCTTGCTCCTGACCATTGAGCAGATTCTTTAACCCACGCAGGATACAGACACGTACCATTTCGCGGCGATAGGATGCAGAGGCGCGAATATCGTCAATTGGTTTGCTAGCTTGCATGGCAAGATTTGCGGCTTCGTTGATCACGTCTTCGGTCAGTTTTTTGCCCGCTAGATATGTCTCTGCTTCTGTTGCGTGGATAATCGTAGGAAAGACAGCGCCCAGTGTGATGGATGCCGATCGGACAGTAGTATCCGCCTCCAGAGTGAGAATGACCGCCGCGTTCACGATCGAAATAGCTTGGGCGCGGCGTAAAGCCACTTTGAGAAAGGTTCCACGCTGGCTCTTTGGATTCAAGGCTGGGAAGAAAATATCCACCAGCATTTCATCTGCTTGCATAACTGTTTTACGCACGCCTGTGTAAAAATCTTTTAATGCAACCGTGCGCGTGCCGCGTGTTGATTGTAGTGTCACACTTGCACTAAGCGCCATGAGCGGAGTAATGGTGTCGTTGGCAGGGGATGCAGTGATCAAATTGCCCGCAATGGTTCCGCGGTTGCGAATTTGCGGGGCGCCCACTTCCCAAGCCGCGCGAAATAAAGGATAGGCTTGTTCGCGAATTAATGCTGAACCCGCGCAGTGATTGTGTGTGACCAACGGTCCAAGGTGAATAATGTTGTCTTCATCAAGAAGTATGATGTCAAGATTGGCGATGCGGGTTACATCGATTAGGGTGTGAATATTTTTACGAGCCCCGCGTTCCAATTCCAAGATCAGATCGGTTGCGCCTGCCACAATGCGCGCACCGACGCCTTTGGTTGAAAGGATTTTCAGAGTTTCGTTAATAGATTCTACAGTGATGTATTCGTGCCACATGATTTTTTAAGTATAAAATCCTAAGAGACTGTTTTGATAGTCAAAAAGAAACCAGAGATGAACAAGATAAACGGGATAATTCATATAAAACCAGCATTTAAGGATAGAAACGCAAAAGAATCTATGTCATCTCCGTTTATCTCTGGTTAAATTGATTTATAAAACGCTCTCTAAACGTTCTCGAAACTTTAGGGTCTGATATATTTTATCCAGCCGACACAACTTCATTACGGCGGTTGTATACATCCACCGCGTTTCGGGCGAGCGAAGTGATGTTACGAATTGCAGCAGGCAACCCTGCTTCGTCGTTGAGCGTGGCTTCCACATTATCCAACCCGCTCTTTACTTGATCTGCAAGGTCAAAAAAGGCAAGGTCGTATTGATAAAGCGCTTCGAGTTCTTTTTCGTTCACTTTGACGGCGTCAAACATGCCTGAATAACCTCGCGGTGCAGTGGTTATTTTGTCGATAAAAGTTCGCAATTGAATCGCGGCTTTTTCCATATCATCGACATAAGAAAGCATGCCATTGCTAACCATTTCACTTTGCAGGTCAGAAATGCGCTTCCATTGTTCGTTGAAGCGTTGTGCAACGGTGTCTCGTACTAGCTTGTCTGCTTCGCGGCGATTGGTGCGTTCAATATATCCGCTAAACCCGGGGATATACCCAAGCAGTTTTTTAAAGGGGTCTTGCTGGCTGGTTACTTTTGCTAAATAATCACTCATTTGTGCCTCCGTATAATATACGCTTCACTCAACGAATCGTTTTATATATTATAGCGTGTAATTCCAGTTATAATCAAGTTTGAAAAAAACAAAGACGCAAACCTTGCGGACTTAACTATATTTAGGAGCCTTTGATGGTGAACGAACTTAAAGACCTGCTTTCTCAAATTGATAATTGTCTTACTGTAGACGGAAAAATTGTTACAGTGCATGATGCCGCAAAATTGCGCGCCAATATGGATAAATTGGTAGAAATCTCAGCGCTCGGCTCTGGCTTAGCTCAAGGTTGGTCCCGTTTTCTGGTACGTTCCGCCGCCTTGGCTTTGGGTATCTACCCAGCCTCCATTCATGATCTTTATATTGCGCGTGGTAATAACGAAGCGCCAATGACATTTACTGTGCCCGCATTTAATTTGCGCGTCCTTTCTTACCACGCGGCGCGCGCTATGTTCCGCGCCGCCAAGCGCATGAACGCATCTGCGTTTATCTTCGAAATTGCACGCTCTGAGATGGGGTATACCGCGCAGAGACCGATAGAATACTCCACCAATGTTTTAGCCGCGGCTATTGCAGAAGGATATGTAGGCCCTGTTTTTATTCAAGGGGATCACTTTCAAATGTCTGCCAAGAAATATGCCGCAGACCCTCAAGCTGAATTGCAAGCCGTGAAAGACCTCACCAAAGAGGCGATTGCGGCAGGTTTTTATAATATTGACATTGATACATCCACATTGGTAGATATTAATAAGCCTACCATCCCAGAACAGCAGGTGATCAATTACACTCTTTCTGCCGAGTTTGGCGCTTATGTGCGCCAAGTGGAGCCGAAAGCTGTTACTGTTTCCATTGGCGGTGAAATTGGGGAAGTGGGCGGTCACAATTCAAATGAAGAAGAATTACGCGCCTTTATGGATGGCTATAACATTCAAATGAAAAAGAATGCGCCCGGCAAACCAGGCTTAAGTAAGATCAGTATTCAGACGGGTACTTCGCATGGCGGCACAGTCTTACCAGACGGCTCGCTTGCTGAAGTGAATATTGATTTTGACACGTTGCGGATTCTCTCTCAGGCGGCGCGTAAGGATTACGGCATGGGCGGCACAGTTCAGCATGGCGCTTCTACTGTGGCAGAGGAGAACTTTCATCTTTTTGTGAAGAATGAAGCGATTGAAGTTCATCTTGCTACTAACTTTACAACCATGTTCTACGATAATTGCCCTGCAGACTTAAAACAAGAAATGTACGCATGGCTGGATCTAAATTCTGCCGCCGAGCGTAAGCCCGGCATGACCGATGAGCAGTTCTACTATAAAGTGCGTAAGAACGCGATTGGACCTTTCAAGCAACAAGCATATGCTATGTCTCAAGCCGCAAAAGATAAAGTTGGCGCAGCCTGGGAGCAGCAATTTGAAAAATTATTCACTTTGCTTGGCATGAAAGATACCCGCCAATATGTAGAGAAGTTTATCAAGCATCCGATGGTTGCCCCAGATGTGGAGTTTTATCTAGGGAAAGAAGTAGTTGAAGAACTAGGCGATGATCTGGCAGATTAATTAAATCCCCTGCTTTTTTACGCATAAACAGCCAAGTAGCCATGGCGCCAAGGTTATATAAAGTTCGCCAAGGGCTGTTCTTGGCGTCTTTCGAAAAACTTGGCGTTCTTTGCGCTTATGCCCTCTTTAGAGGGTGGCGGTGAAAAAAGATTTTGATTCTGCGTAAAGTCAGTTAATAAATCAACTCACCCTATTTATGGTGAGTTGATTTTGTTTAATGAAATAACTTACAGTGAAAGTGTGTGCTGCTTAATTTTTCGAGAACTTACTCTTTATCGCCATGAATATGCCCGTAAGCAATAATAGTACAGTGCCGATGAGCGAAAACCATTTTAGTGACCCCATCAGCATGGTGATCCATGCTAGCGCGGCAGGCTGCGCTGGGTACATGCCAACCATTGTGGCGATTCCCGCATTTTCGAATAGATCCAAAATCCATGTGCTGATAGGAAATGCATTCCACTTTTGCATTTTGCTTTCTGGCTTATATGCCCGTCGAAACAGCCATGAAAGTGCCAGCCCAAAAAATAAAGTATAGACGGCAGGGTAAAGAATATCCAATGAAAGTTCAATTTTGATATATAAATTACGCGCGTCAGTCCCATAGTTTTCGATCATGCCGTATGCTTGTTCGGGAGTGTAGAAAAACATAAGATCCAAAGGCATTACGCTTTTATTGGCAAGAAATGCCATAATACCGCCCGCCATAGGCATGATATAGCCCATAAACAAGACTGTCATAATCATCGATACAATAACCAGCCAGCCTTTTTGTGACCATTTGTGGAATTTTTCTGAAATTGTGTTTAACATATTTTCTCCAATTGTTGAATTTATTTTAAGAACACTAGACGCAAACCATAGTTACTTTATTAAAGCGCTTGCAGAATTACTCAGTGCGTCATTGACTCGTTCGTTATGTTTTGCGTGCATTTGCATGGAAGCCATTTCTTCAAAAGTATAATAGCCCGCTTCTGTAGTTTCGTTACTTAATTTTAATTCACCGCCAATCACTTCTGCTTCAAAACTTAATACAACAAAAAATGCCTTATTGCCATCTGGGTAAATAACCAGTTGATCTGGATTGCTGTACACGCCGACCAAACGCTTCACACTTACGCTCAAGCCTGTTTCCTCCCATGCCTCTCTGATGCACGCCTCAGCCACCGACTCGCCAGATTCTACTGCGCCGCCGGGTAAACACCATAAGCCGTTATCTGCGCGGCGGGTTAGCAATACTTTTTCGCGCTTTTTGTCAAAGATGATCGCACAGCATCCGAGCCGCAGGCTTCCTTCTTTTCCCAAACGGGGAGCATATAGGACTTGTGTTTTGTCTGTCATATTAATCCTTAATAAAGTGACAGTCACCTTTAAGGTGACTGTCACTTGGACTATCAATCGTTTTGGATGAAGGTCCCATTTCGTAAATCTTGTAATGTTTGCTGAATTTCTTGCATGGTATTCATTACAAATGGTCCATACGGTGCGATCGGTTCTTTGAAAGGCGCACCCGCGATTAACATAAAACGCACGGGGTTATTTTCTGTCTTAATGTGAATTTGATCGCCATCTTCAAATTTGAGCATACGCACAGCGGAGACTGTTTCATCTGAGAAGACTCCTTCACCTTCAAAGACGTATGCCAGAGTGGTGTGACCACGCTTAACGGGTTGAATCCATTCATGGTTAGGGTCAAGCTGAACGTCCAGATAAAGAGGCGAGGCGGCAATTTCAGTAACAGGTCCGCTGACGTTATCTACTACTCCAGCCACGACTCGTATTTTGAGTCCATCTTTTTCATACACGGGAATTGTGGATGCTTTTACTTCTTGATAACGCGGCTTGCTCATTTTGAGGTGAGAGGGCAGGTTAACCCAAAGCTGAAAGCCGTAGATATTTCCGCTGGGACCGCGGCGCGGCATTTCTTCGTGCAGAATACCGCGACCGGAAGTCATCCATTGCACATCGCCGGGTCCGATCAGCCCTGAGTTGCCGAGGCTGTCACGGTGGTTGACGGAGCCGTCCAAAATATAAGTGACGGTTTCAATGCCGCGGTGAGGGTGTGTGGGGAAGCCGAGGATGGGTCCCTCTTTTGGATTGTTGAAAGCGAAATGATCAAAGAGCAAAAAAGGATCAAATTCGTTGGTGGCGCGCGGGGCGATGGAGCGTTGTAATAAAACGCCCGCACCTTCCATGGCATATTGCGGTTCTATGATTTGGGAGATTTTTCTTGTTTGCATATGTATTGGATGAGGTAAGGGGATATTCTTTTACTTTTTCCTAAAAGTTTGCTTGTTCAATATTGTGCAAGGGCAGTTCAGTCAGTTATTATTTAAGTCAATAACGATTATTGATAGGGTTTGTTCACTTCGTCAAGTTTTGCTTTTAAAGTAGTGAGCATTTTTCTTGTAATATCGGGTTGGGATTGAGATAAATCGATGAGTTCTTCCGGGTCTGCTTGAATATCGAATAATTGAATTTTCTCGGGGGCTTTTTCGTATCCAAAATAGTAAACGAGTTTATAACTTCCCTGAATTTGGGCAATGGTTGCTTGTGTGAGTGGGGCTTCGTTCTCATTGTAGCGAGCTTGAATGGTATATAGGTTTCGATTTTGATCCGGTGCGGCAGATGCAAACGGGGGCAGGATCGTTCCTTCTGTCCAAGCGGGATGCGTTTGATTGGCGATATGTGCCAAGGTGGGTAGTAAATCTATTGCGCTGGTTTGAGAATAAATATCAGTTCGTGTTTTTTTACCAGGCTCAAAGATTAACAGAGGAATTCGAATCAGAGGTTGATATAAAGTCTCACCGGCGTGACCGACAATCCCGCGTTCTGACATTTCGCCATGGTCGGATGTGAAAATTACCCAAGTGTTTTCAAGAATGCCCGAGTTTTCAAGAGACGTATATATTTCACCGAATGCATTGTCTGCATATAGAATAAATTCATCGTAGGCAGTACGGCGCCTTAACATGTCTTCATTTGGATGTTTGTTAGAAAACATGTCTATTGGTTTTTCGGCAAGTTTAAGTTGGTCTTTTGCAAATTGACCATTAAATTCTTTTGAGGTTCTGTAAGGATGGTGGGGGGGCAGGAAATGAAAATACCCTAGAAATGGTTCAGGGAGATTCGGCAATCGATTGGTTACCCAATTTGTTGCATCTTCTAAGGTGAAATTTTTGTTGGTATTGTCAATACCCGGCATTCCTAATGGGAACTGTTCTTTGATGTTCTCGGCTCGCTTCTTGCTCATTATTGAGTACAGGTGAGATAGAAATAACGAAAATGAATAGCCTTGTTCAATTTCAATATTTCTTGCCCAAGCTACGCCGGCTACTTCATCATCTTTATGAAAAACGGTATCCAATAAACCTTCATAGGATTCGATGAACAGGTTTTGCTGAGGTATCCATTCTTCGATGAAAGTGCTGAATTGGGACAAGAATTTATTGGCAAATCCATTGTGCGTATAGGCTATTCGATAGTACCCTTGAAAAGCATTGAATAAGTTATGTGAAGCAACTTTATCGGCCACACGCGTGGAGGGCCTGAGTGCACGGTGTGTCCAAGGCAGGGTGCCAGTCAGTAAGCTGGCAGTGCCGGGCGTTGTATAGTTTCCGCCTGCGTAATGATTGTGATAGACGTGTGCATGTTCTGCCAATTTTGAGAGATTAGGGGTTGTTTCTCTTCCGTACCCAT
>VFJR01000128.1 GCA_009885945.1 Anaerolineaceae bacterium
GGGATGATATGGATTTTACAAGCTCTGACACCCCTTCGGGGTTGAATTCGCAACATCCATCTACAATTCTATAATCATTTGACCCCTTTGGGGTCATGAAGGCAAATGCGTAAGGTGAGTTAATTATTTTAATCCCAATTTTTTCCCAATAATTTCAGTGATTGTGCGGGCGGCTTCAGGTCTGCCAGCGCGCCGGCAGTTTTCGATAACACGCTTCTTTTCTTCGGGATGGCTGATCCAGCGAGTGAGGGTTTTAACAACATCCTGAGGTTTAGGAGCCCACACGCCGGCGCCTTCTTCTTCCACAAAACTGACGTTGCCGTCTTCTTGCCCGGGCAGTTTTGAATACATGATAATGGGCAATTGTGCATTGAGCGCCTCGGCGACTGTGCCGGGTCCTGCTTTTGTAATGATGAAGTCTGCGGCGCGCATGAGGTTTGGCATGTCGCGGGTGAAGCCAAAGACCTTGATGGGATTCTCCCATTGCTGAGATTCGAGCTTTTCTTTCAGGCGTTGATTCCGCCCGGTGACGATGACCAGCCCCACGTTTAAGCCTGATTCGTCTACGGCTTGGGCGGCTTTGCCAAGCGGTCCCATTCCATCTCCACCGCCAACAAACAAAACGAGAGGTTTATCTACTGGTAAGCCAAGTTTTTTACGTAATGTTTTTTTGTTGCCTATGGGTTTGCAATAGCGGTCTGCAACGGGCAAGCCCACCACGCGTACTTTTTCAGGAGGCATACCATATTTGAGTGCGCGCTGACGGGCTGAGTTTGTTGGCACAAGGGTAATGTCTGCGCGTTTATCGAACCATAGCGCGTGAGTAGTGACCATGTCTGTAACAACATTGATAAATGGCGGGCGATTGTTGCCCAGGGCGCGTAACGCAAATGTATTTGCCAATGGATGAACCGTGACGATTAAATCGGCGGGATGATCCATTACAAGTTCACGCGCGCCGTGACGGACAAGGGGCCATAAGCCTGCGGTGATCATGCGCGCTTGTGCGCGCCCATCGGTGGCTTTGAAGCTGGCGTTCCATAACTGCGGAATCTTGACCATGTATGGATACATTTCGGACGCGCGATTAAAGGGAGCTGGCGCATACTCTTTAAAGAAATCCACCATTTCTGTAGTGACAGATTTTCCAAACCGACGATGTACAGCTTCGATGATCGCTTCTGCCGCAGAGCGATGTCCGCCGCCTGTGTCGGAAAAATAAAAGACAATATGGGGTTTTCTAATTTTGTTCTTCATTTTTACTCGCTGATTCTTTTTGTGTGAGGTTTGTTTTCATGCGCTTGGCAAGCTCGCGGCGGGTGAGCAGTACGCGGTGATGACAGCCTTTACATTCCAAGCCAATATCGGCGCCGAGGCGTACGACTGTCCATTCATACGAACCGCATGGATGGGGTTTGCGTAAGCGCAGTAGATCGTGGAGTTGCAGGTCTGGGAGCATGAGGAAAAGGATGAATGATGAATGGTGAAAGTAGTGAAGCGATTCCTTGAGGTCCTTGAAGGGTGGAATTGTGAGGAAAGAAGAAAGAGGGTGAGGTTATTATAAATTGAATCGTGATAAACTACGCACGATAATTAGTTTCTAAATTTTTACATAGGTTTTTCTCAGCGACTCTGTGTCTCTGTGGTGGAAAAATTATTAAAGAGGACTCCATGACAAAACGTGAAAATTATTCAATTGAAATTGCAGGTTTGAAGAGAGAACTGCCCTTGTTTGAGATTAAGCCTGGTTTACGCATTGCTATTTTAAATATTTTGGGCGATACACAACTTGTGCAAGCCTGCGCAAAAGAGTTAAACAAACAACTTAAGGGTAAAGACTATGATGTGATCGTCACTGCGGAAGCAAAGTCTATTCCGTTGGCGTATGCACTTTCAGTAGAATCAAAGAAGCCTTATGTTGTTTTGAGGAAGGCGTACAAGCCTTATATGGGCGACGCACTTAAAGCAGAGACGTTATCCATTACAACAGGTCAGCCTCAGATTTTAATTTTAGATGAAAAAGATAAGGATTTTATTCAGGGTAAGAAAGTATTAATTCTGGATGATGTAATCAGCACTGGCTCCACTTTGCAGGGCATGCGCATGATTCTGGATAAAGCCAACGCCAGTGTGTCTGCAGAAGCGGCGATTCTGACAGAGGGCGATCGTGCTCAGTGGATGCATATTGTTTCGCTGGGTCATTTGCCTTTGTTTACAGATTGAATGGGGAATAGGTGAGTAGGTAATAAATTCGGCAGGCACTAGGGGTTTGTCACTAATTACCTAAAAGACTTTATCCGAAATAGCGTTATGATAGGCAAATGCTGATATACGATGAATGCAAGACAACCCTAGGAAATTTCTGGTCCTCGCCAGTTTCACGCATCTGAATTTGAAAGTCTATTGCCAACGTTTGAAAAACCATAGCTGAAAAAGTATCCTTCGACAAAGACGATGGCTGGTAAAGTCCGAAAAAGGAAAACTGGGGCGGGTTGTAAGGGTCACTGGAAAGCATTGAGCAGAAATTGTTATTTGTGCCGGTCTATCAAAAAGATTGCCTACTGAGTAACGAACTGCGCGCCACACTAAATGCCTGCTTAAAAATCCAACTCTTGATTATGCCGAACGTAGAAAGTTTATCGAGAATGATATTACTTATATAGATGCAGGTTCGGGCAATCGCACAGCAGAGTTTATTTTGAAAACATTAAAAAAAAGAACCTAAATCAGAACATAGATTACGCAGACATATCGGACTTTCGCGGAACATTCAAAAAGAAATCCATATAAATCAGTCCGATTTATGTTATCCGTGTTCTATTTATTCTCATTGTGGTAAATTAGATAACTATGGAAATCATTTCCCGCCTCAAATCTGCCGCCCGTATCCTCATCAACGGCGAACCAAAAAAGAAAAACCGCAATCCCGTCCCTGCCATCACAAAGGATGAAGTTGCCGAGATCAAGCA
>VFJR01000155.1 GCA_009885945.1 Anaerolineaceae bacterium
CCAATAAATGGTCAAATGTTTCACGAATTGCGATGGGCGGCGCGATCTTGGGCTTTTGCGGCGGCTTCTTTCTTGCCTTCATATCACCGTATATGTACGCATATCCCATTCAAGTGAGTTCCCAGCCTTACGTGCCGGGTCCTCCGAGTGTTGTATTATTATTCGAGTTAACCATGCTGGGCATGCTGCTCTCCACATTCCTCGGTGTATTTCTCGACAGTAATTTCCCAAACTATCGTCCGCTCGAATATACTGTGGATGTTAGTGACGGAAAAATTGTGGTGTTCTTTATGTGCCCTAAAGACGGCAAGGAAAAATTTTCCAAGGCGATGAAAGCGCTCGGCGCAGAAAAAGTTGAGCTGGCGGAGGCAAAGCAGTTATGAGATTGTTTAAGCAACTTGTTGTCGTATTTGCCGGGCTTGGCTTATTAGTCACAGTACTGGTTATTTTCTCCTACGATATCATCAAATTAGATTGGGTTAGCTTTATGGAGATTCAGGAATCCTACAGACCGATGGAACATCCTCTGGCTGTGCCTGCGCAATCTATCCCTATTGAAGGACCAGCCTATATCTCCAGCTTGGGCTCACCGCTCAACCCTGTTGAGGCAGATCAGACCTCGATTACGCGCGGTGCGGAATTGTTCAACATCAATTGCAAGATGTGCCATGGTGAGCAAGGTAAAGGCAATGGCAGTATTGCACCCTTCCTCGTAGATTTTAAACCTGCCGACCTGACCTCTGATGTGATCAAAACCAAAAGTGACGGCTCGCTCTTCCTTACTATTTCAAATGGTGTGGATGGGCGTATGCCTGCATTAAACGAAAACCTGACCGTGCGCGAACGCTGGGATGTGGTCAACTACATCCGCATTTTGCAAGCGGCGCAATAGGGCAGGAGGAAAATAATATGGATGATGTAAAACAATATATTTATGGAACGATAATCCTGTTTGTACTCGGTGTTGTAGCTTGGGTTAGCTTTGTTTCATACAATGCCTGCGGCTTAAGTTTTGCTTGCAAACGCGCCTTGCCAAAAGTGGAACGAACTTCCATGCCAACGCTTGTGCCAGGTACATTACCTGCTTTTGTTCAATCTTCACAAAAGGGTCAATGTAAAGTTGGCGCAACCGATTTGATCGGCGCATGGGTAAATGCAAATACACCCGAGAAAGATGAATTTACTTTTACAGATATAAATGGACAGACTTGTGCCGCTACTTTTGAAAAAGATATCCAGCACTTATTTGTCGAATCAAATGTTTGGTATCAAGGTTCTTTATCATGCACGTCCTGTCACAATGCAGATCTAACTTCATCTGATGCTCAATTGGATATGACCACTTATGCAAGCATGATGAAAGGCTCGCACCGTATGAATTTAACTGTACAAGGGGATGACATATTTGGCGGCGGCAATTGGCAAAAATCTAAACTATATGAGTTGATGGTCACGCATAGCGTCACTGCCGCAGGACACCCCGCAGATCTTTCTGCCAGCGGACCCGTTGTCTATGCTGGTACTCCCCTTGAAATTCCAACTGAGACACCTCAACCTTAACGTTGAAATAATAAAAAATAAGAAAAAGGCATCTCATATTCGAGATGCCTTTTTCTTATTTTTTAGCCAACTTTTTCAATTCGTCCTCGCTAATGATTTTCACCCCTAATGATTTTGCCTTCTCAAATTTCGAACCTGGCTCAACGCCTAACAAAAGGTAACTCGTCTTTTTACTGACGCTATCCGTTACCTTGCCGCCGTGATCTTCAATAAAAGCCTTCGCATCATCGCGCGAAAAAGCGGGCAATGTTCCTGTGATCACAAATGTCAGATCATTAAATGCGCCGCCTTTCTTTTCTTTAATTTCTGCATGGGGCCAAACTTTGGCGGCTTTTAATTTCTTCAATATTTTTTGATTCGCCGCCCGCCCAAACCAATCCACAATAGACTCCGCAATATTAGGACCCACGCCATCAATTTTCTGCAGTTCATCTGCGCTGGCTTTTGATAACGCATCCAGATCAGAAAATACTTTGGATAGGTCTCCCGCCATCACTTCGCCTACGCCGTGGATTCCTAATGCTCCCAGCAATCGCTTCAAACTCTGTGCCTTAGCCTGCTCCAGCCCATTGAGCAGATTCTCCGCCTTTTTATCGGCAAACCCATCCAGCTTGAGCAGAGCCTCTTTTTTCAACGTGAATAAATCAGCTACATCTTTTACCAATCCAGATTCAATTAACTGCTCCACAATTTTGATGCCAAGACCGCCAATATCCATTGCCCCGCGTGAGACAAAATGCTCCACGTTGCGCACCAATTGAGCAGGGCAAGCCGCATTGACACAATACCAAGCTACCTCGCCCTCAAAATGTTCCACAGCCTGATCGCAGGTGGGGCAGGTTGTGGGCGGCTTGAATTTCTTTTCCTTACCTGTGCGTGCATCCACAACAGGACCAATGACATAAGGAATTACTTCGCCTGCGCGTTTTACCAGCACACGGTCACCAGCGCGAATATCTTTTTCCTCAATAAAATCAAAATTATGTAAAGTAGCGCGCTCCACGATTACGCCGCCAATTTCTACTGGCTCAAGCACAGCATAAGGAGTCAGCACGCCAGTTCTGCCTACATTCACACGTATCTCTTGTAAAGTCGTTGTTACTTCGCGCGCAGGGAATTTGAATGCGATTGCGCTGCGCGGGTCTTTGCCTACAAAACCGAGCTCGTTCGCAAGATTCAAATCGTCTATTTTGATTACCATGCCATCGGCTTCATAAGGCAATTGGTCACGACCTGTATTCCATGTTTCTGTATATGCAACCGCTGAGTCTAGATTATTAAATCGTTTCGCCACATCTGATACGGGAAATCCAAGTGCTTTTAAATATTCCAACGTTTCCCATTGCGATGACGGTAATTTCCCACCTTCACTATGAATGATTTGGTATACCAAAATGGTGAGCGGGCGCGAAGCGGTCAGAGTTGGATCCAGCTGACGCAATGACCCAGCGGCAGTATTACGCGGGTTTAGATAGGTCTTTTCTCCCGCCTCTTCCAGTTTGCGATTTAATTCATCAAATTCTTTAATAGGCAGATATGCTTCTCCGCGTATGACCAATTTCTTAGGAATACTGATCACTGACGACTGCTCACTGTTCACCGGTATCTTGAGCGGTATGGTCTTTATTGTGCGTAGGTTTGCAGTGATATCTTCACCAACTTCACCGTCACCGCGGGTTGCACCTTGCACAAAGAGCCCATTTTCGTAATGAAGCACAATGCTTAAGCCATCTATCTTTGGTTCAACTACAAACTTTGCTTTTTCAACACGCTCGTCAATCTTTATAACGCGCTCTCGCCAGGCACGCGCATCTTCTGCGCCAAAGGCGTTTGCCAGCGAGAGGATCGGCGCAGGGTGGCGCACCTTTTCAAATTTTTCGAGCGGGGCAGCGCCCGCCCGTTGACTCGGTGAATCGGGGCTGATCCAGTCCTGATGGTCGGCTTCGAGGCGTTTCAGTTCGTTCATCAATTTGTCATATTCGGCATCACTGATCAGCGGTGTATCCAAAACATGATAGCGATAATTATGAAAATGAATTTTTTCTTTTAACTCTTCGTATTGTTTTTTGTTCATAGCTATATTATATCCCCAGCTTGCATAATAAAAAACTGCCGTTATAAACGACAGTTTTTTGTGGGTCAGTTATTCGAGCTTGTCCCAAAGCCCGCTTTTGGGGCGGGTCAGCGGCCTGGTCATGGCTGAAAGACGGGTTTCGTAATATGTTTCTTTGTCGGTTGATTTATCTGAGACATAAAGTAAATGACGGGCAACCAATACTTCTACAATTTCTTTTGTCTTTGCCATATCCATGTCCATGCGCCGCGAAAGTTCGGTAAGGCTGACATGCCCAAGGCGAACTGCAAAATTGATGGTTGAGCGAAGAGGCTCAGGAAAGGTAATCACATCGGATGGGTGAATATCTTCTGTGCGCTCTCGAAGCTCCTTCATCAGTAATTCAAGCGGATCTACTGGACGAGCCACCGCCTTGACCGCTTCAGGTTTTGCGTCTGAAGAAGAAAAACCTAGGAACTTACTTAATTTTTTCAACCACATTTTGAAGCTTCTTTACAATTTCATGATCTGGGTATTTCAGAACGAACACGCCATTACTTTGTAGGGTCATCACTTCATCAGAATGGGGGAGGACCGCGCCAACAACAGCGCCATATTTTTCTTCCACCAGTTTTTGCACATCGTCAAAATTGAATTGGGTAGGTGTTTTGTTTACAACCAAAAGTAGGTTTTCAACATCTAATTTTTTAGCAACATCCACGGTAACCGCAGTTCCTTGGAAGTCCTGTTGATCTGGGCGCAGAATGATAATGAGCGTTTGAGAAATGGCGATTGAAAGCAATGTCTCTTCATTCAAGCCAGGGTGTGTGTCAATCAATAAGTAGTCAAGCTTCTTTTTTTCGATGAAACCCTGAAAACCATCATTAAGCAAGCCGACATCATATCCTTCACGCAAAACACGGGCAATTTCGCCTGCTCTGATACTGGATGGGATCAGAAGTACTTTTCCTGAAATTGGAACGCCCAAGGCTTTTGTTACATCGTGCGCTGCTTCATCAATTTCGCACTTTCCCCAAAGATAATCGTTAAGAGTTTTTATCCCGTCCTGTTCTAAATCCAACCCGAAAAGAACATGAATGCCCGGCGATTGAATATCAGTATCTACCACGCCAACAGTTGCGCCGGTTTTAGCAAGCAGGGCAGCAAGATTTGCAGTAGTATTGGATTTGCCCGTACCACCACGATAAGAGTGAATTGAAATAGTCTTTGACATTTGCTTCTCCACAGTTTATGAAAATTTCGCACATAGGATGCGCGGTCTTGTTTTGATAAAACGATTATAGCCCATCCGGCATAAAAATAAAATCCCTTTTTCAGCCAGTTTTTATGTTATATTCTTGGAATCGTATGGGTTTGAATTTTTTCCGACCGACCCTTTTTTCACTATTTCAACCACTAATTTTATGGAAGCGCCTGCATGACACAACCTTTGCAAGCCAATGACGACATTCTTATTCAACAATTCAAGAACGGGCAGGTAGACGCTTTCAATACGCTTTATGAGCGTTATTTACCGAACGTTTACAAGCGGGTACGTTATATAATTCCCCAGCAAGATGTGGAGGATGTGACGCAGGATGTTTTTATTGCGGCATTCAAGTCTCTTGCGTCTTTTCGGGGTGAATCGCAGTTTAGTACCTGGCTTCGCACCTTAACAAATCATAAAGTCGCTGAATATTACAGACGACGTAATCGTAAAAAGGAAATTAACCCTGTTTCACTCCATGAAGCAATGGGAGTAGGGGATGGGAGATCTGCTGGTTTGCTGGAAGAGCAAATTTCTATTAAGAATGCTCTTCAAGACCTCCCTGAAAATTATCGTGAAGTACTCATCCTCCGTTTTGCTGAAGATATGCAGTTCAATGAAATTGCAAAAGTGATGGGGCAAAATATGGAGGCGGTCAAATCATTATTTCGACGCGCGCTAGCCGCGTTGCGAAATCAACTGGAAAAAGAACTATGAAACGATCAAACGAAAACACCCAAGAATACGATGATCTCCTGGCTGATTTTGCCGATCGCGCGCTTTCCTATGAGGTGGAAAATATCGAATCAAACCTAGACGAGGATTTGCGCGACCTTCAAAAAATGGTGCTGCGCCTAAAGCATTCCCTGCCCAACGACCCAGTTGAGCAAGCCACTCTCAAGAGAATGAAGAACGATTTTTTAATTAAAAGCCGCTCTTCTTCAATGAGAAAACAAGAAACCCCTCTCATGGCTTTCCTGAACAGAATGATGCAGATCGAGATTAATCCAAACATTATTCTCACAGTCGGATCAATGGCAGTTTTTATAGGTGTTTTGGTGGTAGCGGCATTTACTACAAACACATCTTCGGGTACATTGATAGGAACTGCTGGAAGCGGCGCGCAAATCACAGGTATATCAATTGGCGCAGGCATAATATTTCTACTACTTATGCTGTGGATTAGCCGCCGCAAATAAGTTTTTTTGGTTCTTCGAATGAATACTTAATAAAGAAGAGCCTCTATTTTTGAACGAAAAAAAATATTAGATAATAAGTATAAATATAAAAAGGAGATTCTAATGAAACAAAAAAATAAGTCACGGAAAATTCTGTTTATGCTAATGGCTCTTTTGGTCATGGCGTCCTTGATACTTTCTGCTTGTGTTCCAGCTGATGCTGGACTTTCTGGCACTGGTGGTCAAGGCAACGGTAACGGTGGCGGCAATGGCAATGGTGGTGG
>VFJR01000071.1 GCA_009885945.1 Anaerolineaceae bacterium
AAAAATCCACGCGTTACCAAAGATGGGGCGCGGATGATTTTACGGTGCCGCCTGAATTGGAAAATCACCCGTTACATGATGAATTTATGCAGACGGTGAGATTATTGTTCGCTGCGTATGCTGATTCGCTGGAACCTGTCAAAAATTTAATTGTAGCGCGTAGCAAACGCAAAGAAAATGAAAGTGACGAAGCCTTTGATCGCCGCATCCGCTCGCAGTATGTGGATGTGTGCCGATTCCTTTTGCCGGGCGCGGCGCTTGCCAACGTGGGTATGACTGCCAACGCGCGCGTCTTGGAGAGTATGTTCCGCAAGATGTTGTCGCATCCGCTGGGGGAGGTGAGGGAGATTGGCGCTAAGGCGAAGGAAACTGCCCGAGAAGAAGTGCCAACCCTGGTTAAATATGCAGACGCGGTTCCTTATCTAATTGAAACGGCTGAGGCATTTGGAAATCGGAAATTGGGAATTGAGAATCGTAAATCGAAAATCGAAAATCGTAAGTCAACTGATTGGTGCACGTTGATTGAGTATGACAAGCACGGTGAAAAGAAAGTGTTGGCGGCGGCTTTGTATCGTTTTGGCGAGATGAGTTTTCAGCAGGCTTTTGATCATGTCAAGTTGATGGGCAAAAAAGAGCGCACTCAAATTGCTGAGATGTTGTTGGCAAAATTAACCCGCTTTGATGTGCCTTTGCGTGAGTTGGAATATTGCAATTACACTTTTGATATTGTGATGGATCAGGGCGCGTATGCCGAGTTTAAGCGCCATCGTATGATGTCGCAGACGCCGCAGTTGTTAAGCACGCGGCTTGGATACACCACTCCGCGCTTGATCAATGAGGCGGGCTTTGGTGAGCAATATACAGCCGCTATGAATGCCGCCGCGCAAATGTATGAAACGTTATTTGCTTTCAATCCGCAGGTGGCGCAATATATTGTGCCAAACGGATATAACCGCCGTGTGCTGGCTCAATTTAATTTGCGTGAGGCGTTTGCATTTTGTCAGTTACGCAGTGCGCCTAACGCGCACTTTTCCATTCGCCGCGTGGCGCAAAGAATGTATGAGCAGATGGCAGATGTGCACCCGTTGTTAACCAAGTACATGAACCTGCCCGCTGAGCCGTGGGAGAGTGTGGATGAGAAATATTTTGAGTGATAAATCCCCTTGATGAAAAAATTAATCCTCATATTCTTATTCACCCTCAGCGCCTGCGGCGTGGATGCGCCTGCGGTATTGCCCTTTCAAAGCGGGGAGCTGATTCCGTATTTCACTTCCACGCCCAGCGCCACGCCAGACGCAAACTTGCAAGTGGTGTATGCTGATACGCCCTTGCCAACCTCCACGCCCTCCAAATACAACATCAAGGAAAACGATACCCTCAGTCAAATTGCGGAGAGGTTAGGGATTGCGTTAGATGATTTGCTGGCGGCGAATCCCAATGTCTCACCGAATAGTTTAAGCCCAGGGCAAGAGTTGATCATCCCCGCGCCGAGAAATGCAAATGGGGAAGGCACGCCCACGCCTGTTCCGTTTGCGGTTCAGCAAATCATTTGTCATCCCACAGCCGATAAAGGCTTATGGTGTTTTGCGCTTTTGCGAAATGATTTTTCCGAGCCGATTGAAAATGTCACCGCGCAAGTAACGCTTCTTGATTCAAGCGGCGGCGTGATTGCGAGCCAAGAGGCTTTACTCCCGCTGAATATTTTACCGCCGCACGAATCCCTGCCGCTGATGGTTTTCTTTGAGCCTGCCGATGGATTAAGTTCCGCGACCCCGCGTGTGCAGGTTTTTACTGCCATTCGCTTATCCGCCAATGATCCGCGTTATTTGCCTGCTGTGATGCAAAATACGATTGTGCAAGTAGATTGGTCTGGCAAAAGCGCGCAAGTGAATGGAAGCATAGCGTTGCCCGCCGAATCAAAAGCCGTGACCAAAGTTTGGATCGCAGCAGTTGTGTATGATGAATCGAATCGGGTAGTGGGCGCTCGTAGATGGGAATCCGCTTCAGGCGCAGCTGGAGGCGGGATTCTGCCATTCGAGTTTAATGTCTACGCCTTGGCGGGTGTCATCTCGCGCGTTGAGTTATCTGTAGAAGCGCATCCATAATAAACCTCCCCCAAATGCGGCGAACTTCAGCCGTATTTGGGGGAGGTGCCCGAAGGGCGGTGGGGGCTTATTTCCCTTCCAGCCACATATATCTTTCGATTGGTATTGCAATGGGCGTTTTCACATACCCTTTTACATATGGCTTGACCAATTCATATCCTAGCGCGTGTGTGCTGAACATCAGCGGTGCATCATTTACAATAATTCTTTGCGCTTCTTGATACATTTCCATGCGCTTGGTCACATCTTTTTCTACACGCGCCGCTTCAAGGAGCGCATCCAACTCTGGGTTGGAATATTGACCCAGGTTTTGCTGTGCGCCGCTGTGCAAGAGCACATCTGCAAAGTTTTCAGGATCGGGGTAATCGGCGCACCAGCCGCCATCAAATAACTGTCCGTGATTGCCAGAATAAATCTGATCAAAGTAATGATCGAATTCAATATTTTCTACGGTGATGGTTACGCCAAGGTTTAACTGCCACATTTGCGCCAAGGCTGAGATATCAGGTCCAATGTAACTGCCAACGCCTGCAGTGGTGAAAAAGATTTTAGGTAAACCTTCAGCGCCGCCGTATTTTGATTCGGCTAGTAGTTGTTTTGCGCGCGCGGGATCATAAGGCAATCCTTCGAGATCATAGGTAAAGCCAGGCAAGCCGGGCGGGTATAGCCCGTTGGCAGGCAGGGCTTGTCCATTTAATACAACATCAATATATTGTTCGCGGTTAAAAGCCATGGTAAAAGCCTGGCGGACTTTCACGTCATCAAAAGGCGGCTGGGTGGTATCAAAGACAACATAGTTGGTACACAACCCAACGCCGCCGACCAATTCAGCGTGCATGGGTTCTTCAGGGCTAAGGAAGCGATCGGCATCATAAATGCCAACGCCCGCCATATCCACATCACCTGTTTCATATAGCTGTACATCTCCACCCGCGTATAAATTCACAACTACAAACGGAATGGATGGCGCGCCTAAGTAAAAATCTTCATTGCGCTCGTACACAATGCGCTCAGCTTTTTTCCATTCGGTTAAGCGAAAGGGTCCTGTGCCGTTGGGAGTTCTGTACCAATTTGTCCCTTCGTTTATATTTTGCTCGTCTAATACAAATGCAGTTGCGTACGTAAGTTTGAGTAAAAAATATGGTTTGGATGCATCAATAGTCACTTGCAGTGTGAGATCATCAATTGCCTGCAAGCCAGAAATGGTGCTGGCTTTGCCAGAAAACTTTTCTTTCACACCAACAATGTCGCCAAGGTATGTGATGACCGTATCCGACTGCAAATCAGGGCTGGCGGCGCGTTCCCATGAATAGATTACATCCTGGGCGGTCACCGCGCGTCCATCATGAAATCTTGCGTTTTCACGCAAATGAAATGTATAAACTGTGCCGTCTGCGCTTAAGTCCCATGTTTCTGCAATATCAGGAGTTAAGTTTAAATTAGGATCCAGAGAAACCAGCCCGCTGAATACAAGCTTATCGCCTGAACTATGAGTGGTGGCTGGGTCATATTCACGAGGATTAGATGACTCGCCTCCGCTCAAGACCAAAGCCTGATTCAGCGGAATTTGCATTCCATTCACCTGAATGTGATTCTTATCCAACGCTGAGGCGTTATCTGCTGCGCTGGCGCCCAATGTTGCCACCATCAAAGCGAGAATGAATAATGAGATGTTGCGAATGTTTTTCATAATTATTTAGCCTTTTTATTTTGGGCGCGTACCATAAAACCCAAAATGACAATACCAATGATCAGTAAAAATATACAGCAGAAGCCAATTGTCAGCAGGACAAATGAGGTGGATGGTCCTGCGCTTGGCAGCACATCTGAATCTGTGCCATTGGTGGATGAAGTAGGAACTGCAAATGGAGTGGGGGTCACTGCCAGAGGCGCACCAGAAACGGGCACGATGGTGGGTACGTGGGTTGGAGCGGCAAGTGCGGTTGGTTGAGCAGAAACAGCTCTCGGCGCAGCCCCGACCGATTCTCTCCATTTATCATCAAGCTTATCCACGTCAAATCCGTAAATAGATTTAAGCCCATCGTCAATAGTGCTGCCATCACGCAGGGAAATGAGCAAGCTATTCATTTTTTCCTGCCCATAAGTTTCTATAAGGTAGGCAACCACACTGTAAGATTGGCTGTAAGAAAGCAAAGCCTGATCGCGTACTTCTGCAAAACGCCCATTTAAAGTGCGTAACGGCAAGACAGTATCAGTATTGATTGCGTCGTCTAATATACTCTTAAATTCAGGGTCAAGCGCACCTTCTGAATAGACCGCCAGACCCTCATTGAGCCACTGAGGCACAAAACTTAAACAAGAGAAAGTTAGATTGCCAATCAAAACGTGGGTAAGTTCGTGAATGACTGTGCTTTGATTCCAATTGCTGTTTGATTCAGAAAGCCCCATGATGACGATGTTATTTTCAGGGAAGGCTTGCCCGCCGACCCAGCCAGATTCATAAAGGATGGCTTCACGCAAGTCATCGTAATTTGGGTAAACATAGATATTGATGGGACTGACGGGTTTTAATCCCGCGCTTTTAAAATTACGTTCTAGGCTCATGTTTGCGGCATCGATCATGCTTTGCGCAAAAGCTGAATCATTGTCATACCAATGGACGTTGATCAACCCCTCCGTTTTGGTCTGCCAATTATGTTCATCGTCTAGCCAAATGATGGTCTGTTCTTTTGTTATATATTCTTTACCGTTCGCATCGCTATAATGCCAACGCCACCAAATCGTGGTGCCGGGCGGCAGGGAACCGCTTTGACGCATATCCCAAGTCCATTCGACATTCACTGTCTCTGATGGTGTGAATTGGGGATATGCTTTTGCAATTACATCTCCGCACGTTAATTGCTCGGTGCCATATTCCAGCACAATCGATGAGATTACAGCAGACTCTTGTATATTTGCGCTGAATGTTATGGTATTAGGGAATGCCAATTGAGGCGTATCGTTCTCTACTTCACCAAGTATGGGCGAAGCAGAAGCGGGGGAGGTGGATAATGCCAGCCCTGTGATAAGACCAACAGCGATGATCAATCCGATGTATTTTTGTAATTTCTGCATTGTTTTTCTCCTGTAAAAACGACTATCCCTAAAATATATCATAATTGCAAATTATCTTTAATTGACGCCCGCCCTTCTTACATGTATAATCTCTAAAATATCCATAATTTCGACCTGAAGGATTCAGAGGCAACCTATGGCCCTTCGTGGCAACTTAAGAGATTTTACAATTACCCAATTGCTTAACTTGATCAATTTGGCTGGTAAAACAGGCACATTGATTTTAGAAGGTCCCGCTGAGCAGGCGCATGTTTCTTTTCGCGAGGGCAAATTAGCATATGCGCGTATTGGTCAGGACGATGGCAGTTTGGCAAGTATTTTACATAAAGCCAACAAGTTGAATGCAAATCAATACCGCGCCATCGCAGACCGAGCTGGTCAAATGACTGATAAGGAACTTGGTCTCTTGTTAATTAATGCGGGCTATGTTTCACAAGATGATATTCTTCTCAATCTACAATCCCATTTTTCAGATGTAATTAGACGTTTATTTACCTGGGTTGAGGGTTTTTTCCGTTTTGAAGCAGAGATCATGCCTCCTGAAGATCGCATCAATGTGCGGCTGGATCTCGAAAATATTATTATTGAAGGCTCTCGTGAATTGCGTGAGCTTGAACAACTTAAAGATGAAATTCCCAGCCTGGATATGGCATTGAAATTCACAGACCGCCCGATGAAGCACGTCAATTTGAGCGTAGAAGAGTGGCGCGTTGTTTCATTTATAAACCCAAAGAACACAATGAAGCAGATTGCGCAGACTAATAAAATGTCTGAATTGGAAGTTCGGCGCATTGTCTACGGTCTTTTGCAAGCTGGTTTGGTTGAGATGGTAAGGCCTGAAGGGGTAGTGGTTCAACAAAATCCCAAGACCTATCCAACTCAGGATAAAGAAGAACAAAAAACGCTGATCAATAAGTTGATCGGGCGCATTCGCACCATGTAAATTTTTTGGAAGGAATAATTTATTATGCAAACAGTAAAAATGGTGGTAACAGGTCCGTTCAGTGCCGGCAAGACTCAATTTATTCAGTCTGTCAGTGAAATTGATGTAGTTGCAACAGAGCGTAAAATTTCATCCGAAGAAGAACGTGCAGTTAAGTCGGCGACCACTGTCGCAATGGACTTTGGGCGTATCACAGTGGATGAAGATCTTGTTCTTTATTTATTTGGTACTCCTGGGCAAAAAAGATTTGATTTTATGTGGGAAATTCTTTCTGAGGGCATGTTAGGGTTTATTGTGATGGTTGATAGTACCCGCCCTGAGACTTTCCGCGAAGCCCGTTCAATTTTAGAGACTTTCCGCGCATATGCTCCCACTCCTTTTGTGGTTGCCGCTAATAAGCAGGATATGCCAGAAGCTTGGGATATGGAAGATATTCGCCATGCTTTACGGCTTGATGCTGAAACAAAGCTGTTACCCTGCGTAGCAACCAATCGTGATACCGTCAAGACAGTTCTTTTGGAACTGCTTTTCAGCATCATGCAGGAAATGGAGTCCGGAAAATAGGCTATCCGGTGAAACAGTTTTCGTGTCATCAATTACAACAGATCAGGGAATAGTTCATTATGAGGTATACGGGCGCGGGCGTCCCGTAATTCTTTTGCATGGTTGGCTTGGGTCGTGGGGGTTATGGCAGGAGACGATGGCATATTTGGGTGCTTTTTACCGCACATACGCCATGGATTTTTGTGGGTTTGGTGAATCTGGAAAGAAACGTGAAACCTATGCAGTACAGGATTTTGTCGGCTTAGTTAACCAATTCATGGAGCAATTGGGTATTGTGCATGCGCCATTGGTGGGGCATAGCATGGGTGGCACTGTTAGTTTGTCGGTGGCAATAAAACATCCCGAGCGGGTTAGCAAAGTTGTGGTGGTTGGATCGCCCATTGTTGGTTCGTCGCTTGCGCCATTGTTGAAGGTCTCAGGGTATCGGCCAGTTGCTTTTTTACTCTTTAATATGATGGGACCCTTTCGCGCCTTTATGAAATATTATTATTCACGCGCTATTTGCAGTGACCCTCGTTTTCCTGCAATGATGGACCGCGACCTTTCTCGTACGACAGTTGAATCGTTTCTGCTCTCTATTTCTTCACTTCGCCGTACCGATTTGCGCCCAATGTTGGATCAAATAAAAGTTCCTGCGCTCGGAATGTATGGTCATAAAGATAAAATTGTGCACCCGTTGCAATGGCAGCCTATGCAACAGGGAATTGTTGGGTCTAGAATTGAGCATTTCCCAAATGCTGGTCATTTTCCTATGCTGGAAGAACCTGCTGAATTTAGCAAAAGATTAAAAGCGTTTTTAGACGAGCCATTGCCAGCATAATAGGGTACTGTACCTCGTATATAAGCACTCAACGCGATGGATAAGAGAATATCCTCGCGTTTTTCATCTAAATACCACTACAATTCTTTTGTAAGACCTGTAAACTCACCAAGCAGAAACCGTATTTAATCCTTGCAATCATTTATAATTGAAACAATATGCTGAAAATTATTTTACACGCTCCAAACAATGTGCATCCGTTTTGTGAGCCGGCCCGCGATTTACGCATTCAAAACTCTCCCCTTTGGCTTCATCAGCGTAATGTACTCACTCCTTATGTGACTCGTGAAGTGGAAGTGAAGCCAGGGGTACCTTTTAATCCCACCCGTGAACCATCCATTGTATATCGTGACAATTTATTCTTTGATCAGGAATACATTGATGCCTTTATCAGTGAGGCAAAAAGAAAAAATCGTGCTGTTCGTGCGGCTTTTTCTGCAGATGACCCAGCTTTTCGGGAACATGCGCTTCCTCTTTCATCATCCTATACACCTGCTGGTAGTTTATATCTTGCTGATTTATGGTACTACCCAAATGGCCCTGTAGCAGATGTAGAACCTCTGGTGATAGATTTGCAATCCCGTGAAATTGGGTATTATCATGTGCCGACCTATATGGCTGAGCAAACAGGGGATCTGTTATTTCAGGTACCTCTTCGTTCTTTGATTGCAATTGACTCTTGGGTACATATCTTCGTTGCTGATATGATTTTTAGTCAATTTGGTCGAGGAGCGCGCTTTGAGAAGCAGCTGCATGAAGACCTGGCTTTTAAGTTAAAAATTATTGGTACTGCTATTTATGAGGGCAGGCAGGTCTTGGATTGTTCAGAATTAGTACAGATGGGCAAAAATTGCGTGATTGATCCTAGCGCTGTTATCCATGGACCTACGATCATTGGAGACAATGTCAATATCGGCGCTGGAACTGTGATTGAGAACTCGATCATTGGCAATAATGTGAATATTTCACAGGGTTGCCAAATTATGCTTTCAGTTGTGGGGGATGGGGCTTTCCTACCATTTCGTGCCGCTTTGTTTATGACCACAGTGATGGACCATAGCATGGTGGCGCAAAATACATGTTTGCAGATGTGCGTGATTGGACGTAATACATTTATTGGCGCTGGTACAACCTTCACAGATTACAATATTATCCCCGCACCGCTTCGCGCACTTTCGGGAGATGGCTCTTTGCGCCCGTCCAATCGTCCGGTATTGGGCGGCTGCGTTGGTCATAATTGCCGCTTAGGCTCTGGCATGATTGTTTATCCGGCGCGCACCATTGAATCAGATGTAGTGCTGGCTGCATCGCAGGAACGACGTGTGATTAGCAAGGATATTCGTTTTGAAGATAGTGATCATCATCGCATGAAGCTTTCTCATTTGCATCAGACCCCTTATCATAAAAAGAAAGAAGAAGAGTCCTGGTAAATGGACAGTTTTGCGTTCATCATACATCCAGTTGACCCCAAGCGCGATGTAAGCAGGAAGTTTCCATTTTTGGGGCGTACGTTGAGTGAAAAACAGATTGATTTTTTCTCAACTTTTTTCCCACCCGTATATATTTCTGAGATTAACGGCATTACGTCGAAGGCGACTGGAAAAGAGATTAAAGGTTGGTTTATTGCATGTCCGTTTACGCCGCGCCGTATGATGGAGTTGCGCGAGCAGAGGGTATATCGTAAAATTATCCAAACTGGGCGCGTCGCTGAGAAATTAGGAGCAAACATCCTTGGCTTGGGAGCCTTCACCTCGGTTGTGGGGGATTCTGGCGTGACGATTGCAAATGCGCTGGATGTGCCTGTGACCACAGGCGATTCTTATACTGTAGCTCTTGCTGTGCAGGCAATTCGTGATGCGGCAAAGGTGATGGATATTAAGATGCAGGATGCCACAGTAGCAGTCGTTGGCGCTACAGGTACAATTGGGCGCGTCTGTGCTGAGCTGTTGGCTGGCGAGGCGGCACGGGTTTTGCTTGTGGCCCGGGATGAGAAAAAGCTTGAAGTTTTACGTGACAGGCTCAAGCTCCATGCTCGAAGCGAATTGCAAATCAGCACGAGCATGGATGTATTATCTGAGGCTAAATTGATCCTCACTGTGACGAGTGCAGTGCATGACGTTATCAAGCCTGAGCATTTATTGCCTGGAAGTGTTGTTTGTGATGTGGCTCGTCCTCGTGATGTTTCTGCAATGGTAGCGGCTGTGAGAGATGATATATTAGTGATTGATGGTGGCATGGTAGACGTACCAGGTCCCGTTGATTTCCACTTTAATTTTGGTTTTCCAGAAGGCAAGGCGTATGCCTGTATGGCTGAGACCATGGCGCTGGCTTTGGAAGGCAGATTTGAAGATTACACTGTGGGTAAGGATATTACACTTGCTCGTGTTCAGGAAATTACGACCATTGCTGAAAAACATGGCTTTCGTTTGAGCGGATTTCGCTCATTTGAAAAAGAAGTAACGGAAGCACAAATTGAAACTGTGAAAAGGAATGCCCGCAAAATGCGGCGTGCATAAGGAGGCTCGTCATGGCAAAAGCCCGATTGTTAGTTGTGGAAGACGATATTGATATTGCGAATATGCTTAAGATCTACTTCTCTGGATTAGAATTTGATGTAGATGTAGCAAATCGCGGGATGGATGCTTTGGAAAAGACAAAGCATGTGATTCCTCATTTAATGGTGTTGGATATTATGCTGCCTGATATTGACGGCTATGAAGTATGCCGTCAGTTGCGTATGAATACCCGCACTAGCCATATTCCTGTGATTTTTCTTACCCAAAAGGATGAACGCAGTGATAAGTTACAGGGTTTGGAATTAGGCGCTGATGACTATATTACAAAACCCTTTGATATTGAGGAATTAAAATTGCGCGTGACGGGTGCTATTCGCCGCGCTGAGCGTGAGAGTCTTACTGACCCGCGTTCTGGTTTACCTGCTGGGCGTTTGATTGAAGAGCAGCTGCGCCGCATTATTCGTGAGACAAATTGGGCAATGTTAGATTTGCGCTTAAATTACTTTGATGCGTTCAAAGATGTTTATGGCTTTGTCGCTGGTGATGATGTTTTACGTTTTGCTACTATGATATTAAGTGAAGTGGTAGATGAACTAGGCACGAACAAGGATTTTATTGGGCACCCAGGCGGTGATAATTTTGTAATCATTAGTACTCCTGAAGCTGCAATTACAATTCGCCAACGCCTTAAGGATCGCTTTGCGAATGAAGTGCAAACGCACTATAATTTTATCGACCGACAACAGGGATTTATCCAGGCTCCAAGAGCTGATGGGGGGGTAGATAAAGTTCCCTTTATGACCCTTTCAATTGGATTGGTATCACCGACTCAGCATTCTTTTGCTGATATTCGCGAAATTACT
Organism: Anaerolineaceae bacterium; assembly: GCA_009885945.1. Lineage (GTDB taxonomy): Bacteria > Chloroflexota > Anaerolineae > Anaerolineales > Villigracilaceae > VFJR01. Next base: position 10,887 of record VFJR01000071.1, read on the forward strand.
GAGTTAGCGGCAGAAGCCAGACGGCAGGATACACCTGCGGCTTCTATTGCCTGAGAGGTAGTCTTCTTATCATGTTAGCCGGGGTAGGCCTCGGAATTTGGCTTATTATCGCTGGACTGGCGCTTGTCTTGCTAGTCTGGTTAGTATTATGGTTGCTACCTGGGGAAAAAACTGCGAAAGTATCTGAAGCTCCAAGTTATTTGCCAGATACAGCAAATTCAATTGATGCGGTTTTGATCGTTGAACCAGGCGGGCGTGTTAATTATATGAATTCGCTCGCTCGTCACTGGTTCGATATGGCTGAAAATGATGAGCCGGATATTGAGCGTTTAACGCGCCGGGTACGTCCTGCGGATCAGTTTTTAGATGTTTGTGTTATGCCTGGTCAAAAACGTGTGACGATAGGCGGGAGGTTAATGGAAGTTACTTCTTATGAAGTACCCGGTACTTCTCCTTTAATTCTCGTAACTTTGCGTGCTATGGATTTGGGATCTGCATTAATTGGCGGGACATCGGATTCTTCTACATCTATTCTAAAGGTAGTAAAAGATTTTAGTCAGGCTGTTTCTTTGAGCCTTAGCTTGATGCATACCCTTCAAGCCGTCCTGGAAAATATTAGCCGTTTAACTTCGTCTGATATTCTTGAGCTTAAGTTGTGGGATACCCAGTCTGATTCGTTAATTCCTTATCGTTTTGACGATCCTAATTCACCAGCACGCGTTATTGTACGTGCTTCAGTAACTCAATTCGGAGAATTTACAAGCCAGTTACTTACTACTCGTCAGCCGGTTTTTATTGCCAGCACCGAAGCGCGCTCAAACACTGCTCCGCGCAATGCAGAAATTAAATCCATTCATTCTTATTTAGGAATCCCATTAATTGTTGGCGATAAATTGGTTGGAACATTGGAAGCAGGGCAGACGAGCGGTGGTTCATTTGGTCAGCATGACCTTGACCTTTTGTTATTGGTTTCAGGACAAGCAGCATCTGCTCTTCGAAATGCCGGACGATATGAAGAAGAGGAAAAACGCTCACTAGAATTATCCGGTTTGGCAAACCTTACTCAGGCTTTTAGTTCTATTCAAGACGTGCGGGACCTTTTTGCTAGTCTTATCGAGAGTATTTCTCTGCTCTTCAACACAGATATTATTGGTTTCCTCCTCTTTGACGAGGACAAGAGTACTTTAGAAGGCCAAATCCCTTTTCGAGGCATTCCTGCTCATATTGTAGAAATTTTCCGCTCATCCATTCCGTCTGGCAGCAGTGCAGAGCAGGTTTTAAACAGCCGCAATTCTATCTATACCTTGGATGCATCCAAAGACGAATCATGGCGTTTGCTTGGGTTTACCAACATTGCCATTGCTGCTAGTTTGCGGGATTGCGCCTTGATTCCTTTGGTATCTTCGAGCCGTGTTGTAGGTTATTTTCTTCTCGCACATCATCGTGGTGGTACTTCTGCTTTTACAAAAGACGAATCTCGTTTAATTGATATTGTTGCCGATCAAGTTGCGGCAATTGTTGATAATGCCTTGCTTGTACAACATGCTCGCATTAGAAGTCAGCGATCTGATTCCTTGCGGCGTATTGCTAGTCTTTCAGCTTCTTCCGCTACATTGAATGAAGTTCTGACATTTTCTATTCAAGAACTTGCCAACCTTTTTCAGGCAGAAGCTGGCGCTGTTTTTCTACTAAACAGTAAATCTGGCGAACTAACGCTGGAGAAAAATTCAGCTTTTGGCGTTGATGAAAATACTAAGGAAGCTTTCAAAGTAATTTATATAGATCAGCCTCAATACCGCCAGACCGTTTCTGGCAGTCAAAGATCGTTTGTTTCCGGTAGGTTAAGCACAGATCGACGTGTTAGCCCTCCGTACCAGCAGTTAGCCGGCGTTTTGCATATGGAATCGGTGCTTTTGGTGCCTCTTGTTGCGCGTGATAAAAGTATTGGCGAATTAATGTTGGGAAATCGCCGCTCCGATTATTTCACAACCTACGATCTGCAAATTGTATCTACTGCCGCTGGTTTGCTTGCGACAGCTATAGAAAATTCAAACTTATTGAAGCAAACAGATGATTCTTTGCGTCAAAAGGTTGATCAATTATCGTCTGCATCTGTTACTGCAAGGGAAATCAGCGCCTCGCTTGAATATGATCATCTGTTACAGATTATTTATGAAGAAGCTTTAAAGATTTCACATGCTACCTGCGGATCAGTCATCTTTTTTAAATTTAATGAGAATGATGAAATTCCTCATATAACACATTCCATAGGCTGTTTTAACTCCAAAGTTGTTACTCCTTTCGAACTTGCAGCAATCAAGCGCGGTTCTGCAATTGAAATGCCAGACTTCTTTAGCCAAATAGATTATTCCGCCCCCCACGAAAGTGTTCACTCTGCATTACTGGTTCCAATTGTTCACCATGGGAAAACGACTGGTTTAATACAGTTACATAGTAGCCAGGCTGCTTTTTTCAAATCGATGATTTCTGAATCTGTTCAATCGCTTGCTTTGCAAAGCGGCATCGCTCTCGAAAATGCGCGTCAATATAATGATGAGCGTTTGCACGTAGAAGTCTTGCGGCGCCGTGCCGAAACATTGGTTGACTTGTCTAATGTAAGTTATTCTCTAAACCTTGAAGAACCACTTGAAGGCTCGCTGCTCTCTATTGCTCACGGCATTAGTAAAGCTACTTCTTTTCAGGTTGTCTTGATTAGTATATTTGAATCTGAAACAGGAATGTTGCGTCGTGTTACAGGTGTTGGCATTCCTCAGGATATTTTAAACGAATTACTTTCAAGAAAACAGCCCTATAGCAGTGTTCAATCCCTGCTACGCCCCGAATTTAAGATTGGGCGCACCTACTACATCCCAGCAGATCAAACACCAATAGTGCCTTCGGATGTGCACATGGTAACTTTACAATTAAGTAGTGATCAAAAAACATCGAATTCATGGTACTCAGAAGATTTTCTTCTTATTCCTCTTGAAGATGGACAAGGAAACCCCATTGGCTTAATCAGCCTTGATGATCCATCCAATGGTTTACGCCCGGATATGGCGACCATTTCTTCGCTCGAAGCGTTTGCAGCGCAAGCAACATTAGTGATCACTAATGTTGCTCGAGCAAGCGATTTAAAAAATAAGGTAGATGCATTAACCGCAGGCCTGCAGCGTCAACAAAAACTATTAAGCGTTACGCAAAATGATGTTCCGATTTTGTTACGCAAGGATTTAGAACAAACTATTTCGGTACATAGCCTTGAGAGGCGTGCTCAGCGCGTCCGCGCAGGATTGCTTATTACGGAAAGTGTCAGCCGTCAACTGGATGCAAGTTCAGCGCTGATGGCGCTTGCCCGCGAAGTTCTTACCCAGTTAAACATGTCCGCGTCTATCGTAGCTGAAAGTGGGGCAGAGGGACCACGCCTTCTTCACATCCTAGGCAGTGTGCCCAAATCCACAAACGTAGACGCATTGTTTGGTCAACGCAATCCATTACGGAGTTGTTTGCAATCTGGTGAGCCTTTATTAGTAGCAACGCTTGAAGAAAATGAAGAATGGCGTGATGCGCCATTGTTAACATCTCTGCGCGCAAAAGCTTTTATTTGCCTTCCCGTCATGGTGGAAAATGTTCCAGTTGCTGCCATGCTTGCCGTCAGCCCTGAACCGCTCACTGCATTTACAGATGAAGACCGTCAAGTTTATTACCAAATTTCTCGTCAAACATCTGTTATTCTGCAGAATATTTCCCTGCTTAATGAAACTCGCAGACGTTTGCAAGAAGTGAATCTTCTGTTGGAGTTCAGTCAACATCTTAGCGGGTTAAGCCCGGAAGAAATTTTACGTTCTCTGCTTGACAGTGCCCGCCGTGTATTACATTCTGCTCACGCTGGGAATGTTCTTTTATGGGATTTTCAATCTGATCTTCTTGTTTCACGCGCTGTTTCTGGATATGCAGATAATGAAAGTTTGACTCGAATTACGTACCGTTCTGGTGAAGCTTTGCCAGGTTCTGTATATGCATCTCGCAAACCACGCAAAGTGGATGAAATTAATTTTTCCAGAGATTACAATATTTCTTCAGAGAATTTACTTCTCTATCGTCAGGCAACCGGCGGGCGCATTCCCGTATCCAGTTTGCTCGTTCCTATTATTTCTGGCGATCGAAATCTTGGTTTATTAGTTCTGGATAATTTTAATGCTACAGGCGCATTTAAGGTAGAAGATGAAACTTTACTTCTTTCTTTGACACAGCAGGTTGCGCTATCGCTCGAAAACGTTCGATTAGTACTGGCAACCCAAGAACGCGCAGGTCAATTGCAGGCATTAAACGATGTTGCCGCCTCACTTACTTCAAATTTACGTAATGATCAATTGGTTAAATCATTGCTAGATCAGCTTGCTCCGGTAATTCCATTTGATACCGCTACATTATTGGTTCGCGAAAAAGACCGCCTTAAGGTAATGGATGTGCGCGGGTTTGAAGATAATGATCAACGCCTAGGCCTCAGTTTGGCAGTGGCGGATAGCGCTATTTTTAACGAAATGAGTCGCAAGGGACAGCCTGTTGTAGTGAGCGATGTGCGTGAGGACCCACGTTTTCCGCGGGTAGATGCTCCTCGTCTGTCATGGCTTGGCATTCCTATGATTTCAAAAGGCGAATTAGTAGGTGTGATTACGCTGGAAAAGGCGCAGGTACGTTTCTATAATAAAGAACAGGCGCAAGTCGCTGCAACATTTGCTAGTCAGGCTGCTGTAGCGTTGGAAAATGCCACTCTTTATGAAGACAGTTTAAGTCGCGCAGCAGAACTTGACCAACGTTCCCAGCGTTTAATGGTATTGAATCGTTTCTCGGCTTCTCTTGGCGGTTTGTTGGATGTTGATCAGATACTACAATTAACTGCTCAGGAATTATTACAGGCTTTGACAAATGTCAAACGTATTTCAATAATTACGTTTGAAGGCGAAAAAGCAATTTGGAAATTGGCATCTCCTCGCACTAATATGAAACTGCCGCGACCCCTTCCTCATGCCCCAATTTTTGATCGTTTACGTAGTTCTATGGGACTTTTCACCTCAGATAATATTGCTAATGAACCTGATCTAATGCCTTTGAAAGATATGCTGGGCCAAGACAATGCTTCTCTAATGATTGTTCCTCTCGGGGTTGCATCCAAGTTAACCGGTTTGCTATTTGCTTACACACCAGGCCAATATCGCTTCACTTCCACTGAAGTGGACCTAGCCCGTACTATGGTCACGCAAGCTTCGATCACGTTAGAAAATGCCCGTTTATACGAATCAAGTGTTCGTACGGCAGAACGATTCGCTGCATTAAACGAAACTAGCTCGCAGATCAGTGCAAACCTTAATGCTGAGGAAATTTATCAAGCTGTGCATAAAGCGGCAAAACGTGTTATGCCAGTAGAATCATTTGTGATCAGTTTGTTGGATGAAGATACAAATGAAATTATCGGTGCATATTTAATAGATCATGATCAGCGTTCTCCAGCTACGCGTGTTCCTAGATCGCAAGGCCTTACCGGTAAAATTCTTGAGAGTGGCCAACCTTTGTTAATAAGCGGAGATGAAGTAAAAGCAGCTGGTGGAATTCAATATGGGGATGCTCCCAAATCGCCATTATCTATTATTGCTGTGCCAATGACCTTGGGAGGAAAGACCTTGGGGATGCTTTCTGCACAGAGCTATGAACCAAATATATATACTGATGATGATGTGCAAATTCTGGGTACTCTTGCAAATCAGACTATTGTTGCACTTCAAAACAGCAAACTTTTAATAGAAACTCAAACACTAGCCGCAGAGCAAGAACGCCGTGTGGTTGAACGTACTGCACAATTACAACATGAGCAACAAAATACAGAAACATTGTTGCGCATTCTCACAGAAGTATCTTCAAGTCTTGATCTTGACCGTGCTTTGAATCGCACGCTTTCCTTACTTAATGATGCCATCGGCGCTGAACAGGGCACAATTATGCTTCTGCACGCCGAAGACAATCTTTTGCATTATCGTGCTGGCTATGGATACCTTTCCGAACGAGCAGATGGAGTTAATCGCACCCTTACATTAAAGGTGGGGGAAGGCTTAGCTGGATGGGTTGTACAAAACCGTGAAGCAACATTAGTCGATGATTTACATGAAGATAGTCGCTGGACACGATCTCCTAGCTCGTCACAAGATCACCGCAGCGCTTTAATTACCCCCATGTTGGTAAGTGAAGACGTTATTGGCGTTTTAATGGTTTTTCACCGTGAAGTCAGTTTCTTTAGCCCTGAAATGCTCAATTTGGTAAAGGCAATTGCAAGTCAGGTAGCTGTAGCAATAAATAATGCGCATTTATATGAATTAATTCGTGATCAAGCAGAACGTCTTGGTGTAATGCTCCGCAAGGAACAAGAGGAAGCCAGCCGTTCTCAAGCTATTCTTGAAGCTGTTGCCGATGGCGTTTTGGTAACAGGCGCAGATAACCGAATTACATTTGTTAACTACTCCATTGAACGTATCCTTGGGTTAAAAGTTGAACAAATCCTTGGGCAATCATTGGATGTGTTTGGCGGATTATTCGGCAAGACAGCTAGTGATTGGATGGAAACGATTCGCCTTTGGTCAGAAGCGCCCGCATCCTATCAAACGGGTGATTCCTATGCGGAACAGATCGAACTTGAAAATGGGCATATAGCGTTGGTCCATCTGGCGCCTGTTATTTTACAAAACGATTTCCTTGGCACTGTTTCCATCTTTCGTGATATTACTCATGAAGTTGAGGTGGATCGTCTGAAGTCCGAATTTGTAGCAACGGTTAGCCATGAATTACGTACCCCTATGACAGCCATTAAGGGCTATGTCGAAATCTTGCTAATGGGTGCGGCTGGTGCTATTGGCGAAAACCAAGCACACTTCTTATCTATAGTAAAGAATAATATCGAACGACTTAATTCTTTAGTGGATGACTTGCTTGACATATCTCGCATCGAATCAGGTCGTGTCACTCTTACGCCGCAACCATTAGAAATGCGCGAAGTGGCAGAGGATGTAATTGCCGAGCTTTTGCGCCGTTCTCAAGAAGAGAAAAAACCAATGGCAGTATCGCTCGATGCTGAAAAGAATCTCCCGCCAGTTGTTGGTGATGTTGGACGGGTACGTCAAATACTCGGAAACCTGGTGGACAACGCCTATCATTACACCCCAGAGAATGGCACTATCCATGTTAATATTTACACAACAAACGGAAATGGCGAAAAACAGCTGCGCGTGGATGTGCAAGACAATGGTGTTGGCATTGCAGTAGAAGACCAAGAGCGCATCTTCGATCGCTTTTATCGTGGTGAACACCCTCTTGTATTGGCTACCCCTGGAACAGGATTGGGACTCTCCATTGTCCGCCAACTTGTGGAAATGCATAATGGAAAACTTTGGATGAATAGCTCAGGCGTAGCTGGTGAAGGAAGTATCTTCTCCTTCACATTGCCAGTCTATAAAAATCAATGAGGAATTGAATGGCAAAAATTTTAATAGCTGAAGATGAACCAGACATTCGTGACCTAGTGGCATTTACACTTCGATTTGCAGGACATGAAGTAGTCGCAACCTCCAATGGGGAGGATGCGTTACACTCAGCTCCCAATGTAAAACCAGATTTAATTCTTATGGATGTGCGTATGCCAAAGATGACTGGATACGAGGCTTGCCGAGCCATGAAAGCAGACCCTCAGCTAAGAGACATTCCCGTTGTATTTCTCTCTGCTAAAGGGCAAGAGAGCGAAATTCAAATAGGCATGGAAGCAGGCGCCGAAGAATATTTATTAAAACCATTTGCCCCCGATCAATTGACCGAGCGCATAAGATCCATCCTTGCTAAATACGGAAAATAAGTACAGTTGGATAAATTGAAACAATGAGTGCCATTTTAATTGACGGATCTATCGTTCACTACGAAGCATTGGGTCGCGGCCGTCCCATTGTCTTTCTAAACGGCTGGGTTGGCTCATGGCGCTACTGGGTATCTGCCATGCAGGTTGCATCCACTTCATTTCGCGCATATGCAATAGATTTATTTGGATACGGTGACACAGCCCATGAAACCATTCGCTACTCTCTCGACAAACAAGCAAGCCTCATTAATCGATTTATGGAAGAAATGGGTATCGGGAAAATAGCAATTGTTGGTCATGGGCTTGGCGCATTGGTTGGGTTTTCATTTATTCAACAATGGCCAAAAAGTGTAGATCGTATGATGGCAATCAATGCCCCCTTGGATTTTGTATCAGTAAGCGCGCGCTTGAAGACTGCCCCCATGACAGAATTAATAGAATGGCTTTCGAGTAAATCCCCAGAAGCAATCAGCGCCCTAGCAGACGCTTCAAAAGCAGACCTCGCGGCTGTTGCCGCTTCGATGGGCAGTTTGCAAGCTGACAACCTCTTTACTCATATTCGCACAGCGGGTATTCCCTGCCTGTTGGTACATGGACAAAATGATCCCGCCATAGTAACTCCCACCCAAGAGAGCATTGATGGAATGCCATCGCACCTGCACCAAATTACATTAGATTCTATAGGTCATTTTCCAATGATAGACAATCCATCGCAGTTTAACCGCCTTATGACAGATTTCCTTGCTTTAGAAACTGGACTCAGCCCCAAAGAACTGCAACTCAAAGAAGAATGGAAACGCAGGGTGCGCTAATATAACGCGACATCTAATTGAACGGGGAGCCTGCCCAAGAGGCTGAGAGGAGCGTATACAACGCTCGACCCGCACTACCTGATCTGGTTAATACCAGCGGAGGGATTTTCTCGTTTTCTAAAACATCCTCTGCTTGAGGATGTTTTTTTATGATTAGAACCAACTATGAAAGAAACTTATGCATCGTATACTGATCTTTGCCAATGGGGAACTGCCCAGCCTCGAAAAAGCCCGTACGCTTATCCGTGCAGGGGACTATATTATCGCGGTGGATGGGGGCATACGTCATATCCTTGCTTTGAAGCTTATCCCCGCCGTTATTATTGGCGACCTCGACTCATTGCCTTCAGACTTTCAGCTTTCAACCTTCAGCGGAGAACTGATCCGATACCCTCGAGACAAAAATGAAACTGACCTTGAGCTTGCTATTCAACATACTCTTACATTAAACCCTGAGAAAATAATAATTATTGCTGCGCTTGGAGGTCGCCTCGATCAAACTCTGGCTAATATTTCTTTACTTGCAGACCAGCAACTCTCAGGTTTTGACATCCGATTAAACGATGGGGTGGAGGAAATTTTCATTTGCCGAGCTCAAGCCCAAGTTATAGGAATAAGCGGCGATATTATTTCGTTAATTCCCTGGGGCAACCCAGTGACAGGCATCCAGACTACGAATCTAAAATGGGCGCTCAATAAAGAAACGCTGTTCCCTGAAAAAACACGCGGTATTAGCAATGAAATGACCGCAGATGAAGCGACTATTTCAATTGAATCAGGCTTGCTGGTAATTGTTCGCCGCTATTAAATTTATATCTAAAATTTAAGGTTTCGATGAAAATCATTAAGAAGAATTTTGTTGGCGAAGTCACATGGCAATATGATGGTTCTATACTTCAACGCAACGAAAACTCAGTGACAATTGAAGCATTTTTCAATCGCGATGATATGCCTTTTATGAATATTGTGTTGAAACGTAATGACCGTTTTGTGGAAACTTTTTACTCGGACAAATGGTATAACATTTTTGCGATTTATGATCGAGATGACGCCAAATTTAAAGGTTGGTATTGCAATATTACAAAGCCAGCGATTATCCAAATGGATTTAATAACTTATGAAGACCTTGCACTGGATTTATGGGTTGATGCTGCTGGTGCACAAACTATCTTGGATGAAGAAGAATTACTAGATTTAAAGTTGAGTGATGAGCTAAACCAAAAAATTTATCAGGCAATGGAAGAATTGAAGCTTGAGATTAAAAACAAAAAACTCCCATGAGCAAGGAGTTTTTTGTTTAAGTGATGTGTTTTTAACTAAAAGCTTGGACAAGAGTATCGCCGTAAGACCAAAGTCCAACAGCAGATAAACAGCAACAGCAAAGAATTACAACCACAGCGACAACAATCATAATTGTTCTATTGTTGTTTTTCTTGGGCTCAGTTCCGCCAGACATTTCAGGTGTTTCATTCATAATAGCTCTCCTAAAAAATAATTTTATACATTATATCAGGCTGTTTGCTGTTTGCGTCGTGACCACCACCAAAGGAAAATAATGGTGAACATAATAAGGATAACGCCCATAACAATAGGGACAAATATCGAAAGAATAGACACCGCCGTTGCCGTAACATCCTCTGCGATAGAAACGGGGGTATTGCCAGCCCCGGCAGTGGTTGCGCTGACCATTGGGCGTATCACGGCAGATTTGGTAACGTGCACACCTCCAGCGATCAAAAGCCCGCACGCAAGCGCAATGAGCGGATTAACATCTGTGATGACTTTTGCGCTGGCGGCAAATGCGATTGCGCCTGCTGCTGGGCGGATGAAAGTTTGGATTAGGTCATTAATGTGATTGACTGCGGGGAATTTATCTGCGAGCGTTTCTATGATCACCAATACACACAGCAGAATCAAAATCCATGCATTTGCTAGTAAACTCCACGGTTCGTTGAGCTGAAATGTGTTTGGTAAATAATGTGCGATAGCGCCAACTACCAGCAATGGAATGTAAGCATTCACCCCAGCGCTGGCAGATAAACCGAATGCCGAAAAAACTCCTAGTAAAAGTTCCATTTTTAGTTCTCCTTTATTTTTTTAAATTAACCAGTAATTCCAGGGAAGCCGCCCCAGGTACCCGTCAGCTGTAAGCGGAATAGGTCAATGCTAATGATCAGAATCAAGCCGAGGGTTAGTCCTGATGCGGCGGCTAGCCAAAGCTGGCGAGGGTGATCAAATGTATTTTCCTGACGCATGATCATGATCCATGCCATTGAGAACACAGCGCTCAACAGGACGAGTATACCGAATATACTTAAGTAAGCGATTAAATATAGCATGATTGTACTATCTGCTAACACTGCTAAATTCATTGCGCTGACAATGCCAATGATGATACCTAATATTTTCCAATCAAGCGCCTCAATTTGTTCAGAGTTGCGCCAAATGGTTTGATTGACGGCGGGGTAGAGAATGGCTGCAAGCGCGATGCCCATGCCGCTGCCAGTGAAAATACGTAATATGCTGTTGGGAATATACAAGTTGGGGATATTGTCCAGCGCGCCTTGCGATGTTTGTTTTAGCAGATATAGATATGAGTTACTTCCATCTATCCCAAACGCCAGAAAAAAAAGAAATAACAGAACAAGGATACTGCGTTTTGGAAATTTACTTCTTTTGCCGCTCATCCATCCCAGAACTATAAATGAAATTGCCGCAGCGTTGAATTCGCCAGTGCAGCGCGCGCATAATGGAAGTTGACGTTCTCCAATTTGAAAGGATCGCGCATCAATGCGATGACAAATTGCATATCCAACAGCATCTAATTTTCCCAGCGCGCCTTCGGGAGAAATATAAAACCACACGCTAATTGCTGCTAGCATAGCGATTATCACGAACCAGCGCAAAGGCTTTATATAAGGAGTATTTTCTGTTTGCATTGTAACGTTTGCCTCAGCGCTCAAAATATTCTTTCATCGGTTTGAAGTAAAAATCGTCCCAGCCTTTTTTGTATCCGTCTGCTTGTTGATCGGGGATGCTGGTATGGATAAGGGTTACTTTTGTCTGCCCATTTTTTTCTTCAAATAATATTTCTACAAGTGAGTCGTTATCATCTTCAGAAAATTCACTGGTGCGCCAAGTTTGCAGGATGCGCTGATTTTCAGTTAATTCTAAAAATGTACCCCAAATATAACCATCCCATGCAGTAAATTCACCGCGCGCCCGCCCGTCCACTTTTGCGGGGCTGCCCGTCATGGCGCTATGCCCTGTGGTGGAAAGCCATGATGAATAAATTTTCTCGGCGCTTGTCTTGAATGTTTCAATAAGTGTAAATTCGTTTTTCATTTTCCTACTCTCATTTTTTATAGCGCTTTTATTTTTTTCTTCTCGGTCATCTCGCTTGCAATTTGTGCGGCGAGACGCGCGTTGTTTAATAACAAAGCTAGGTTTGCCTTTAATGATTTTCCCGCAGATAATGCACTGATGCGGCTTAATAAAAATGGAGTCAGCGCCTGCCCGTGGATTCCCTGTTTCATTGCCTCAGCAGATGCTTGAGCGATCAGCGGCTCCATCTCAGACTGGGGGATGGATTCTGTTTCAGGGAGCGGATTCGCCACGAGGACTGCGCTCTGTAATCCCATTTCCCAATGTGTGCGCGCAAAATCAGCGACCTCTTTTGCCGAGTCTAATTGCACGCTGACCTTCAATCCGCTTTCGCGTGTGTAGAATGCAGGAAATTCATTGGTTTGATAGCCCACCACAGGCACACCCATTGTTTCCAGATATTCGAGCGTAGCAGGCAGGTCTAAAATGGATTTTGCTCCTGCACAGACAACGATCATGGGGGTCTCTGCCAAAGCGCGCAGGTCAGTTGAAATATCAAACGCAGATTCTTTATGTACGCCACCAATTCCGCCAGTGGCAAATACTTTAATACCAGCCAATTGCGCGGCGAGCATTGTGCCAGCTACTGTTGTGCCGCCATTCCTCTTTTTAAGAATAGCAGTTGCGAAATCACGGTGACTCACTTTCAGCGGCGAATCTGTTTCAGAAAGCTGAATCAAATCTTCGTCAGAGAGACCGATGCGCAGTTTTCCATCCAACAATGCAATGGTGGCGGGGATCGCTTCTGCCTTGCGGATTTGTGTTTCCATGTCGCGCGCTAACGCTAGGTTTTGCGGGTATGGCAATCCGTGTGTAATCACAGTAGATTCTAGCGCGACAACAGGAGTTCCAAAATTTAATGCGCGTGTGATCTCAGTTGTAATATGTACGTGTGGATTTTTCAATGAATTTTCCTTTCCTTTTTCTCTGGAAAGGCGATGGTTATTTTAACCAATGCATTTCCAGCAAGTTGATATCGCGGATTACTTTTTCAATATTATCCAGCGCGCGCTTATCCTCTAGGCTGGGGTCTTCTATAAATTCAATGTCGAGCAATTCTTTGCCCGCCAGTAATTCTTTGCGAATGGCTTTTAGAATATCGAGCGCGATCGTATTGGGGCTTTTTTCTACCTGAACGACTTCTCCAAACTTACGCGCAAAATTATTGTATTCTTCAAAAAATACCGTTTCTGATTCTTTTGCTTTTTCAACATGGTCTTTTTTATGAGAGGTATTTTTCGGCTGTTCGAATTTTTCAATAATAGCAGAATTAACCAGTTTGATAAATTCCTCGTTGGCTGTTTTGCCTTTTTTACGTTCGGCATCGGTTTTTTTGCTGGCATTGTCACCAGCTTTTTTCCAAGCTTCTTGCAATTTGTCGAAGATTGGAGCAGGGGGGTGCTTCCATGTGCCGATGTCAATCCATTCAAGTGAGATGCCAGTTTTGGCGGCTTTTTCTTTGAACTCACGGGAATAAAATTGCGATGTGATCATTGAGCGCGATGTGAATTTTGGCGCGTTCACGGGTTTGCTGTCGCGAGGTATGGCTTTTTGCTGGCGGGTTAATTCATTGCGAATTTGTTCTACTGAATCTTGGTTGACCAGCGCCTGATCAATTTCCTTTTGCCCAATCGATGCCAAAATTTCCGCCAGGGTGTGCTTGCGAATTAAGTCTTCTAATTCGTTTTGAATTAAACGTAAAACAGTGGTGTTCCACGGGAATGCACTTTTTTCTTCTAGGGGTTCGGGGCGCACAATGGTTTGTTCATAGACAAGCGCTTTTACTGCTTCAGGGTCATATAGTAAAGCGGCATCGTCTGTATCATCTGTTTCTTCTTGCCGCCGCAGAACGCGGAACATGATTTTGATGTCATGTGCTCCCAAAGGGATGCCGTCCTTTGTGCGCGAATTGACCGAAAGGTCTGTAAGGAATTGGTCGCTTAAGTTGATGACCGCATATTCGGCATCGCCAATTTCACGGATGCGCTCGAACCTGCTGATCTTCCAAGGTTTGCCGCGCGCGTGCATAATTTCGGGTGCACCGCTTATTTTTTCAAATAAGACCACGTTGCCAAGGTTTACCTGAACATGCCCAGGTCCGCCAATTTGAACAATGGTGGTCTCTTGATCCGATTCTGAAATTTCACCTTCAGTAATTTTGATAATGGATTGCCCATCGCCGTTCCATATTCTGCCGCCGTGTTCAAGGGCGTCTTCATCGTCATAGCCGAACGCTACTTTGTCTAAAAAGGTAACGGCGATTTCTTCATCTTCCAATTCGTAGATGTCTTGTAAATATTTTGCGCAAACATTCTTTGCGATTCTATACGCTACATAAATAATCGGTGCGTACTTAAGGAAACTTAGCGCCGCCAAAATTAATCGCCATATATTTTCACTTACCCCAATGAAGGTTAAAATCATTGTCAAGCCGCTCAGCGTAAACCAGACCGCAATGAAGAGGATCATGCGCCACTGTTTGCGAAAAGCAACACTTTGCGGGGTGAGTGCAAACATCATTTCCGTCATTCTTTCAAGCTGTAAAGAGCGATTCATGACTTGCCCTTCTCTTTGGCTTGTGACGCGGCGCGATTATTATCGAGTATCCATTTCCATACTTCTTGCATTTTTTGCAAGGTGGTTTCTAGTTCACGAGGGTCAATATTTTCGTTTACAACAGCTTCCTTAACAGGCTCAATGATCAGGTTTAGAGCAGTAAAAGGATGTTTAGACGGGCTGACTCTGCCCGAATATTTTTGACTGGAAATTCGTGCAAAACGTTTACTGGCTTCTTCACGCCCATGGGCGTTGATCAGAGATTCCATGTCTAAAATTATCTTTGCTTCTTTTTCTGCGTTGGTTTGCCATTCATTGCGCCAGTTTTGAATGATCTGTTCTTGCATGGCAGTCTCAAAAATAATGTCATGGATGCGCACTTCAATGACCTCAAGCCCGCGCGTATCGAGCTGCTGAAATTCAATACTCTCATGCATCAACCCATTTGGCAGCCCTGTATCATCTAGCTCCACAACTCTTTCGTTTTTCAACCTTTTGTTGATCATATCTTCAATGGTTTGCAAGCCGCTCACATTGTTGTTGGTGGTGAACAGCTCAGCTAATTTAAACTTGCGAACATACTCACGCCACAAATTGATCACTAAATAAGGTGGCAGTCCCTTCCAGTCCATTTTTTCCTGTGTGCTGGTGTTAATAATGTCGTTGGTGATTGCATTTCGCACAGCAGATTCATCATATCCATAGCCAGAGTACACGCCGCTTTCTGTAGGGTCAAGCAGAGATGTGGGGCGTTTGATCGAAAATTTTATACTGATGGTGGGCGTCACTTCAAAACCATCACGCGATAATTCTGTAGTCGTTTCACGTTTATTTTGTGTTTCATCTGCAAGATCGCCCCATACTTCTTCGGGCAGTGGTCCAACATATTGCATTTGGTCGCGTAAATCAACACTGCCCGCAATGTATTCGTTGGGCTTCGTAAATTTGATGCCAGGTCCCGCCGCCCCTTTTATTTCTGCGTCTGTTCTTAAGACAACTGCGCTGGCAGTATCCAACACTATCACGCCCAAGCCGCGCTTTTTTTCTTCCCCCTCATGCCTAATTACATCTCCGTTTTTTACAAAAAGAGCCTGCCCATTTTTGCCCACTTGAAAAGCCTGCACACGTTCATATACTTCTTTGCGATGTTTTGCGGTTTGCACAGGCAAAATAAACTGTGAGAAGAAATACGTAAATCCATTCAGCAGTAGAATGGAAAGTACAATATCCAATACCAGCAAAATTGCGCTGACAACCAAGTTAATAGGAATCCCTGCCAGCCAGGCGATTAAGTGCCAAACAACAGTAATTCCAATCACCACGCCTATTGGTGTTTGCAAGCCATTCATTAGGACGTCCATCACTCTGCGCATATTGAACATGATTCTATATCAAAATCGTGTAAAACACCAACAGCAAATACGGTTAAAATCCTTTTATGCTAAAAGTCGAATTTCATTGCCATACCAACGCCTCAAAGGATTCTTTAACCAGTCCTGAGGATTTAATCAAAGCCGCGCGGAAAAAAGGCATTGACCGCCTGATCGTTACCGACCATAACTCGATTGCTGGCGCACAGGCGGCTCATTCTCTCGCCCCAGGCTTGATCATTGTTGGCGAGGAAATTTTAACTACCCGAGGCGAAATTCTAGCGGCGTTTGTGCACGAGGAAATCCCCGCGCGTCTTTCGCCTATGGAAACGATAAAAAGGCTAAAAGCTCAGGGTGCATTTATTAGCGTCTCGCACCCATTTGATGAATTACGAGAGGGCGGCTGGGAGCAGGATGACTTGCTAGAAATTATCCCTTTTGTAGATGCCATTGAAGTATATAACTCGCGTTGTATGTTCCCTTGGTTTAATAGCAGGGCAAAAGAATTCGCTGAAAAGCATAATATTGCAGGCACTGTTGGCTCAGACGCGCACGCCGCCTTTGAGCTGGGCAGGTCGCTGCTTTTGTTGGAGCAGTTTTCAAGCGCAGGCGAGATGCGTAAGGTCGTTCGGGCTGGAGTTCCGCGAGTAAGGTGGTCTCCGCCTTGGTTTCATCTAACATCGCGCTATGCATCTATTAAAAAGAAATTGTTGCGCTTGATATAATTCAACTTATGAAAAATTCAATGCGATACTTTATTTCCATTTTTGCGGCTGTCGTTATCTTTGTAATTACATATTTTAATAAAGCAGAATTGCCGCCTGTACTTTTTTCTGGTTTTGGTTCAGAAACAGTGCGCGCTGAAGTGACCCAAATCCTAGACGAGGGTGAAATTAAACTTGGAGAACATGTTCAGCCGTATCAAATATTGGAAGTAAAAGCATTGGAAGGGGACTATGCCGGAGTTCCTATGCAGGTGGATTTTGGAAAACGGCAGGTTCGTTCGGACGATTATGCACTTGCGCTTGGCGATAAGATTATTATTACCATCAGCAAAACTCCTGATAATGTGGTCAATGCTTATTTTGTAGATTATGTGCGCGTTAATCCAATCTTATGGTTGACCGCATTATTTGCAATTTCTATTTTATGGATCAGCGGTTGGAAGGGTTTGCGCGCGCTTTTAAGCATGGCATTTAGTTTGTATATGATTATTGGTTATATTATTCCGCATATTTTGGCAGGCGAAGACCCGTTGCGCGTCAGTATTATTGGCTCGGCAATTTTGCTGGGCATTACTTTATATCTCACGTATGGCTGGACGCTTAAAACACATGCGGCGGTATTGAGCATGATCCTTGTGCTTTTGCTGACGGGCGCGCTTTCCTATTTCTTTGTGATTCTTACCCGTTTGAATGGACTTGGTGATGAAAATACCATGTTCCTTATTCAAATGCTGGATACACCGATTAATTTGCGCGGGCTGTTGCTGGGCGGTATGATCATTGGCGCTTTGGGTGTCTTGGATGATCTGGTAACGACTCAAGCCTCTGCTGTGTTTGAACTTCACCATGCCAATCCGACTCTTGGCTTTGGTAGACTCTACTCAAGCGCCATGCGCATCGGGCAGGACCATGTGGCGGCTACTGTCAATACTTTAGTGTTAGCCTACGCTGGAGCGGCTCTGCCAATGTTGTTGATGTTTTCATTGGGGCGTGGTAATTATGGTTACCTCATTAATTTTTCGGTAGTGGCAGAGGAAGTAGTGCGTACTTTGGTTGGATCACTTGGCTTGATTGCAGCTGTGCCGCTTACTACGGTCATTGCAATTTGGTTCGTTCAAAGCGCTGATTCGCTTGGGTGGCTGAGACAGTTTCTTGGTCCAGAGGGAAGCGGCGAAGGGCATATTCATTAAGGAGAGATGTATGAGGATTGGTATCATCGGCGCGTTGGATGAGGAACTATTGCCTATTCGAGAATTTACCCAGCATCTTGAAAGAAAGCACATTCGTAATCGAATTTATTGGCATGGCGATGTTTATGGGCATGAGCTTTATTTGACGCGTTGTGATGTTGGCAAAGTGAATGCCGCAGTTGCCGCGCAACAAATCATTGATCATTTTTCAGTGGATCTTATGTTTAATATCGGTAGTTCAGGTGCACTCTCGCCTGAACTTGAGGTAGGTGATCTTGTAATTGCTACTGAAGCCATTCAACATGATTTTGATCTATCCAGCTGGGGCTTACAGCCTGGTGAAATATTGTTTGATGCAGTGACAGAGAATGGACAATTGAAGTTTCGCTCACAGCAAATATTTACATGCGATAAAAAAATCTCAAAGTTGATAATGGATGTTGCGCACAAGCTTAAATTTACAGAGGTGCTGGGGCATTCCCCTAAAATTATTTCTGGCAGGATCTTAAGCGGCGATCAATTTATTGGACAGCAAACCAAGGCAAATGAGTTGTGGAATATTTTACAGGGTCTATGTACTGATATGGAAGCTGCGGGAATTGCACACGCCTGTACTGTGAACGATGTGCCTTTTGTGTGTGTACGTGCAATTTCTGATAAGGCAGACCACTCTGCTACTGTAGCTTTTACAGAATTTTTACAAGCGGCGGTAGTGAATTACGGAAAGCTATTTGAAAAAGTGATCATGCAGTTGGAGTGATGGGCAATTTTATTTTACTCACTAACCGCCAAGTATCCATAACGCCAAGCCTATAGGAAGGTCACCAAGGGCTTTTCTTGGCATCTTATGAAAAACTTGGCGTTCCTTGCGCCTATGCCCTCTTTAGAGGGTGGCGGTGAAAAAGAATTTGATTCTGTGTATGATCACTTACTTTGCTTGCGCTGAATTATATTTATCTAATTGTACAAAGCCATCATAGGCGGCATATTTATATAGATCAGAGAGAGTGGGGAAATTGTAAACAGCGCGGATAAAACTTTCGATGTCGCCTTTTTCTTCCAAAATATGCGCTCCAATATGAATTAACTCTGAAGCCATTTCGCCAAGGATGTGAACGCCGAGCAGGGTGTTATCTGTGGGAGAGAAGATTAATTTGAGCATCCCGTTCTTATCGCCGATGATCAATCCGCGCGGATTGTTGTTGTAATAGGCACGTCCTACCAAATAAGGAATATTCTTTGTTTTGCAATCTTCCTCGGTTAAGCCAACCATTGAAACTTCTGGAATAGTGTAAACAGCCAGCGGAATAATGGGGGAGATGGCATCTTTGGCGCGCAGTCCAAATGCGTGAGCGATGGCGGCGCGGCTTTGCTCCATGGATGCAGAGGCAAGCGCGGGGAAGCCTATAACATCTCCTGCCGCATAAATAGTTGGGATATTGGTTTGATATCTTTCATTGACTTTAACAAGCCCGCGCGCGCCCATCTCCACGCCTATGGATTCGAGTCCCAGCCCATATGTATTTCCCTGACGCCCTGCCGCTAATAATGCCATTTCACATTCCAATTTTTGATTATTTGGAAGGAATAAAGTGACATGGTCTTTGTGGGCTTCCATATTTGCCTGCCAATCAATAAACATTAAATCGACCCCAAACTCTTTTAGCCCTTTTATTAAAACTTCTGTGATCTCATCATCTATAAAAGTTAATAATCTCTCGCGGGCTGTGATTAAGGTTACTTTTACGCCCAGCGCCGCAAAAATGGATGCGTATTCAGAACCGATCACCCCGCCTCCAATGACTGCCAATGTTTTGGGAATAGTATCCAGTTCCAAGATCGAGTCTGAGTCGTGAATCAGGGGATGGTCAAACTCGATATCTGTAGGATGAAAAGGCGTGGAGCCGGTTGCAATGAGAATGAATTCCCCTCTTAGTTGTTTTACCTCGCCCTTGTCTGTAATCACTTGTACTGTATGGATATCGATCAATGAGGCAGTTCCGTGAATTTCATCAATTTTATGTCTTTGTATATTTCGATTGATGATTTTCCACTCTTCCTCCACAACCATTTGCTTGCGATACATAAAGTCTTTGACGGTTACGCCTTTTTTTAATGAATAGTCAATACCAAATAATCCCCGTTGTAGTAAACCAGAAAAATATAAAGCAGTCTCACGCAAAGTTTTGGAAGGTATCGTACCTGTATTTATGCCCGCTCCGCCGGGATGCGCGGCACGTTCTATCAAAGCCACTCTTTTGCCAAAATAGGCAGCTTCTGCCGCGCCCTTCTCGCCTGCGGGTCCCGCGCCAATTACAATTAAGTCATAATTTGTATCCATGAATAGTTCCTTTTATATGTTAACCCCATCTTGAACAAGAGTTTCGTAATGCCATTAAGGAAGTCGTATTAGAAATTAATTTTGGCTTTTATTTAAATAGAAAACGCTGAAGAATCAGCGTTTTCTATTTAAATTTTATTGTCGAATTATATTATCAGAGCTTAGGCATTTGCCTTCATGACCCCAAAGGGGTCAAATGATTATAGAATTGTAGATGGATGTTGCGAATTCAACCCCGAAGGGGTGTCAGAGCTTGTAAAATCCATATCATCCC
>VFJR01000026.1 GCA_009885945.1 Anaerolineaceae bacterium
CCGAAGCCCCAGACCCTAACGCCCCACCTGAATGGAAAGCGGACGAAACTCATTATACGAAAAGTATACAAGGCGAAACGGTGTATTTCATGGAAGAAAACGGCGTGGAAAAGCAGTGGATGGTCATCACCGATTCAAATGGTGTCGATCGGTTTAAAGATTGGGTGGAAAACAAAACAAAAAATGGCGATGCACCCAATGGTGGGATATATCTAAAACAGCCAAATTACGTCAATCCAAATAAATATATTCCCTTTCAATTTTTTTCCACCGAGGCAGGTGTGCCTACCATAGCGCGAAATCCTGGGTATAGAATGGAGAATAATTCGTTTACAACCGAAGTCATGACGGTGCTTTCAAAACGCTATGGGAGCTCATTAGAAGATGACTTGAAAACAGGAACAGCCTTCATTCCCATAAAAGATGCACAGGGTGTTGTGCATAACTTCCTCCTTCCCGAAGGCGAAATCCGCGTGATATGGGTAAAGGACGTGCCAAATCCTGATATTGAAAAAAAGCAAAATGGAAAGGTGTTTTATGAATCCCAAATGATTATTGAATCAGATACACGGATAACTTTTTTGATAAACAGCGATCTTGCTATAATAGACGATATGATGAAACCTGTGTGGATATTTTTTGCAAATGATTCACAATCAAATGAAACATATAGTAGTAGCCTTTCTTGGATTGCGCGATTGTCGAGTTCATTTGGTGAAGGAGATAATCCACTCGTTACCATAAAATAATCTATTTCCCTTGTTTTTTCCTCCGAAATCCTCTACGCTTGAGTAGTACTATATGGATCGTAAAAAGCGTACAGTTGTGGTAATCATCGTTATCCTTTTATTGGTCGCGCCTGTGGCTGTTATTGTTATTGCCTCTCCGTGGTTTCGTACCTATCTCCCCCGCATCCCGTCACAGAAACACGTGGCAACTGATAGTCGGTTTTCTGCACGAAGCGATGTGGCAGGCTATCGGTTTCGGCTTGAAGACAGCCAATTTTTGGAATTTATCACAGCAAATTTACACCTTTTTGATACAAACGGCGTGGTAGACCCGCTCTCTATCCGCGCGCAGGAAACCAATCCAAAACGGTTTACCATAACCAAGATTGACTTTATTCTTGTGCCGAGCGTCGTCAATCCCATAGGTATTCTGACCAAGAGCGGCATCGGCGATGCGCTCGTATGCATATTCCTATCTGAAAATCTGATATACTGAATTTCAGATAGGAGTGAGAATGAACAAAACTTTTAAAGTTCAGGTTGTACAGCGTGGATTAATTACCCTGCCAAAAGAATTACGCGATACCAGCCACATAAACGAAGGCGATACGCTTAATTTAATTGATTTAGGCGACGGCGTTGTGGTGATGAGTCCGCGCCGTTTGCGTGTGGATACGATTGCCAACAAAATGGCAAAAGAATGGCAGGATTCTGGCGAGACGCTTGAATCCATGCTGGCTACCTTGCGAGAGGTGCGTGCTGAACATGTCTCGAAGAAACCTTAAAGTTTTTCTTGATACGAGCGTATTATTTTCCGCTGTGCTTTCGCAAACTGGCGGGGCACGGAAGTTATTTCTTCTTGCAGAAGCGGGTTTATTGCAACTAGTGGTTGGTCCAAATGTTTTGCGAGAAGCGGAGGAAGTCGTCCGCCGCAAAGCGCCTGCCTCTTTACCTTTGCTTGCACAATTACTCGAAGCTGGCGGCCTTGAAACAGCTATTGCGCCTACTCCAAAACAAGTTGAATCTGCACAAGTGTTTGTTGCTTACCAGCCCGATGCGCATGTTTTGGCAGAAGCCATTCGCGCTAAAGCAGATTGGTTTGTAACGCACGATAAAGAACACTTTCTAAAATCTAAAAAAACAATAGACCTTAATTTGGAAATTGGAACACCTGGCGATCTGCTTCAAAGATTTAAAGATGATTTTTATCTTCCATGATATTCATGGACTTATGCAATTTATGAAGTGACAGGTATCTTAAAGATGACCGTCACATTAGGAGAATTTTCTATGCCCTGCAACTGTTGTGAAATTACCGATAATACTTTTGGTGAAGATGATGCAAAAGCCAATCTCAAAGACTACCGCAAACGCGGACCTGCCAAACAAACCAAGTTGATTCTTGAGGCGATCCGCTCGTTGAAATTAAAAGACATCGCCCTGCTCGATATCGGCGGCGGGATTGGCACGATTCATCACGAGCTGTTAGCCGATTCTACGGCGCAGAGCGCCACCCACGTCGACGCCTCGTCAGCGTATTTAAAAGCCGCCGAAGCAGAATCAGCCAAACGCGGAAATAGCGAGCGCGTGCAATTCATCCACGCAGATTTTACAGATGTGGCTTCTGAGATTTCTCAGGCAGATGTTGTTACGCTGGATCGAGTAGTGTGTTGTTATCCAAATTTTCGAGAATTGTTGAAGTCTGCATCAAGCCATGCAAAACGCGCGGTGGTGATGACCTACCCGCGCGAGTGGCTTTGGTTGAAGTTCGGTTTGATGATCTCAAACTTTATTCAATGGATTATTCGCAACCCGTTTCGAGTTTTTGCGCATCCTATTGCTGAATTTGATGCATTGATGAATGAACAGGGTTTTAAACGAACTTCCACGCGCAGGCTTTTGATTTGGGAGATGGCTTTGTTTGAGAGAAATAGCTAACAGCTATTGGCTAATAGCAAATCTTTTTGGAGAAATAATGCGTAAATTATTTTTATTATCAGTCATCTTTTTATCCTCATGCAGTCAAAATTTATGGGCAACGCCTTTTGTTGCGCCTCCTGCGACAATTACATTACAGCCCGCCGGTATCATTGCGCCGGCGACGCCAACAGAAACATTCACCCCTGCTCCAACTGCAACAGTAACTGAAACACCAATAGTAGTACCCACGTCCACAGCGGCTCTTATTGTTGTGCCAGGTCCTGTGATGCAGTTAGATTCTACCTATTTATACGCAGATGGCGCGATGCTTGCGGCAGTGCCAGCGGGTGAATTTATCATGGGCGGCGCTGGGAAAGATAATGCTCAACATTATGTGACTTTAAGCGATTACTGGATCTATCGCAATGAAGTTACCAAAGGACAGTACGCGCGCTGCGTTGCATCTGGAAAATGTAGCGCGCCTGATGTTGCGGATGATGTGAATTATGGTGACGCGCTGTGGGTAAATGACCCAATCGTAGGCGTTACCTTTAATCAAGCCAGCGCGTATTGTGAATGGGTCAATGCAAGTTTGCCCACTGAAGCGCAATGGGAAAAAGCCGCGCGCGGACCTAGCGGCAATCGTTATCCTTGGGGAAATTTATCTCCAACTTGTAATTTGCTCAACTTTGATTTTTGCGTGGGCCAAACCACAGAAGTGACTCAGCGTGTGCAAGGCAAAAGTTATTATGGCGCATTGGATATGTCTGGCAATGTGTATGAGTGGGTCAGTGATTGGTATGACGAAAGTTATTTTACAGTTTCTCCCAAAGATGATCCGACAGGTGCGCCTCAGGGTGAAAAACGCACGGTGCGCTCGAGCAGTTTCAAGTCTGGTCCCGATGCGGTGCAGACCTTTATTCGATTTTCATTGTTGCCTAGTGATCATCGTGATGATGTCGGCTTTCGTTGCGCAGTTACTGATCCAACAAATTATGCGCCAATGTGCAAGCAAGTTCCGTTTTACGGAGTTAACTCCAATGGCGAATCGATTGTTGTGAATTCGCCTAATCCAAAGTGTGCAGAGTTAAGTATTGAGATGGGCGCCTCGTGCAAAGCAGATGGCAACCCGCAAACTGTAGTTGTTTTTAAAGGACCATCTCTGGCTGTTTATAATGCGCCTAACTGCATTCAAGATTCACAATTAAATATTTTCACTTGTTACAAACCAGATCTTGTTTCGGTATGTATGGATTGTGCGTTTCCTGATCTTGGTGCGGCAGTATGTTTGGGCGGTGATCATTATCAACTTAAAGATAATTCTTGCGTGTGGGATGGGTCTGCTACAACTGGCGTGCAATGTCCCGACGGATATGCGCTCGATTCTGTTTCTAACTGCTGTACTTTGAATGAAGCTGTAAATCAATTTTGTCCTGCAGGATATTATTATCTTGATAAGCAGCAAGCTTGTGTTCCTTATGCCGCCCAAAGCACGTACTGCGTTGAAAAAACCGTCGAGTTAAAATCTTGTCAATAATGAATGTCCGTTATAATCATTTTTAGCAAAGGAGCTAGAATGAATCAAACAAGAAAATGGATATCGCTCGGCTTATTATTGATGATTATGAGCGCTTGCGCGCCAGCCACCGAAGCGCCGATTCCAACTCCGCTTCCTGCCACGCCTGTGCCTGTTACTACACAACCAACATTACCCGCGCCGACGCTTTTTCCTGTCACGCTGACGGGCGCTCAAGCCGGTGAAATGGTTAGCTGGATGGATAGCGGCACGCTGGTTTACATCCCCGCTGGAAAATTCTTAATGGGCATGGATCAAGCTGATGCGCCATTGCACGAAATTTATGTAGATGCATATTGGATTCATCAAACCAAAGTTACCTTTGGTATGTATCAGCAGTGTATTAAAGTTGGCGCGTGTACAGCTCCCTCCCCAGAGGTTGGCGCACCAGACTATAACAATCTTGAATTTAGCAGTTATCCCGTTGTGGGTGTCACTTGGCAACAGGCAACTGATTATTGCTCGTGGACTCAAGGACGCCTGCCCACCGAAGCAGAATGGGAAAAAGCCGCGCGCGGCACAGATGGAAGAACCTATCCTTGGGGCAATGATGAGCCCGCGTGTGATCTCGCAAACCTGCTCGGTTGTTATGCACATACCACCGATACTACTGATTTTCCAAATGGAAAAAGCATTTATGGCGTCTTTGACATGTCTGGCAATGTGTTTGAATGGGCAAATGATTGGTATAGCCCAACCTATTACAGCGAATCTCCTGCCGAGAATCCCACAGGTCCTGTTAGCGCTGATTACCGTGTAATTCGCGGTACAAGCTTTGAGAGTGACCTTACACAGGCACATATTGCCACACGCCATTTTAATGCTTCAGCAAACCATCGCCGTGACATTGGCTTTCGCTGTGTTGTGCCAAAGCCGCCGATTGTTGCGCCATATTGCCAATTACAGTCATATCTTCCCGGCGGAACCGCATCTAGTTTTACATCTCAAGCTCAAGCATGTGATGCGCCAAATGCACAAGCGCGCGGAAATTATTGTGCCGGCGGTGTTGGATATGCCACTCTTGATATTCCAGCCGGCGCTGTCTATGAAGTGTTATCTAAGGATTTTAATTGTACAGAAGCAGTAGTAGACGGTCAAAGACGGGTTACTTGCAGTGGCCCAAAAACACTGACCACTACTGCTGAGATTACAGTATGTAACCCGCAATGTAGCGGGGCTTCTACTAGTAATGTTGGTGTTGCAGCGTGCGACCCCGGCTATACGGTTGACCCGTCCAGTTCGGCATGTAATTACTCTCCTATCTCTGGTGCGCCAGATGTAGCGGGCTGCCCTGTGGGCTACATCATGATTGATCGCGGCGCCGAAAAGACTTGTGCCTTATTGCCAAATCAAAATGGATTATGCCCATCCAGCATGTATTACGACTCGTCTTATGGAGCATGTATCTCTGTCAGCGGAATCGTCGAAGTGCCTTATGGAATTAATCGCCCGGATACTGCGGCACAGCTTTATGCAGGGTGCGCATCAGGCTACTCTTATGACGCAAACTTCCAGTGCTGTCAGGCTGTGATCGGTGGAAATTATCCAAATTGTCCTCCTGGAACTACGTTCAATAATGAATTGGGCGCTTGCGCCCCCGGTGATGTGCGCCTTAGCGGTCCTGGGTGTGTGACTGTCAGCTTAACTACCATCAAATGCAGCGAGCGTGAAGATTTTTGCAGTAAGATCAAAGCTGAAGCAACTTGTTTAAGAGCTAGCTATGCCTGTTCTTGGAATGATGTCCAAAATGTTTGTACGATAAAGCCAACAAGATAAAGGAACATACTATGAAAAAATATTCTGCTTGGTTTCTTACATTATTAACCGTAGGGGTTTTAATTACATCTTGTTCATTTCCATTCGGAAAGCAGGTTGATGGAACGTCTGGTTCGCAGCCAGACGCAACCGAAGCCGGGGCAATTCCAGCCTCCACGGATCCAAACCTTTCCCCTATTGATTTAGGTGGACCTCCCGCCGGCACGCCCATGGTCTGGTTGGATGGCAGTATCCTAGTCCATGTGCCCGGCAGTGAATTTATTATGGGTGGAGAAGGCACAGATAACCCACAGCATAAATTGGGGCTTTCATCTTTTTGGATTTACCGTACCAAAGTTACCAACCGCATGTATGCGTATTGTGTTGCAAACGGCAAATGTGAATTACCTAAAGATGAACAGGCTTTAAAGGACTATAAAAACCCGCTTCTGCGTGATGTTCCTGTCGTAGGTGTAGATTGGCAGCAAAGCGACTCGTATTGTAAGTTTGTCGAAGGACGCCTGCCCACTGAGGCTGAATGGGAAAAAACAGCGCGCGGGCCCGATGGAAATATCTATCCGTGGGGTAACGGTGAACCCACTTGTGATTTGTTAAATTTCAATGGAACTTGCGTGGGTAAAACATCAGAAGTATTTGATTACCCTAACGGAAGATCCTTTTATACAGCGCTTGATATGCAAGGAAATACTTTTGAGTGGGTTGGTGATTGGTACGACCCCAATTATTATGGTGCATCTCCAGTCGTAAATCCTATTGGACCAGAAATTGGTACAGTACGTTCTGTGCGAAGCTCATCTTTTCAAAGTGACATATCTCAAACCCCGGCATACCGTCGTTTTTACCTAGACCCAATCACACATCGTCCAGACTTAGGATTTCGTTGTGTGGTTGAAAACCCACGTCCATTTGCGCCGCTCTGCGCGGGGTTGTTTGTTCCAGGCCAAATTGGAGATGAACCCATTGGCGGGCAAGTTCCTGATAAAAGCAATTGCCAATTGCCGAGCTTTGACCCATCCCCCGGCGATTGTCTGCATCAAGATCCAGACGATGCCAAACAAACTGGTTCTGGCGGCGGCAAATTTAGCAGCAGTGTGATCAGTGTAAACCCTCAAAGCGGTTTCGATTGCACAATGCAATCAACGACCTTGTCATGCGTTGGACACGATAACGAATCTGTTGATGTGGAATATTGTGTTGAATGCGAGAATCCAAAATATGGACCCGGCGGCGATTGTTCCATCGGTCAATATTATGAGGGCGCTTGTGTGGGGGAGGGCACGCCGGGTGAATGCCCGCCTGGATATCAGTATGATAATGTTAATCTTTGCTGTACCGCAGGCGCCGGTATCCCTGCAATTGGGTGTGGTCCCGGTGAAATACTGGAAAATGGAGAATGCACTACCGGTGTTTCATCCCCGCCTGGACAAGTTTGCGGATTTGTTACTATTGGAACTGGAAAATGTAATGACCCGGCGCTGCAAACCACCCCGGGAGCAGGGGGTAGAACTTGCAGATCAATTACCTCTGCA
>VFJR01000015.1 GCA_009885945.1 Anaerolineaceae bacterium
GAAACTGCTGCGCCCGCCACACCGCTGGTTGTCAGGTTGAAATCACTTATGTCCACACCTGTCACAGAATCGGAGAAGGCAACCGTGAAGTTCACACTTGCGGTATTGGCAGGGTTGGGATTGGCACGTGTAATGCTGGTGATCGATAAGCCATTGTTACCATTTACAGTCTTCCAATGCTGTAAAAGATTTAATAAGGCTTGAGGTTGATTCAGCGGCGCTGGATTACCAGCCTGGTCCTTATCATTAACCCCATGACATGAACCGCAGACGCGGATCTCACCGGGTTGGAAGGTAAGCCAAACACGTTCACGCACAACCCCAACCCCGTTAGGATTTGTTAATTGCCAGGTCATCGCTCGGCGAGAAGGGACAAACGCCGCCATTGAGCCATCCAAACCCAACACAACACTGGACGCTGGTCCATTGGGATTCGGCGGCTGTACTTTAGCTACCTTCGCATCATGCAACAACTGCGCGAGCACCCGCCGGCCCTCTCTGGGCGCCTGTGTGCCACCGATGCCGCGTATCTGATCTGCCTGAAAGAGTTGCAAAAATTTTACATCATAAACCTTGCCAGGTTGATCAATGGATTGGACACCATTGGGTATATTTAAATTAAGCGGTTGTACAAAATCAAAATCATCACGGGTAGTCACATTGTGACTCACAATCAGAGCAAGATCGTTATCTCTCATATAGGTTTGGAACGCAGCAACATCCACACCTGCAGCAGCAAATACTTGCTGTTCGGGAGCGCCGAGGTTTGAAGTAAGTTTCGCAGGCTTCGTACGTGCCCTAACTTCCACTGGCTGTAACTCCCACATTGTCCCGGAGAAATTGACCATTGTATCGGGGTCCCAATAACTGATGGTTTTCGAAATACCAGCGGTTAGAAACTGGTTCGCTGTATAGTATCCGTTGCCAGAAAGCGTTAATGTCTTGAGTCGAAAGGCATAAATGGATAGTCCGCTATTCGTCTCGTAAGCGGTCTGGGTGGTGTGTGCGGAGATCAATGTCCCATCCGCCATTGGCAATGGGTCGCGGTAATGACCGGAGTTATTTGCTGTGGCTGTTAATCCTTGCGTATCGCGGTGTGTGACATAAGTAATGGAGATATGATCTGCATCCAAACCAGGAGGGGCTGTCATGCTAATCACCTGCCCGGAAGCATGTGTGCCGAATTCCAGCGCGTCAACACCGAAATAGGTTCCGGGGCTAAATGGGGATTCTTTGATCTGCAGGAAATTTTCGATCTCGTTTTGATTAAAGCGCGATACCTGCCCATAATATTCTTCGATATTCGGATCATCCGTGAATGAGTTGGGAATGTAGCCCACCAATTCATGGCGGCCAATATGATTGATCGTTTCCGGTGAAGTGCCATCTTCATTGATCTGCCAGGGCAGGAAGTGATTGAAAGTATGAGAGGTCAGGTTTGTGCCTGCGGCCTCTTCTTCGGCGCGAGGTTCAGGGAAAATTTCGGTGCGATCATTCAGCGCAACTGCACCCGCTGATTCGTTCGACCAATTGAAAGTGCCGTAATCAGCTCCATCAAATTTATCCGCATCCGCTTGCTGGTCACGCTGCAAGTGATCCCATTGGGTAAAAATGACGCGCCCGAAGCTGTCGATGCTGGGCGTAAAATCACCGGATGGAGCGTGATTCATCATGAACAAATCCCCCGTAACAGGATCGAGACTCCACAACCCGCTGACGGTGGGCGCTTCTTCATATTCATCCAATTGCGGATAAAGATGCGCGGCGCCATTACGCGGACGATCGGTCGTAAAAATAATCCGATCATCTGTGCCGTAGATGGGAGTAATATTATTAAAGTTGGCAGGCTGGTTGGGCACTTTGGTAATCAAAGGCGTTTGATTCTGACCCAAGCCTGTAACCTCATAGATCTGCCAATAATAATCTTCCCATAGATAGCGCTCATTCAGATCAGGTGCACCGATGACCATGCTAAACAGGGCTTTGGTGCCATCCCAATATACAGAAGGATCACGCACCGCGATGGCGTTGTGATCTTGAAATCCATTCGCGCCGGTGCTGCCATACCCGGCAGTTTGAGTGAGGTTCTTGAGGGTGCCATCTCCATAGCGAATCCACAAATCACCGCCGCGGCCTACATCCTGCAAACCGGACTTATGGTTGCCGAACACCGCGCCAATGGTAGTGAAATCTTCGCGGATGGGAAATTGTGTGACAAACAAAATGGGATTGGCAGTGACAACCACCGCCTGGGCAGGAGAGGGTGTTGATGTGCCCGCCAGGTTGAATAGTAATGCAAGCAGAAATAATAAATGAACAGGCGCTGAGATCTTTTTATTTTTCATAAGGACTCCAATCAATAAAATATTTCAACAATAATTTGATTTGTGATTTGAATATTAACTTATTGGGTCTGAACCAGTACCTGACCTATGTACTATTTTTGTTCGATTAACAGATCTGTTATTTAGCGCGGCGCGTCTGGTCTTTCATTTGAATAAGCTGGATTTAATATCTTGAGAAGCATTCCTTATGTCGTGCGGGAAAACTCTACAATGCCACCCTGCAATATTAGGAAATAAAAAAGCCGCGCTTACCAAGCGCGGCTTTTTTTGTATTGTAATGAACTTATGGAATATAGTATTGGATAACGAGCTGAGGTCTATTCGCGGCTGTGGCATGGTCGCCGCTGTAAATTTGCAGGTAATCTGCGTCCAAGTCATTGTTATGACTTGATGTATATCGCAAGCGGAATTGATTGACCCCAGTTTTTTTAATGTAGGGAAGTCCGCTGGCTACAAACAATTTGGTATACCAGCCGCTTACCAAAGTGCTTGGTGTATAAGATAGTACGTTTGACTTGCTTGCTGACGCTTGAAAGTCTATTAGCTCCAAGGCGTTATTGCCGGAGAATGCGCCTTTGTAAATATCTGCCAGCAGGTTGCCGTGGGTAGTAAGGGGATCTGTGCCTACAATAGCCGCGGTTTTGAATTTTAGCTTTACGTATTTGAGAACGGCGTTGTTAGGCACGTCTGTGGTAAAGGATAAAATTGCACGATATTGTTTATTGGCGGCATCGTCACCAATATTAATGGTGGTATCGGTGTTGGTCATGCTTCCGCCTGTGGTTGAGCCCATTGCTGATTCTAAAATTTGACCATCTTCTAAGGCGCTTGATGTAAATGTTTTTTTCAGCAAAGAATATAAACTAACATCGTCCACGTGGAAATTTACTTCCTGATCTGTAGTAGTAGACTCGAAGGTTATAGTGTGAGGGGCGCCGTCGGCAAAAGAACTCACGTCAATGCTGATAAGTTTATACTTGGGATACGTGGCGGCTTGGGTAGCGTTGACCGAAAATTTTTGGGTGGCGTCAATTCGTACTACTAACTTGTCAGTTGAGTCACTGCCGACAGGTTGGGCGCCCATCCATAGATAAAAGTTCAACAAAGCACCGCCGCCGCTGGGGAAGGTTACGCTCTGTGAAAGAGAGGCGACTTCAGGGTTTACAGTAGTACCACCGAACCAACTCCACACGGTGCCTGTGCGTGGTCCGACGCCTCCGCAATCTGCGAGTGTACATAAGGGGGTGTCAAAGGTTGTGGAGCTTTGTGCCCATGGACTGCTTACTAAGTCGTAGGCTTCAAAGCTTGGGTCTAGCAGTAAATTGTTGCTGACAGGAGCAGGAGCGCCCGTTGTTTCAAGGGAGGGAGTGTTTTCTGCAAAATATTCGTGGCTGTCTGCGTTGATAATCGCGCTTGCGGGTGCCAAGCCGTGAGAGGGGGCATATCCATATGTAACATCATCCGTTCCAGCTACAGAATCGAAATGGGAAATTTCATGAATTAAAGTTCCAGCTTTCGAGTCTGCTCCGCTGGTAGATGCAGACCAAAATGCGCCGCATAAGTAGATTTTAGATGGGTCATTAGAAAACACATAGGCGTAAGTGCTTTCATAGGGAGCGTCTGCGCATCCACAATCAAAATTAATCGCGGCTGAGTCGGCATAATTTTTTATTGCCGAAAAATTAGATTTAACTGTGTTGTATCGGGTTGCATCATACGTTCCAAACCAATATTGATATCTTAAGCCTTGTTGAGCGTTGTTGAAATAAGTAACTGCGTCTGCGCTATAAGAAGCAGCGGTTGTGCGGGCGGAGGTCAAAGCGGTTATCTCAGATGGAGAACAACCGGTAAAGGCGTTGGATCCGCTGGCGGTAACAAGGTCAGGATTCACAGGAGAGAGTTGCGGGGCTGGGTGTCCCTCAATATATAGGTCAAGGCTGTCCGAAGTCAAAGTGTTGGCAAGGGTTGGTCTGTTGCGTCCAGTGCTTTCATTTAGATAGAGCGAATCGGAAGTTACATAATAGGCAACCGAGTAATTCCCAGAAACAGTTAGGTTGTAGGAAGCGTCTAGGCTTACGTCAGCAGTTAAGCTTTCTCCGGCGGCGAAGGTCATGTAATCATCTGCGCTAGGAGCTGCGCGTTTGTAAATTGCGCCAATATAAGGCACGGCTTGTCCATCTACAGAAATGTTAAATAAATTTTCAGAATGATCACTGGACGGTATGAACCATTTAAGAATCTTGACGGGCTGATCGCTTGGGTTTGTGAGTGTCACGCGCACAAGCACTTCATCTGCCGCGCCAAACGTTAATTGACCCGCGCTCAGGCTTACCGTTAGGCTGGCTCCTGTTTCGTCAACAGTTTCCTGCGCCGAAACCTTCTTTGCCATGCCGCTCCCGAAGGTGGAAATCAGCAGTGTGATCAGCAATGTCATTGATAAGATCTTGCGTAAACTTGAATTCGTGCGTATGGTTTTCATAATATCCTTTTTCGCTTCAAAATATTCATGTTAATAACTAAACTTTACCACGTATCATCAACTTAAATAGCAGTACTTTAGTACAAAAGCACACTACAAAATTGTAATTTGAAACCTGCCTTTTAATGAAACAAATGCCCGTTGCACTTTAGATGCAACGGGCATGTGTTTGTGAATAAGACTTGTTCAGCCCTACGGCACGTAATACTGAATGATCAACTGCGGACGATCCGTGGATGTGGCGGTATTGCCACTGACCAATGCCAGAATGTTGGCGATGAGGTCATTGTTATCATCCGTAGTGAAGCGCAGGCGAATCTGAGTCAAACCGCTGTTGGTGGTCAGTTTGTTGACGTAGGCGTTGGGACCAGCCAGGTCAATGCTATACCAACCTGAGACCAAAGCTGTAGTGAACGAGCCATACGTTTTACCAGCAGTTGCATTGAAATCTGTGAGTTCCAAAGCGGGTAATCCGAACGTACCATTCATGATGTCAACTTTAAATCCTAGGAAGGTAGATATTGGGTCGGCAAGGGGTCCAGTGACACCGGCGCTCTTCACTTTGATCGTAGCTTTGGTAACTGTTGCGGTATCAGGGATGGCAGCTGTATTAAAGGAAAGGATGGCGCGATACTGTTTATTCGCTGAATCATCACCCAGGTTAAAAGTAGCTGCGCTGCTATTCATCGTGCCGCCCAAGTTGCTAACCTCTGATGATTCAAGGATCCAGCCGTCGTTGGCGCCTTGTGATTTGTAGGTAAGCTGCTTGTTGACCATATAAGTTTGGCCGCTGAAAGGCAGACCGAGCAGCGGGTTGGTGCCGGACATGTCGGTAATGGTGGCTGTTACAGGCAGGTCAAGATGAAGAGAACCTTTGCCGTAGCCGGGCTTGACGGTGACAGTGCGGGTCGCGTCTGAGCCGCTGACGGAAACGATGGAAGCGCCTGTTAGGTTGGTGGTGGTGAGCAAGAAGTCAGCCGTGCTGACACCCTTGACGGGCTGATTAAAGGTGACAGTGTATAAGACGGTTTGGGCGCTGGTGGGGTCGGTGGAGGCGCGCACAATGGAAAGCACATACACACAAGCAGGGTCAATACCTCCATCAGTGATGGTCCATAAGTCAGACGCGATCATGTGGGCTCGGGCGGTACTGCCATTGCAATAGGTACTGTTCCCACCGCTGAAGAAGATACTACTGTTCAGGGTTTGTGCGTCCCAGCCGTTGAGCAGGGCATCGTAGTTAGTGGTAGAGAGGGTTGCACCGTAGAAAATATCGTCTGCAAACATGATTCCAGCTACATTCCATGCGCTGAGGTCCTGATCGAAGGATGTTGCATCGTAGAACATATAGCTAATAGTTTGCGCACTATCCATATCCCAATTACCGATGTTCTGATCGAAGGCGCTTGCGTTGAAGAACATATAGCTCATATTGGTGACTCTGCCTGTGGACCAATTACTGATATCCTGGTTGAATGCAACTGCATATTGAAACATGCTAAGCATATTGGTGACATTACCGGTGTTCCAGCCGCTGATATTGCCATTGAAGGCGCTTGCGTATTTGAACATATTGCCCATATCGGTGACAGCGCCGGTGTCCCATTTTGGACCCACTGCGCTGTAGTTGATGTCCTGGTTGAAGGCAGATGCATTCATGAACATTTGACTCATATTGGTCACAGAACTGGTATCCCAGCCGCTAATATTCTGATTGAATGCAGGTGTGCCATTGAACATGGAAGACATATCGGTGACAGCGCTGGTGTCCCAGCCGCTAATATTCCCATTGAAAACATCTGCACCAGTGAACATATAGCTCATATCGGTCACATTACCAGTATCCCACTTTGGTCCAACCGCGCTGTAGTTGATGTTCTGATTGAATGCATCTGCTCCATAGAACATCAAGCTCATATTGGTGACAGCGCTGGTGTCCCAGCTGCTGATATCCTGATTGAATGCTTGTGCGTTCGCGAACATAGCATTCATGTTCGTCACAGAGAAGACATCCCAGTCGCTGATATCCCCATTAAAAGCGGTCGCAGTGTTGAACATACCAGCCATGGTCGTTACGTTGGCGGTATCCCATCTTGGACCCACCAACGGGTCGTAGTTGATGTTCTGATTGAAGGCAGTTGCGTGGCTGAACATATTGTTCATATTGGTCACCTGCCCGGTGTCCCAATTGCCGATGGGTTGATTGAAAGAGCTTGCATCGACGAACATGGCATTCATGTCGGTCACATTACTGGTATTCCAGCTGCCGATGGGTTGATTGAACAATGTTGCGCCGTAGAACATAGCACTCATATTGGTGACAGTGCTGGTATTCCAGCCGCTGATATTTCCATTGAATGAAGCTGCGTCGCGGAACATGGCAAACATGTCTGTGACGCCCGAGAGAACTGGGTTGTCAGTGGCGGTCATGGTCATGTTGGCGCATCCGTAAAACGCCTCATGCATCGAAGTCCAGATACCCGTGCCCCAATTTTGGATGGTCAGCAGTTTTAGTTTGTCACCAGCGTTACCGAAATAGATCCTGGGGAAGCCTGTGTTGAGACCGCTGTTGTCCTTAATGCGGATGGTATAAGTGCCCGCAGCGGCATAAGTACAGGTGTAATTATTGTTCGATTGTGCATTGGAAACCACACCCGGAAAGTTGACATCATCGCAAACCACTTTATAGTCATAACCAATGCCATTTGTGGGGATGATGAACTCAGTGTCGGAGGAATCTCCAGCGTTATCCGTTTTGACGGTGATCACAAAGTCGGGATCTGGCGTTGCGTATGCGGGCGTTACCCCTAGCGAGCTGCCCAGCAGGAGAGCCAGCAAGGCTAAGATCGTAATAAGATTAAAGGTAAACCTTGAATTTAGGTGCATGGAAATTTCTCCGTTTGATTCTCCGCCTGGTTCTGAAAAAACCTTCTGACAATGCCTAGGCAGAGCATGGCTTGAATTATGGATCGCAAGCCGAATAAATATATTGTAAATGAATACCGCGTTTCAAGATATGACAGCAGTGTTAAGCAGTTTATTTTAACCTGATTTAGTACTTTTGACTAATTCTTACTTTAGAAGTAAGAATGCCTTTCTTGCTATACCCTAATGAAATAGGAATAGAAAATATAAAATT
Source organism: Anaerolineaceae bacterium (assembly GCA_009885945.1). Taxonomy (GTDB): domain Bacteria; phylum Chloroflexota; class Anaerolineae; order Anaerolineales; family Villigracilaceae; genus VFJR01. The sequence goes on from VFJR01000015.1 coordinate 7,964, forward strand.
AATAAGTAAGAGCAGGTAGGGGATAGGCTTGCTTATTATATACTTATGTGGCTGCGCAAATTTATCAGCTTAAAAAGTACCTATTTGAGCTTGTAGAAATTAATATACTAGAAAAATATCATAAATATTGACAAATCCCATTCTGGACGCTATAATGCCCTTTCAGTGTTAAAAACGCCAGTAATGGCTTAATTTTAAGGAGTTACGTAAATAATGTCTCAACTTGAGATCAAGAATCTACATGTAAGTATTGAAGGCAAAGAAATTCTAAAGGGACTGTCGCTCACGATCAAACAGGGTGAAATTCACGCAATTATGGGACCCAACGGCACGGGCAAATCCACATTGGCGTACACCTTGTTAGGGCATCCTCATTACACCGTTACCCAAGGCGAGATCATTTTCAAAGACCAAAACGTCCTTGAGTTGGAGCCTGACGAACGCTCCCGTTTGGGCATGTTCTTGGCGTTTCAATATCCTGTCGCCATCCCCGGCGTTACTGTCGCAAACTTTTTGCGTACCGCGCTCAACGCCCGCCGCCGCGCCGACAACCCCGAAGATAAAGGTATGCCAATTCCTGAATTCCGCAAGATGTTAAAAGAAAAAATGGACACCCTCAAGATGGATCATACCTTTGCGGGTCGTTATCTCAATGACGGCTTCTCTGGCGGCGAAAAGAAACGAGCCGAGATTCTGCAAATGGCAACTCTCAAGCCAGAGATCGCCATTTTAGATGAAACAGACTCAGGTTTGGATATTGATGCGCTTCGCATCGTTTCTGAGGGCGTCAACGCTCTTTCCGGTCCCGAACTTGGGGTGCTGGTCATTACGCATTATCAACGCCTGTTGAATTACATCAAACCGCACTTCGTCCACATTATGCTGGACGGACGCATCGTTGAAAGCGGCAGCGCCGACCTAGCCCTGCACCTCGAAGAAAATGGCTATGACTGGGTGCGCGAGAAATACGAAGAACCAGCCTAAGAAAGTTATTGGATATTCGATATTCGGTTTTCCGAGTACCGAATTCAGTGGAGAACTCCCATGATAGAAGAAGTCAAACCCGACGATAATAAACTTCTCGAAAATATAGATGACTATAAATATGGTTTTCACGACCGCGATGATAATTACGTCTTCAAATCTGAACGTGGATTAAGCCGCGAAGTCGTTGTAAACATTTCACGCATGAAAAATGAACCGCAGTGGATGCTCGACTTTCGCCTCAAAGCTTATGAGCATTACATTACACGCCCCATGCCAAATTGGGGACCCACTCTCGAAGAAATTGACTTTGAGAATATCTTTTACTACGTCAAGCCCACCGAAAAAAGTGAAAAGAATTGGGACGATGTTCCCGATGACATTAAAAACACTTTCAACAAATTAGGCATCCCCGAAGCCGAGCAAAAATTCTTAGCGGGCGTGGGCGCGCAATATGAAAGCGAAATGGTGTACCACTCTATTCTTGAGCATCTTGAAAAACAAGGCGTCATCTTTCTTTCGATCGAAGACGGCTTAAAACAATATCCTGATTTATTCAAAGAATATTTTGGCACCGTCATCCCGCCCGAAGATAATAAATTTGCCGCGCTCAACTCTGCGGTTTGGTCTGGCGGATCATTCGTCTACATTCCCAAAGGCGTCAAAGTAGATTTACCTCTTCAGGCGTATTTCCGCTTGAACACCGCTAACGTCGGTCAATTTGAACGCACGCTCATCATTGTAGATGAAGGCGCTTCAGTACATTATGTCGAAGGCTGTTTCCTTGCTGGTGCAAATGTACGCACTCGAAATGGTGAAAAGCCAATTGAGCAAATCGTAGTTGGCGACGAAGTAATGACTCATCAAGGGCGTTATCGCCGTGTTTATAACACTATGAAGCGCCCTTATCATGGCGATATTTACAACATTAAAGTATATGGCGATAGTGGTCGTGAGCTACAAGTTACAGCAGAACATCCTTTATTGGTTGTTCCTCGCCAAAAAGAAAATGAACGGAACAAGGATTTTCAACCCCATTGGAAATTTGCTGAAACAGTAAAAGTTGGCGACTACTTGGCAATCCCAATTCCACAGCCAGTTGCAGAGCCTGCTTTTGCCCATAGTGTTACAGTTCCTTTAGGGCGTGGGCGTCATGCTCCGGTAGATCGTCAAGTTAATTTACCTTATGAACCAGATTTCTTCCGATTGCTTGGCTATTACTTTGCGGAAGGTCACGTAGATAACGAACATTATGTTTCTTTGTCTTTCCATGTAGATGAAACAGATTACCTTGCTGATGCAAAAGAATTAATTGAGCGTTATTTTGGCAAATCTCCAATTGCAAATGCGCCACGCCAAAACGGACAAACTCTTGTCCTATCATCTACTGAAGTTGCGCGTACCTTTGCGCGTGAATTTGGCTCAAATGTATATGAAAAACATATTCCTGAGTGGGTGACTAGCGCTGGCTCTGTTTTGTTAGCTGAGTTAATAAAAGGTATGTGGTGCGGGGATGGCAGTTACGACTCCAAGAAGAATATGTTTCGCTATAACTCTGTTTCCCAAGAGTTGGCATATGCTTTTCGTGATGCTTGCTTAAGGCTCGGCATTGCGGCTTCCGTTAATTTGCAGAAGCGAATTTTTCCTCGTAAGAACATTTATGCTGTTGTAATTGCGTCGCCTTTCAACGTGCAATTTGGTGAAATTGTTGGCGTAAACGCTCCTGCTGGCGACCTCAGCGGTTCTCCTTTTTCAATGGACGAGAATTTCCTTTATGTACCTATTAAAGAAATTACTGTTCAAGAAATGGAAACAGAAGTTTTCAATTTTTCAGTTGAAGAAGATGAATCGTATGTTGCCGAAGGTGTTATTTCGCACAATTGCACAGCGCCTCAATACACCACCAACTCTTTCCATAGCGGTGTAATTGAAATCATCGTTAAGAAAGATGCGCGCTCACGGTATTCGACCATTCAAAACTGGTCTACCAACGTGTTCAATCTTGTGACTCAACGTGCAAAGGTTTTTGCCAACGCCTCGCATGAATGGGTAGATGCAAATCTCGGCTCCAAACTCACTATGAAATATCCATCTTGTTATCTCATGGAGCCTGGCGCGCGCGGCGAAATGCTTTCAATGGCATTTGCGGGCGCGGGTCAGGTACAAGACGCGGGTTCAAAAATGATTCATTTTGCGCCCAACACCACCAGCAAGATCACATCCAAATCTATTAGCAAAAACGGCGGACGCGCTTCGTATCGCGGCATGGTCAAAGTGTATAAAGGCGCGAAGGGTGTCAAATCCAATGTGGTTTGCGATGCTCTTTTGCTTGACCCCAAGTCTCGTTCAGATACATATCCCACCATTGAAATTGACGAAGACGATGTCACCATTGGTCACGAAGCCAGCGTTAGCAAAGTGGGCGAGGAACAACTCTTTTATTTAATGTCGCGCGGTCTTACCGAAGAGCAAGCCACCAGTATGGTGGTCTCTGGTTTCATTGAGCCTTTGATCAAAGAATTGCCGATGGAATATGCAGTAGAAATGAATCGCTTAATTCAACTTCAAATGGAAGGCTCAATAGGTTAGCAAGTTATCACGTTTGAACGTTCCCACGTTCAAACGTTCAAACGGAAAAGAATATGCAAGAGAAACCAAAAGTTACTGTATCCAGAACTCGACGGAGCGAATCCGCCGCAAAAGATTTTAAGTTCACTCAAGCCGACATCCCCGCATCCAGCGGAGTTGTCGCTTCTTACCGCGCCTCAGCGTGGGAACTGTTCAAGAAGCAGAATCTACCCGACACGTCGTTAGAAGCGTGGCGTCGTACCGATATCCATAATTTGCCCATTGATGTATTTAAGTTGCCCGCAAAAGACGCGCATCTTGATTTGCCATCTGTTACAGAAGATCTGTTGAAACCCCTTGTTGCAGACCAACATGGCGGACAAATTATCCTGTTTCCCGGCGGCTCTACAATTGACCTGGATGAATCAATCGCAAAAAAAGGCGTTATTTTTACCGATTTCAAAACCGCCTCTGAAAAACATCTGCAGATCGTTGAAAAAATATTAGGAAAGACCGTTAATATTGAAGAGGGTAAGTTTGCTTCGATGGCGGGTGCGTTAGCTGAAAATGGTGTGTTGTTGTATGTGCCAAAAAATGTACACATTGAACAGCCGTTTCATTCCGTCTTGTGGGGACCGGGCGCTAATCTTGCACACGTCTCTCACTTATTAGTATTAATTGAGGAAGGCGCATCCGCAACTTATGTGCATGAATTTGCTTCGCCAACTGAATCTGTTGCATCTATGCACGCTGGCATTGTTGAAATTAAAGTTGGCGAGAATGCAAACTTTAAATTTGTAGAATTACAATCCTGGGGAAAAAATGTGTGGAATTTTTCGCACGAACGCGCTCGTGTTGAACGCGGCGGCAATTTAGATTGGATCTTCGGCGCGGTTGGTTCGCGCATCACCAAGAACTTCACAGAATTAGATTTAGCGGGTGAAGGCGCGGTTGGACGTATGTCTGGTTTTTATTTCACCGAAGATGGTCAGCACCTTGACCACGATACTCAGCAAAACCATCTTGCGCCGCGTACGACCAGTGATTTGCTCTTCAAAGGTGCGTTACAAGGGAAGAGCCGCTCTGTGTGGCAGGGTATGATCTATGTTGCGCCCGGCGCGCAAAAGACTGATGGGTATCAAGCGAATCGCAATCTTGTTCTCGATGACCAAGCACGGGC